>VHCO01000219.1 GCA_016871715.1 Verrucomicrobiota bacterium
GCTGATGCCGTATGTTGTACCACTTGCTGAACCGCTGCTTGAACTCCTTCATGAACTCCGACACATCCCCCATCCGCGCCAGCATCCGTTTCCGGATGTCTGCGTCCACCCGACCATGGTCGTGCAACCCCTTCTCGGCCTCATAGAGCAGGCCGGCCTCTCGGGGCTTGGCCTTCCCGTAGAGGGCCTTCATGCGCTCGACCAATTCCTCGTCGGTCGGGTTCTGCTCGGCCGGGACGCGGACCAGGACATGGAAGTGATTGGACATGATGCAATAGGTAATGACCTCGAGGCCGCAGAAGGTGGCCAGGCGCCGGAGGAGGCGGACCAAGGTTTCCTTGCCGAGGTCATCCAGGAGGTGTTGCGCGCCGACGATGCGCGAGACGCAGTGGTAGACGGCCGGTCGGCCTTTGACTTTGATGCGGGTTCTTCTCATATCGGGCGAGAGAATAGGCAAAGGGCTAATGCGTGTCAAGTATTATTTACTCGTCATATAGTTTAGTAGCGACTTGCAGTTCGTGCCATGCCGAGTGGGGCTATTCGCCGATCGCAATGCGGTAGTAGCGGTGGGGGGTGCTGCCCAGATCGCCAGTGTACACGTTGGTGATGGGCGTGGGAGGGAGGTAAGTCGAGAGGCGAACCCAGCCGCCTTCCTGTCCGAGCAGAGCGGAGCGAGCTTCGAGATACTGCGCGACGCGAGTGCCGCCGCGCCAGACGAGCTGAACGGCGCTGGAGGTTGCCGTCACGCTGACGAAACCAAGGAACGAGTCCTCGTGGGCCGGATCGGTATCGGCTAACACTTCGTCGCCGTCCCGCATGCGGTCGCCGTCCGTATCGGTGGCTCCGGGGTGGGTGCCCCAGTGGTATTCGTCGGCATCGGCCAGTCCGTCGCCGTCGCCATCGCCAGTCCCGTCGCGGTTGGCGGCGGAGCCAAAGTGCTCGGACTCCCACGCGTCTGCCATGCGGTCGGCATCGGCATCGACGAACTCGTCGGCGCCGATGTCGCGCGTCGTTCCGCCCGCGGGTTCGTAGGAGGGATGATCCCAGGCCGGTTCGCCGTCCAAGTCGTCGTGGTCGGCGGCTGTTCCGGCGTCGATGCAGGGCGAGTCGGCGCGCAATCGCCATTGGAAGATGAGGCGCGGGTCGTCGGTGACGGTGTTCACGCCGCCCGGATCTGGGTTCAAGTTGCAGTGAACGAAGCGCGGATCCACAGCGCTGTCCACGGCCCAGTCGTTGGCAACGTTGGCGCGGATGATGCAGCTCGTGAACGTGGGGCGCCTCGAGGAAGTGCCGCCGGCGGCGTACACGCCGCAGCCGGTTTCCGAGGCCGTGTTCCGGACGACCGTGCAGTGCGAGGCCGCACCACCCGTCCGGTTGGCCGCGATCCCCCCGCCTCGCGCCGCGCGGTTGCCGAGCAAGAGGGAGCCCTTGACCAGACCGCCGTACGAGAAGCAAACCCCACCTCCGTTTTCGGAGGCCGAGTTGTTCAGGATGCGGCAGTTGGACGCGGAGCTGCCATTATCGTGAAAGGGTCACGTGGATGGTATGGCCGTCGCGCGCGGCGGCCACCGCAGCCGCCAGATTGGTCGCCCCCGCGCTCCAGGAATCGTACGGCCAGGCGTGCGCGCCGGCGGACGACACGTAGTGTGTGGGGATGCGGTAGACTGCAATCGCCTGGTCAACCCGGCCGCGGTAGGTTTCGCCCGCCGCATTGCCGACGGCCAATTCCACGTCGTAGCGGCCCGGCAGCGCATAGGTGAAGCGCTCGATCGCGCCGTCCGTGTATGCGGCGTCCCACACGCCGTCGCCGTCGAAGTCCCACGACCCGGAGAGCGCCGCTGTGTTTGTGCCCGCGAACCGCGGAGTGAAGGCGACCTCGAAGGGTGCGATTCCGTAAGCGGGTTCGACGTCGAACCCGCAGCGCAGCCGGCCCTGTTCGTAACAGCCCATGTCCACGGCCGCGCCGGACACTCGCGACTCGCCGGCCAGGTCCAGGCGCTCGGCGGCGGCAGCGGAGGCGATGCCGGCATCGACGCACGGCGAATTGGCCGCCAGGTGGAAATCGCCCAAGGCCGCACCCAAGAAGAGGGGATCGCGGCGTGTGTTACGATCGATGCCTTCGATGGCGCCCGGAAAACAGGAGGCGAAGAAGTCGCCTGCGTCGTCCGGGCCGAGCCGGGACACGTTGCCCCAACTGATGCAGTTGTACGCCGCGGCCTCGCTGCGCATGTAGACGCCTCCGTGGTAGTTGCCGCTCCGGTTCAGCGAGAGGGTCACGTTGGTCAGGATGGCCCAGTGTTGGAGATAGGCTCCGCCCGAGCCGCCAAGCGATGCATTCCTGACCACCAGGCAATCCTGCGCCACCGCGGTCCCCGTGAGAAACAGCCCGCCGCCCGAACCCGTCGCCTCGCAGTCACGGACCATGCATCGTCTCAGCATGCCACCCTCCAGGTACGCACCGGCGCCATCGTCCGCCGCCCCGTGCGCCAAGGTGAAACCCTCGACTACCGCCCCGTCGTTGGCCAAGGCCAGGCAACGGCGCACGCCTGCGCCGTCAAGAATCGTGGCCGTTGCCCCATGGACGCTGCGCAAGGTGACCGCCTTCCAGACGAGGAGGGTTTCAGGCAAATGGAATACCCCGTTCGTGACCAGCACAGTGTCGCCGTTGTCGGCGGCCTCGAGGGCTGCCTGTGGGCTGTGGGCGGCGGTGGCCCAATTCGTGTAGGGAGGCGTATCGGAGCCTGCCAGCCTGACGTAGTGGATGTTTGTGGCGTAGGCCCTGATCCCGTTGGTCAAGACCAAGCGTAGCTCCTCGCCCAGGGCATTGCTGGCTGAGAACGCCGGGCTGTAGATCCCTTCGCTCGTGAAGACGAAGACTTCGTTGGTCAGGTCTGGCCCCTCGCGATCGACGGCTCCGTCACCGTCGAAGTCCCAGCGCAACAGCAGATCGCGCGCGGCCACGCCCGTGGCGCCGCCCCCCGACTCTTCCGCGGCGTTGTCCTCGAGGCGACAATTCTCTACCCGACCGTTGTAGACGTAGACCGCCCCTCCGCGCATGGCGACGTTACCCTCGAAAGTGCAATCAACCACGCGCCCGCCCCAAACAACGTACGCGCCACCGCCCCACTCGGCCGCGCAGGAGCGAACGACGCAGTTGCTGACCAACCCTTCCGTGCGGATGCCGCCGGCGGTCGAGAGCATGTAGTCTCCGGCGTATCCATTCACGACGGTGAAGCCGCTCACCACCGCGTTGGTGTGCCAGATCCAGAAGACCGAGGTCGCGTTGCCGCCGTCCACGGTGGTCGCCGCGGGGCCCTCGAGGCTCTCGACCACGATCGCGTTGGTGATCTGCACGGCGTCCGCCAACCGGTAGACCCCGTTCGACACCAGCACCCGTTCGCCCGTGCGCGCCGCGTCCACCGCCGCCTGGATATTGGTAGCCGCGTCCGCCCAGGTGGCGAACGGGCTGACATGGCGACCGTTTGGAGCGACATAGAGCGTTTCGGCCGCGGTCGCGCAGACCATCTCGACAACGTGTGCCGCGCAGAGGGCGCACAGCGCCACCCAGCGGGCGTTTGCCTTCTCTCCAACGGCAGGAACGAAGGCGACTTGGTGTTTGGATTCCATGCACATCATGGTTCGAGTTCGTGAAGCGCCCTGACCGAGACTCGAGCTCGCCGGCGAGCCTACCTACACCAGCGATAGCGATGGGACAGCGACCACGAGCCTGCCCTCACCGCCATTGGCCTCCGCTGATCGGATGACAGGCACCCTAGGGCCAATGCCGATGCCATGACAAGGCGTCGGCACGAGATGGCGATGGTGAGGTGTGAGGGCTTGTTTGGGTGAGCTGTGCGGACCTCACCCAAGCGGCCGAGGTAGTTCAAGACAAAACACGAGCGAAGCTCTAGCATAAGAACAAACCATCCTCCTTGCCCACACCCTTGCCCACTTGCCCACATATCCAATGCGATGCTCCGCACGGGCTAACGCCGGTACCATCGGGGCAGCAACATCCCACGGCCCCGTGCGGCGCCTCCGAGCCCCCTCAGTAAAGCGCGCGCGGCGTACAAGCTCGCTCTCCCGAACAAACGGCGGCTCAACCTCCGCTTGCGCGCATCTCGGCTGCACCAGGATTGGCAATTGGTTCGTATTCGGGCGGGGGTCCAGTAAAACAACCACGAGCACAATAAAGCCCACTCGAGCCGCGCTCGGTCCCGAGCCTGGCCGATTCCCGGGAGGAAACTGAAGGACCGGAACCGCTCGCCCGTGGCATCCCAGAGGTCGCGCCGCCAGGACGGCGTGCCCGGCAGAGGTGTCAGGGGGATGAAGAACGCCTGGTCCAGCCCCAACTCGAGCGAGAATCGGTGCAGGCGGTGGGCATCGGCCGGTTGGTCGCCCGGCAGCCCGTAAATCAACGACCCCACCACGAACACCTGCGGATAACGTGCGCGCAGAATACCCAGCGCCTCTTCGACCTGGGCGCGGGAAACGGACTTGTGGAGTGCCTGCAGCCCCGCCTCGTCGCCCCGCTCGATACCCAGGTAGACCTCGTTCAGACCCGCTGCGACACACGCGCCCAGCGCCCCGGAGGCCTCGTCGCGCACGAGGGCGTCCGCGCGCACCCACGCGCTCTGGCCCACACGCAGGCCGTCGCGCAGGAGCCCTTCGGCGACTTGACCGGGCACAACTGGATGCGCGTTCCAACACGGGTCGACCCAGCCAAGGTAGCGACGGTCGTAACGACGGACCAGGCAACGAATCTCTTCGCGCAAGCGCTCCGGCGTTTTCACCCGTAAGAGCGGCGTCAACTGTCCCCCCACGAACCGGCCCATCTGCCGCCAAAGCACGCAAAAATCGCACGCCGCCGCACAGCCCCGACCCAGCTCGATCGCCGCCAGACGCGGGTGGTTTCGACTCCGCGCCCCATACCGCGCAACCTCGAGTAAGTCATAGGCGGGAAACGGCAGGCGGTCCAAGTCCGCCAGTGGCGGTCGAGCCGGCGTGCGGACCACGCGGCCGTCCAGCACGTAGGAAATCCCTCGCACCCGCGCCAGATCGTCCTCCCGCCCCGAACGCAGAGCCTCGATCAACTCGACGATGGTCTCCTCTCCTTCTCCGTGCACCACCACGTCGATCAGCCCCGTCCCCAACGCCTCTTCTGCCACGTGACCGAAAAAGCAGCCGCCTGCAATCACCGTCGCCTTCAACTCGCGCGCCAGCCGAGCGAGCCGAAAACACTCGACGCAACCGACCGCTTCTTCCCCCAACCCAACATACGTCGGGAGGCGCCGGCGCAACTCGCTCGCCAGCGTACGCCAACCCAGCTCGAGGGCGGGCGCGTCCAGGATCTCGACCCGCAGGCCTCGGACGCGCTCGAGCAACGCAGCGGCCAACGACGCGAACGCCAACGGCGGCCAAAATGCGCTGCCCGGACCGTTGAACGGCCAGAGTGGACGGGGGGGGCGAACGAAGAGGAACCGGTCGGTCATGCGGCGACGCGCCGGAAATGGCGGCGCCAGGTCTGGGCTGCGGTCGCACACAGGGCCACCAGGTTCAGCAGCGCCAGCCAACCGAGGGCTAAGGCCCCCAGCACCACGAGTCCCGCGAGTAAGTAAGCCCCGACCTGACCACCCCAACGGGCTAACCCAGGCGCCAGCACCACCCCAGCGACGAATCCCCCAACGTAACCCGCAGTCCCAGGGCGCCATCCCAGAGGACCCTCCGCCGCACCCGGCGCGGACGCCCTCTCCCGGCTCGAGCGACCGTTCGGCCGCGCCTTTCCGATTCGTGCTGCGGCGGCCGGCCACAGGAAAAAGACGACGCCCCACGCGAACAGGTAGCCCGTGACCGTTCGCAGCACTGGCCCCTGCGGCACCCAGTGGAACCCGAAAGGCACCATCTGCAGCAGACACAGCCCATGCCACCACGACGAGGCGCTCGTGACCGTCCGGCAGAACCGCCCGTGCAGGAGCACGGCCAGGGCAGCACCGACGTAAAGCCCCGTGCAGCGCTGACAGCAAGGCAAAGCCCAGCCGCCCGGCATCCAGACATGGCTCGGGTATTGGCCGCAAACCGAACCCAAGAGCGCGCTCAGCCAGTCCTGCACAACGCGACTAGTCGAACGGGTGATCCGGCCTGGGCGCTGGCAACGGGATCTGGCGTATGCCGCGCGGGCTCTTGTCCAGCTCCACTAGGAACAGGGCACACGGCATCTGGGCCTCGCCGTCCGCGGCAGGTTCGGCACACAGGTAAGTGTTCACCAGGGCCAAAGTCCGGCCGTCGTGCGAGACCGCCGGCTGCAGGTACAGCGCCAAGTCGCTATCCAGATTCGCCGGACCGGTGAAGAGCTGGATCCGCTTCGGCGGTTGGCCATCCAGCGGGATCTCGACCACGCCGACGCTCGTGTTCGTCTCCGAGGCCGCTGTCCGGACGTAGGCGGCTAGGACCGCATCTCCTTTATGCGAGAAGCTCAGGCCGCCCAGCGCCAGCGTTTCAGCCTCACCTGAAACCGACAGGGTTTGCGGAGCGGCACCAGCCCGGATCAGCGTCAGTGCCGCCCGCCCGTCCTTGTCACCCGCTATCGCCACGACCGGACCCGCGGGGCTGAAGGCGACCAACTCCTCGCGGCTCATATGAGTCGAGGTAGACTCGAACCATGGCGTCTGTGCGAAGTCGCCCGCCTCCAATCGCCCAAACTCGGCTCGGCCTTCGGCCCCGGGGACGGCGCCGACATAGTACAGGTGGTCCTGCTGGCCGGAGGGATAGAGCCCCGACACCTCGCCGCGGGCCTGCCGGGAGACGACTTGCCCAGTCTCGAGGTCCAGCCGCACGACTAGGTTCGAGGCGGAGGCCACGAACAGGTGTGCACCCGCCACCGCCAGCGGTCGGATCATGCGCTCGTCTGCCTTCTCGACCTCATCGAGCTGCCAATACCGCACCGTACCTGGCTTGCCTACCGGCAGCGTCAGCACATTCAAGCCCGTGTCCTCCGTCGAGATCCCTGGCCAAGCCACGATCAAGCGCTGGTCATCGAACCATTGCGCCCGCAACACCCGCGCTTCGTAGCTCGGCTCCTCCAGACCCGAGGCGGCTGAGAGCGTGAACACGGACTCGACCTGTCCACTCCCGCGGTCGAAGACGGAAACGCCCAATTCGCCGCTGTCCGGATGGAAGGCGGGGAACGCCACGCGCGAGTCGTCCGGGCTAAACGAAGTGCAGGCCAGTATGTAGATGGCCAAGCTAGCCAACGCCACCGCCGCCCAGAGCGGATTTCGAAGGGAGGATGAGTTCACACGCGAGCCTCCTGTTGGGGTCAGTACTTGCGCGTGGTGTGTTCCCACAGCCACACCACATCGGGATTGTTGGCCTGGGAGACGTTGGGGAGGGTGGCGCCCTTGAACGGCGGCATGGTCCGGCGGTCCATCCACTTCTTAATCTCCGAGTGGCCATCTGCGAAAGCGAATCCGCAGGCGTTGTTGTGGAAGCTGGCAGGAACGTCCGGCAGGGCAGCGGCCGCTGGATTGGGGTACCCGCGCATGTCGACACAGAAGAAGCCGTCGTTCATGCTCCCCGGGTGCTCGTCGACCAAGACCCACGTCTTCGCCGGGCCTGGGTCGATGATGTCGGACATCCGGAGGTACTTGCGGAACTCGGGGCCGCCGAACCACGTGTGCACACCGGCGTTCATACCCATCCAGGAGTTCATCGAGTTGCTTCGCACTCGTTTGACGGTCTGGCCGACCCACGGGCCGCTGGTCGGCTTGACCGTGGATTGGTCGGCCGGGCACTTGTAAATTGCCGGTGAATTGCCCGTGTACGAGAAGATGGCGCCTTTGGCCAGGGTGTTGGTCCAATTCCAGTTCTCCGTGTTGGCGTTGTTGAAGTCGAGGATGCCGTGCACCCAGGCATAGGGCCAGTTCGGATCGCTCGGGTTGCCTTCGGCCGCGTAGGCAAAGGGGAGTTTCTCCTGGTTGTCGTCCACGTACATCCGCCACGCCAACATCAAATGCTTGGTGTTGTTCATGCACGCGATCCCTTGCCCTTTGGCCTTGGCTCGGCCAAGCGCCGGCAAGAGCATCCCGGCTAAGATCGCAATGATGGCAATAACCACCAGCAGTTCGATGAGGGTAAAACCGCCACGCCCGCCCCGCGGCTGGGCTGAGCTAATCGACGTGCGCATAAAAAACCTTTCTGTCTGCCGATTCAGTTTCAGTTGACGTTTGCGGACCTTAACCCACTCGCCCACCGACAACAAGTGCGCTTCTCACCCCGCACCACTCTCGGCTGGCACCTCGGTCCGGCACCCTTCGGCACGCACAACCCGCTCGCCTAGCCCAGGCGTGGCCTCCCGCCGCCGAAGCACGCGCCGGCGCCGCGTCAGAGCCGACGCCACTGAACGTTGCGCACAGCGGCAGTCGTCTGGTAGGTGGCGATCCCGAACGGCTGGCTGAGCTCGATTTCGCCCAGGCGCACGCCGATCCGTTTGCCCTCCAGTTTCACGTCCACCATCTTCTCCCGATCGATCCAAGCCTCCAGCTTCGCCGGGGTCACGCGCACCCGGATGCGGTACCAGCGCTTGGACTCGAAGTTCATGTACTTGGTCGTCTCGTTGAGCGAGGCGTCGTTGTCGTCGATGCTCGAAATGCCCACCACGCCGCCTCCCCAACCCCCAACAATGAACGAACAGCACGAATCCCCCACCACGAACGTCAGCCCGCAAAAGAAGTCGCTCCCGTCGACGCGCATCACCTCTAAGGCAAGTTCGTAATCGGTCTTGGGCAAATCGTTGGTCTTGACCAGGTTCACCCCCGTCAGCATCGCCCCCATCTCGAGCACGAGGTTCCCCTCCTTGACCTCGACCTCGCCGTGTCCGGCGAAATCGACGACCTTCCAACCCGCCAGCGAGTGGCCGTCGAAGAGCGGTTTCCACCCTGCCCCCTCGAGCGCAGGTAAGGCCGCGCTCGCTTTGGCCTCCCCGGCAGCCGTGGCCGCCGCCAACTCGAAGGCAACGGGCGCGCGTTGTGCCGGCGCCTGGGGGGTGTCCAAACCGGCGGCCAGCGGGCCGGCATCGGCACGTCCGATCGAGATCAGCGTGAGCAGGCCCAGTGATAAACCGCCCAACACCGCGACCTGCGGCGGGCAAAACAGGCAACCGTGAATCGATGTCTTCATGACCTTTGAATGTACAACCATTGGAGATGTCTTGCGCCCCTGAATTCTGAACCGCCAACCCACGCACGCCAGCAAAAAAGTCCCCAGCCTGCCCCGAGCCAGAGATCTGCGCGACCTTGCCTGCCAGGATCGAGCTCGGAACCGCGCCTGCCAGCGCGAAGCGCACGGCTTGGCTGCATCGCTGCATTCAGGATTGGACTTTCAGGGTGAACATTCAGAGTTGAACCGCTCGGAGGGTTCGCTAAGCTGCCCGTCGTTGCACCTTGACACCTTGACATCCGCTCCTATGGCTCACTCAAACCGACTCACCCGCCGTCAGTTCCTCAACCGCACCGCCGCCACTTCCATCGCCGCGCCACTCCTGCTGCCGGCTCGGGTCTGGGGCGCGCCCGCCGACGCTCAGCCCAATAACCGGATCGCCATGGGCGCGATCGGCGTGGGCACGCAGGGTCGCCATCTGCTGAACAGCTTCTTGCCCCACCAGAATGTCCAGATTGTGGCGGTGTGCGACGTCGACACCACGCGGCGCGAGCATCACAAGCAGCGCGTCGAGGAGTTCTACGCCACCAAACAAGACCAGTCGTTCAAGGGGTGTGCCGCGTACCGAGATTTTCGCGAGTTGTTAGCCCGCAAGGACATCGACGCCGTTATCATCGCCACCCCCGATCATTGGCACGCTTACCCGGCCGTTGCCGCCGCCAAGGCCGGCAAAGACATCTTCTGCGAGAAACCCCTCTCGCTGACGATTCACGAGGCGCGGGCGATGGTCGAGGCGGTGCGCCAAAACCAGCGCGTGTTCCAGACCGGCTCGATGCAGCGTTCCGACAGCGCCTTCTGGAAGGGTTGCACCTTGGTCCGCAACGGCGCCATAGGCGACATCAAGGAAGTCTACGTGTCGGTCGGCGGCCCGAGCAAGTGGTGCGATCTACCTGAAGAACCGATCGAGCCGGGCTTGGACTGGGACCTCTGGCTCGGGCCGGCGCCGGTGCGCCCGTACAACTCGGTTCTCAGCCCACGGGGCGTGCACAACCACTTCCCGAACTGGCGCGGTTTCCGCGAGTACTCGGGTGGCGGTATGACCGATTGGGGGGCCCACCACTTCGACATCGCCCAATGGGGGTTGGGCATGGATGAGAGCGGGCCGGTCGAGATCGTCCCTCCGGATGGCCAGGAGGTGAAGCGCCTGACGTTCAAGTATGCCAACGGCGTCACCCTGTATCACGGTGGCCTCGAGGGTTACCGGTTCGGCGCGGTGTTTGTGGGCACGAAGGGCAAGGTCTGCGTCGATCGTGGCCGGTTCCAAGCCGAACCCGAGTCGCTGATGAAGGAGAAGTTCGAGGCGCTGCCAACCCAGCTCTATCGCAGCAGCAATCATTACAAGGACTTCGTCGACGCTATCCGCAGCCGACAGAAGCCTATCTGCGACGTCGAGATCGGCGCCCGGTCCGTCACGGTCTGTCATCTGGGCAACCTCGCTTACTGGCACCAACGCAAACTCACCTGGGACCCCGCCCGCGAGCGGTTCGTCAACGACGCCGAGGCCAACACCTGGCTGCACCGGCTCGAACGCGGGCCCTGGAGGGTCTGATTCGGCATCTAGGATTTAGGACTTGGCATTCCCAGCGCAAGAGGCGCGGTGACCGACTCCACATCCGCGTGAACACTTTGCCGAGAAGCCATCCTCACCGTTACAGGTTGGCGGTTGGCGGTAGGGCGCGCCGTCCTCTCCGCGCCGCAAACCGCTATGGGCCCGTGGAGGATTCGGCGCGCAGAGGACTGCGCGCCCTACCCTCAACCTGTGGCCTGACCCAACGTCGCATGAGCATGTTTGGCAAGTCTCCACTTGTTCGCATCGTTGCGGGCGGCGCCCTCGCGCTGCTTGTGCTCGCCTCGATCCAGGCGGGCGCCCCCTCTGTCGTTAGCCGTTACCAAGCTTGGAAGAACGGGCCCGGGACGGCACCCGACTTCTTCCCCATTGCCGTCTGGCTGCAGCCGCCGGCCAAGGCCGCGGCCTACCGGCGTGCCGGGTTTAACACCTACGTCGGTCTGTGGCGCGGCCCGACTGAAGAGCAGTTGGCCACGCTCAAGGCTTCCGGCATGCGCGTTATTTGCGCACAGAATGAGGTCGGGCGACGGCACCTCGACGACCCGACGATCGTCGGCTGGATGCACGGAGACGAACCGGACAACGCTCAGTCACTCGGTCCGGGCAAAGGTTACGGACCGCCCATTGCCCCCACCCAGATCGTGGCCGACTACGAACGCATCCGCGCGCTGGATCCGACTCGGCCGGTCTTGTTGAATCTGGGCCAGGGGGTGGCTTGGGACGGTTGGCACGGCCGCGGTGTGCGCACCAATCATCCCGAGGACTACCCCGAGTACGTCCAAGGCGCTGACATCGTCTCGTTCGACATCTATCCGGTCGTGCACGATCGACCGGCCGTGAGCGGCAAGCTCTGGCTCGTGGCCCGGGGCGTCGAGCGCCTGGTCGAGTGGACCGGCGGCAACAAGCCGGTCTGGAACTGCCTCGAATGCACTCGGATCTCGCACCCCACGGCCAAGGCTACGCCGCACCAGGTCCGGGCCGAAGCCTGGATGGCCCTGGTGCATGGCTCGGTCGGCTTGATCTACTTCGTTCACGAGTGGCAGCCGCGCTTCAACGAATCTGCTCTGCTCGACGATCCCGAGATGCTGGCCGCCGTGACCGCCATCAACCGCCAAATCCACAGCCTGGCCCCGGTCCTGAATCAGCCGACGGTGCCGGGCCTAGCCCAGGTGACCACAGACGATCCCGAGGTCCCCGTCGCCCTCATGGCCAAGCGGCACGGCCCCGACGTTTACCTGTTCGCTGTGGCCATGCGGCCAGGTTCCGCCCAGGCCCGATTTCGCGTGAAGGTACTTGACGGCGCCGCGCGCGCCGAGGTGTTGGGCGAGGACCGTTCGATCCCCGTGCAAGACGGCACCTTCGTCGACCGGTTTGGCCCGTGGGATGTCCACCTGTACCGGCTGCGCTCCTCGGGCGGCTAGCCCAACGTCCGCCGGGCAAGCCGCCCACACCCATACCCCACGCTGCACCGGCCGCCAGCAGAGCAACTATCGGTGTCAAGTATTAAAACCCTGGCAGTAAGTTAGAGGGCTTCAAAACCTGGCTTGGACGGCTGGCCCGAGGCCACGACGCGTATAAGGTGCCCCGCCCCCATCCGCAACGGGCGCAACGGAGGGAGAGCAGGCGTCTGGCCCGCTGTACTGCAAACCCGCCGCCAGCGCTCCGAACTTGACCTGTCCACAGCACGCTCATGAGTCTCAAAGGGCGTGAACGACCTGTCCACGACCTGGATCGGGTTTTGAGGACGCCAGGGGAAAAAGCGGTTCCGCGCCAAGCAGTTAATCGCTCGGACGCCGCCCCCGCCTAGCCGCCCGAGGCGCTGAGCCGGTCACTCGCGCAGGGCACCTCTCAAGTCTGAGAAGGCCGGGCACATGGCATGGGGAGTGTTGGTTAGAAGAGGTAACTCAACTCAGCTTGAAAGAGAAAGGCTCTCATCATGAAAACGACCTTGCTGAATTCCCTGGCCTGGACCGCTGCCGCCTTGGGATGCTTGGCCATGGTATTTGGCGCGCAAGCTGATGAACACTTACGTCAACTCGCGCTTGCACCCGGGCAGCCCGAACCGCTGGACGACGACTGGGCCGGCGAAAGAGCCGCAACGCCAACTTGGTCAGGCCCGGCTCCATCGGCCGATTTCGCTGCCCTGCCAACCGTGCCTGGCCGGGACACGCACTGGGCGAGCGGTTGGGAACCGTTAGTGACCAGCGCCGAGAATGCCTATGGCTTGGCGGTGTATTGGCACTGCGCCGGGCCCATTCCCATGCCGGCCTACGACGAGTCCGTGGATGTGTACCGATTGGCTGCCCCGGCTGACGAGGAAAATCTGGTGGCCGCGCTGGCCACACCCCTGGGCCTGGGGGCGCCGGAACGGGTGGCCGTGTGCGAGACTCTTCCGGGTGCGACCGGTCCCGAGGCGAGGACCTGGACTCTGCGGCTGCGGGCGGC
>VHCO01000220.1 GCA_016871715.1 Verrucomicrobiota bacterium
TCGGTGCCGAACCCGTGACGGTGCCGGTCGAAGGAAGCAAGGTGCGCGTCCCGGCGTTCGGGCTCTGGGCGTTGCTCGAGTTGCGGCGGTGACAGTGTTCAGCCGGCGGCCGGCTTGCTGGCCACGAGCAGGGAATGCATGCCTTCATCCCGCCGGCGGGTCAAGTGACCGTCCGGGCGCTCGACGCGCCCAGGAACTTGCCGCTGCACTCGGGGCAGATGCCATGGCTGAACGACGCCCCCGAGTGCTCCTCGACGTAATGCTCGAGCTGCTCCCAGTACCCGCGGTCGTCCCGGATCTTACGACACCAGGCACAAATGGGCAGCAGCCCGGTCAGGGTCTTGACCTCATCGGTGAGTTGGGCCGTCTTGCGCAGCGTTGCGATCGCGTCCGCGCTGGCGCCCAGCAGCAGGGTCAGCAGACTGAACGCAATCTCATGCGCCGCCTCCAGCTCGCGCCGCAATAGACCGCAGAACATGCCCAACACCTGGCTGGATAGGGTCAGGGGATGCAGCACGCCACCGTCGCCAACCGCCGGCGATCCCGTCTGGAAAAACACCGCCGCGGTTTGGCGCAGCGCCCAAGCGAACCGCCCCAACCGAATCTCGCGCTCGACCGCGCGTTCCAGGGCCGGGCGCTCGGCTTCCGGCAGGCAGAGGGCCAACTCGAAACTGAAGTCCTTCGGTTGCACGAGGTAGAAACCAGCCACGCGGAACAGGTTCAGCCCCGCCAAGTACCTGTGACTGGCCAAGAGGATCTCCCCCACGCTATCCTGGCGATGCAGGTCGCGCCGGAAATGCTCGAGCGCCGCGAAGAGCGACAACAACTCGCCCTGCGCTCCTAGCCGACTGAGCCGATCCAGCCCGGCCTTGAGGAAATCCGGATAGACCGAATCGAACGACTCATTCATGCCCGAGCCCGGGTGAACGAGGCGCCAGGAAGACGGCTTCGGCGGGCTCGAGTTGTTCATCGACCGCCTCCACAACCGTGGCCAGCACCTCGACGGGACAATGGAGCGATTGCCAGGCGGCGGCCCGCAAGGGCGGCACCCAGTGTTCGCCCGAGCTGCCCACGCTCATGGCGTTGACCACGTGATCCGCAACGTGAACGATCGCCGCCTCGATCGGCGCGGCGCCACTGGCCTCCGGCGCGTGATGATGGGCCACCGCCTCGACCAACATCTGCGGATTCTGCCAGTGCCGCAGCAGGGCTGCACCCAGTTGCGCATGGTCATAGCCCAGCACCCGCGACTCCGCCTCGCGCAACAGGATTCGTTCCCCCCGATAGACCTTGAACACGTCCTGCGCCAAGTCGGGCGCCTGCGCATAGAGCACCAACCGACCCACGTCGTGCAACAAGCCCTCGACAAAGAAACGGTCCGCCTTGGGCGTACGCCGGGCCAGGGCCAAGGCGCGCGCGGCGATGCCGCAAGCCAGGCTGTGCCGCCAGAAGGACTCCATCGTGACAAACTCAAGAGCCACGCCGCGGAACCGTTCGATCACACTCGACGCGACCAATAGCGCCTCCACCTGCTGCAAACCGATTAGACTCACCACCTCGGCCACGGTCGCCAGGCGCGTGGCAAACCCGTAGAACGCGCTGTTCCCCAAACGCAACAGGCGAGCCGTCAGGTCCGGGTCCTTCTCGATCGCACCCGAGACGGAGACTAGGCTGGTATGGGGCGAGCGCAGCGCCGCTCGAATCTCCGCCAAGACCGGCCCGTGCGAGCCGAGGCTGGTCGGCACGCTACGCACCAAGGTTTCCAGGGTGGGCACCGTCATGCCGTCACGCGCCGCTTTGGCGCCGGGCTTGGCGCTGGACCATCAGCCGGAACACCTCGACCGACGCTAGGTTGGCATCGTCCCAATCGAAGAATCGCGCCCGCAGGTCCTCGCCCAGTTGCGCCAGGACCTCGGGCGGCAAGGTCGCCATCGGGTCGACTGGCTCCGGCACGCCCTCCCCCGCCACGACTTCGACCTCGCTCACCCCCCAGGCCCGCAGGATGTTCAGGTGCCGCGCCGTTAGGACCGTGCCGGCGGGGATGAGGAGCATCTGGTCGATGTTCTTCACATCGCCCAGCGCCACCATCCCTTCCTGCAACTGTTCCGCCTTAATGTGCGGCATGGCACCCCTAGGCCATCCAGTCCCGCTGCCGATCGAGCCGGCTGGACAGAACCTCCTTCGCCACCGCCACGTCCTCGGCCACCTGGAAATCGAACATGCCCACCGCGGCAAAATCGGCGCCGTTCTCGAAGGCGAACTTGAACCCTGAGCGCGGCGCAATGGCGCCCGCCGCGAGCACTTTGTAGGCGATCCACGGACGCTCGACATTGCTCATGAAGCCGATCGTCTCCTGCGGATCCAGGCACCAGTAGTTGTCGATGCCGTAGTTGTCGATGACCTCCTGATTCTGGCCCGGCTGGCGGCGCGACCAATAGTTGGTGTTGTGCAGCGTCTTTACGTAGAAGTCCGGGGCGAACCCCGCCTGCTCGACCATCCGCGGCGTCCGCAACTCGTGGCCGGCTACCCCCGCGATCAGACCGTGGTCTTTGACGATCCCCAGCAACTCGCCAATCCGACCCACCGCTCCCGACCGCGTCCACTCGTCTCCCAGGTTCCCCACCAGAAACGCGCCCACCGCGCCGCTATCCACCGCTTCCTTGACCGCCGTTCGCAGGTCGTCGGCACTCGGCCCGATCTGCGCCAAATACTGGATGCGCCCACCCTCCGCCCGATACTGCCGGTACACCTCGACTGCATGCGGGTCACCCGGAAAGGCGATCATAGTGTTGATGCCGTGCTGCTCGCACAAGGCCCAGGTCTCCTTGATCCGCCCATCCGTGAAGTAATGCTTCAATAACTGCGACACGTAGATCAGGTCGCGACTGTGCGCGTAGCCGCTGATCAGGTTACCTCCGCAGATCAACCGGCTGATCTTCACCTGGCCAATCGTCCCCAAAGGCAGCGACCCCGCCGCCGACGCCGCGCCAGCCGCCGCCAAGGGCTGAGCCGCCGCCCCGTGGGTCACCAAGGCATGCTCCTCGAGACTGATTACCCAGGGCGCAGCCGCCGAGGCCGCCAGCGACTTCTTGAGGAAACTGCGCCGCCCCAGCGTTGCGGGGGGCCGGCAAGGGTCAATGGTCTTGGCTTGAAGCGAGTTGGCATGCGGTTTCATAGACACAAGCGGCACCCGTGGTCTCACGGACGCCGGACTTTATCCCCTCTGGTCCAGGCTGTCCAGCGGCCAGGCGCGGCCGCCCGCCGCTACCGCCACCAATCGACTCGCGCTAACGCGCGTCGGCCCCGGTCTCGAGGACCACGCCGTAGTCCCGCTTGAGCTCTTCGAAGTAGGCCGGGAAACGTTTCTGCACCCCCTGGTTCAGCAAATACTGGCGGATGTCCTCCTCGGCCTTCTCGAAGAGGACCTTACCCGCTGCAATCCGTTCATGAACCAGCGCCACGTGGAGGCCGTACTTGGTTTGAATGGGGTCACTGAGCCGGTTCTCCGGCAGGCTGAACAGGGCCGCCTTGAGCTCCGGCGCCATGGTGGCGTCCCGCGCCACCACATACTCGCCCCCAGTCTGCAGCACCTCGGGATCTTCGGAGACCTCCCGTGCGACCTTCTTGAAATCCTCGCCCGCCTTCAACCGCGCCACGATCTGGTCCATCAACTCCCGCCGCGCGCGCAACAAGTCCGACGGCAACGCCTCGCGCGTCACCTTGTCGATCGTATAGATGAGAATATGGCTGGCGCGCACCCGCTCCGGTTTGTCCATGCGGCTGAGGTTGGCTTGGGTCAGTTCCTGCAGCTTCTTGGTGGCGTCCGTATAGAAGACGGTGTCTTTGCCCGAGCTCTCCAGTTTGGCGATGGTCTCTTGCAGCTCCCGCGCCGGCACATCAACCCCGCGCTCGTAAAAATCCCGCAGTTCGCGATCGGAGACGGTCAGCTTCGACTTGACCTCCCGCTCGAGCACACTCTCGACCGTGGCTTGTTCAAGGGCGCGCTTCTCGAACATCTCGGGTTTGATCCCCACGGCCAGCAACTGCCGGCGGTAAGACTCCTCGTTGGGGGCCCGGTTCTTCGCGTCGGCGATGAACTTGTCCGCGAGCGTCTTGGCCTTGGCCGAATCTTCCGGCGTGGCTTTCTGTTCGAGAATCCGGGTAAGGATGATGCGGTCCAGCATGCGCGCCGCCACCTCAGGCCGTTGGCTGTCCGGAATCGCTTGGCCTTGCGTCGAGAGCGTCGCCTTCAAACCTGCGACCGCTTCGTCCACTTCGCTCTGCCGCACGGTGAAACCCTTGCCGCGAGCCACCACCGGGTCGGGGAACAGTTGGTAAGCGGGCGGCGCGGCCGCGGCGGCCTGGCCAGCCTGAGGATTGGCGGCACTGCAAACGAGCAGACCCAAAAGAGGATAAACCCAACGCGATGTCATGAACTCAAAGTTTAACTACACGAACGTTGCTGATGTCCGGATCGGCCTCGAGCCCATCCAGCAGGGCACGCGGCGGAACGCTGTCCAGGTTCAACACCGTGAGCGCCTGGCCCCCGGCGCAATCGCGATGGAGACTCATGCTGGCGATGTTCACCTGGGACCGCCCCAGCAGACTGCCCACGTGGCCGACCATGCCCGGGCGATCGGTGTTGTTCAACAGTAACAGTACCCCTTCAGGGACAATCTCGACCGGCTGACTGTTCAAGCGCACAATCCGCGGGTGCTGTAACGAGCTGAAGAAGGTGCCGCCGGCCGACACCTTCTGGCCGTCGGCATGGGCCGCCACGTGGAGCCACTCTTGGTAATCGGTCTGCTCGCTGGACTTGACCTCCTCGACCAGCAGACCCAAATCGCTGGCCAACGTCCGCACGTTGACCTGGTTGACCTCTTTGCCGCCTGCATGCTCCAGAAAACCCACCAGCACAGCCCGCGTGACCGGATCGGTCGGCACCTCGCACGCCCGCCCCCCGTACGTGATGACTAACCGTTCGTTGCGCTTGGACCCGAGCTGCGCCACCAACCGACCCAGCTTCTGCCCCAAATTCAGGTACGGCTTCACCAGCGCGTACGTGGGGGCGTCCAAGTTCGGGAGGTTGACCGCGTTGCGCACTGCGCCGTGGAGCAAATACGCGGTGATCGCCTCGGCCACCTCGATCCCCACATTGTCCTGAGCTTCCTCGGTGCTCGCCCCTAAATGCGGCGTCAATATCGCCGCCTCGAGCCGCCGCAACGGCGAGTCCTTGGGCAAGGGCTCGCGCTCGTACACGTCCAGCGCGGCGCCGGCCACCTGCCCCCCCTCGAGCGCCGCCAGCAAGTCGGCCTCGTTCACAATCCCTCCCCGCGCGCAGTTGAGGATCCGCACCCCCTTCTTCATCCGCGCCAGCGTCGCGGCGTTCACCATCCCGCGCGTCTCCTCGGACATCGGCATGTGCACCGTCAAGAAATCGACCTGCGGCCAAAGCTCCTCGAGCTTCTCGATCAACTCGACCTGCAGGGCCTTGGCCCGTGAAAGCGTCAGGTACGGGTCGTACGCCAGCACCCGCATCCCGAAGGCAATCGCCCGCCGCGCCACTTCGCTCCCGATGCGGCCCAGGCCCAAGATCCCTAGCGTCTTGCCATACAATTCGGTGCCCTGGAAAGCTTTCCGGTTCCATTCGCCCGCCTTCATCGAGGCATGGGCCTGCGGAATCTTGCGCGCCAACGCCATCAGCATCGAGAACGTCAACTCCGCCGTCGAGATGGTGTTGCCTCCGGGCGTGTTCATCACCACCACGCCCCGCTGCGTCGCCGCCTCCACATCCACGTTGTCCACCCCCACTCCCGCGCGCCCCACCACCCGGAGTTGCGGCGCCGCCTCGAGCACCGCCCGCGTCACCTTGGTCTCGGAGCGTACCACTAACGCCGCAACGTCTCCGACCACCGGCACCAACTCGGCCTCCGGCAACCGCTTCTCCAACACCCGCACCTCGAACTCGGCACACTGCTCGAGCACCGCGACACCTTTGGGCGACACGGGATCACAGACTAAAATCTTCATACGACCGTCTCTCTCAATCGCAAAATAAAGGCGGGACACTAGTCGGACACCACCCCGGGGTCAAATCCTCAATCCACCTCAATCCGCCTCGATGGGCATCGCCATCCGCTCTCGCTCGACCCGTCAGCCCTCTGCCTCGAGCCACCCAACCGCAGCGCGCTCGCGCTGCTCGCATCGAGCGCTCTGCCTTTGACCAGGTCCAACCCGCCTACGCCTAGTGGCGTATTGCACCAAGCCACAACTCATGCGATTTCATCCAACCATGAGGAGGAGGCTAGCCGAGGGAGCGGATCGTACAGCGTGCCCAACACCCCATCCCCACAGCTTACCCCAACCGCGCGTGGACACGGTGCGCTCCGCCTCACACACGCGCCCACCCTCAGCGTCGCCTCGCCGCTTGCGCGGCCTTGAATTTCAGGTGGCCGGATGACTGCGGATCCAAGGAGGAGTATGCCATATAAACCGCCCTCCATTCGGCCAACCTGCCACTGGCGCCGCCGCCCGCGCCCCCCAAGACAACTCGGGACCGCGGCGGCGCCAGATGGGTAACCTTCGGTGACGGTCGAAAGCCGCGGCACCGTAGCCGGCACGGAGCCTCCGGAAAGGCTCCGATTCGTCACACTCGTCACACTTCACGAAGTGTGACCCAAGGCGCGCTCAGCCCTTGGCCGCCGGACTAGGGCGGTTGCCTCCCAGCCCCGCTGGGTTCGCCAGCTCCATCGTGTCTTCCCCCATCCGCATCGCGTAAATCCCCAGTGCCGTCAACCGCCCGATCACCCGCTCTTTTCGGATCGCCGGCTTCAGCCTCAGCCGCTTCGGCGCTTTTCCCTTTCGGCACGTCCCGTTCCGCCTTCGCCGCCTCGATCGTCCGCCCCTTCCCTGCCCACGCCCACCAGACGAGCATGGCAAGGGCAACCCCCATGAGACTGGCGCTCAAGCCCAGCACATCGGGCGCATGCCCCCGCATGAACCTCTGAACCCATTCCGATGCCAACGCCGCTCCCAAAGGTACAGCCGCACCGATCCACCACCTTCCCCAACCGCGGAGAACGTTCCGCCAAAAGCCCAGCCAAGCCAGGGTCCAAAGGCCAAGGACGACCACGTGGGCCGAAAGATTGACCAAACGCGCCACCCACCGGTCAACCGGTACCTGGGTCGACCGGGTCAAAGTCGCCGCCAACCAACCGAGAGCCGTTGCCGACAACAGAACAAGCGTCCAGCGGATCCTGCCCAAACGTGCCGGGCTGGCTGACCCCGGCTCACGCACACCTGCTTCCAGATCGGTCGTTTCTTCAGCCATTCAGCCGATGTTCACATGACCGCCGGGGCCCTTGCCAGACAAGAAGCACTCCCAACCCGCCTACGCTTAGTGGCGTATTGCTCAAAGCCACCATTCATGCGATTTCTTCAACCATGAGGAGGAAGCGAGCGGAGAGCCCCAATCGTAGACCATGCCCCACACTTCAGGGCCACCTCTCGCCGCAACCCCGCATGGCCATGGCGCGTCTGGGCTGCCGCACGGTGCCCCCCCCGCAGGCCTGGCCACGCCGTACGCGCAGCCTCGAATTTCAGGTGGCAGAATGACGGGGAGCCAAGGAGGAGGATGCCATACAAAACGCCCTGCATTCGGCCGACCTGCCACTGGCGTCGCCGGCGGCGCCCGACCCCACGGCGGCTCGGGACCACGGCGGCGCCAGATGGGTGACCTTCGGTGACGGTGGAACCCCGTTACACACGGATGGAGAGCGCCGCCATCCTTCCTGGCTCGGCCGTGCCCTTCGGCAGCCCTCACCCCGGCACTCGTGCGCTCCGCACCTATGCCGGTCGGAAACCGGCGCTACGGGCCTCGCGAGCCGGTTGGTACCTGTCCGAGTCATGACTCGGGGGGAGCAGAGTTGAGTCTGCGACCGCGATCGGAAACCGGGGCTCCGGCGGGGTGGGTGTATCGAGTCAGGCGGCCGGCTACGGGAGGGGGCTTGCTCCCTCGATCGCAGCCGCATTCGCCAGTTCCATCGTGTCCTCCCCCATCCGCAGCGCGTAGATCTTCAACGCGGTTGAGTGCTCGACCACCGGGTCGGGCATCGCCCAGCTCCCAAAAACGCCAATTAACCGCTTGCCCTTCAACTCCGGAAAGAAATCGAAGAAAAGGTCCAAATTGGCCGAATAACGCCTCCAATCGGTCCACTCGATCTTCGATCGTTGCGTAACCCATAATGCCTGCTTGAGCCTACGGCCCAGGCAACCGCTCCGCAAGCCCGTCGTGCCGCCAGAGTGGGGCGGTTCTCGGTTATCGGATCCCCTGTTAGCAGGGGGCGGGACGGAGCAGGGAGCCAGACGGGGGGGGTGGCGATGCGCCGTGACGCAAAGCATGAAGGCTCGGGGAGAGAGTAGAAGGCAGACAGTAGCGCGTCCTGTGGTCAAGACTGCGAAATCTTCAGGCCACTATTGGCGTTTGTCGGGGTAAGGGGACCATCGGGGGAGGATGCGGCCAAGGCCCTCAACTTCCTGGCTGGAGCCACACTTCGATAAGTGTGACGCGTCCATCCGCCGCTAGGCCAGGGCCAACCGCGCCAACTCCCGGCCGAAGGCATCGACACGGTCCGCGATGCGGTACCTGCCTTGAGCGCGCCGGACGAAGCCACGCGCTTCAAGCTTCGTGAGATGACGACCGAGGGCGCGTTGGGGAATGCCGGTGGCCGCCTCGATCTGGCGTAGCGTGCGTGGTTGGGCTTGCAGAGCGCGAAAGATCGCGATTCGTCGCGGATGCGTGAACGCCGTTGCCCCACGGAACAACACCTCGACGGGATCGCGCTCCCCCCGGAAGGCGAGTTCCAGCGCCGCAACCAGTCCTCCCGCGCGCAGCCCCCCTGCCCCTCCCCTCGGGCCCAACCGATATTCCACGCGCCGGCCCACTCGCCGAACGGCCAGCAATCCGCGCGACTCCAAGAGCCGCAGCGATTCACTGGCGACGGACTCCGGCCGTCGCAGACGTCTGGCGATCAGTGACACGCCCTGGCCGGGCTGACCGACCAGCACGCCGAAGACACGTAGGCGGGTGCGACTGGCGATCGCTCGGCACGTACGCCAGAGGGTTGGCTGAAGAGCGGTTGGCTGAAGAGGAGGCGGGTTGGGCATAGGTCACACTTTCCGAAGTGTGTCGGAAGGGGTCCTTCCTGGTCGCGTCCCAAGGAGATATGGCTGTACCCGAATGAGACGCGGCAGGACTCGTGCGTCACACTTCGATAAGTGTGACAGTGGGCAAGGAGCGCGTGGAGTCGGCACCTCGCGCGAGCAACGGGTTGCGACGGAACGCTCATGGGGTGGGCTGCGGTTCCGGTGCGGGCGACGTTGGACATCGGAAGGAACATGGCGTGAGGCAAGCTGTAGTTTGAGGTTACGGCGGAAACGTCCATGAGATCGCGCGCTGGTTCGTAGAGCTTGAAGACTGCATGGGCGCCACTGGATCTATGGTCGCTTGCTCTGCCGGTTGGAACACCGGCGGTACGGCGGGGCGGCGTCTCCGAATGATGACTCCGAATGTGGGGGATGTCTTCTCCTGCGTTTGTAGTGGGGACCCGTGGGCCGAATCATCATCAAAGGCGGCGGCGGTTTTGTTGTCTTGTATTGTTTGTGGCCCTCGGCGATGGGTGTTGGTCCACCTGAGCCGATCAGACCCAGCCACGGATCCAGTAGTACAAAAGCCCTACGTACTCGTGCCAGACGTACGAGGCCGTGGCCAGGTTCGTTGCCGTGGGAATGACCTTTGCGATCTGCTTCCACCAGGGCGGGGGTTTTGGAGGATCGACCGAGAGGAAATCCGTCGGGGCCGGGATGAACTCGAATTCGGGACAATACTTGCGAAAGACGCCCAAAGGCCCGGGCATGTGAAGCGCCGAAGTCACCAACAGCACACGCCGGGCGCCGCGCTCATTGAGGACCGCCCGGGAGTATTCGGTATGCTCGCGAGTGTTGCGCGATTTCTCCTCAGCAACGATCGCTTCCTCGGGCAGATTCAGCAGGGCGAGAAAGGCGCGCATGTCTTGACCCAGCGTGGTCTGGCGCGTGCTCCCAGGCACCATGCCACCCGTGCACAAGATGACGGGCGCCTTTCGCTCGCGGTAAAGGTGCGCCGCATAGAAGAGGCGGTCGCCCGCCTCCACTACATCGAGGGTCGTGCGAGGATAGTCCTTGGCGCCGAGAGCGCCGCTCAATACCAAGATCACGTCGCCATCGTGGGGCCGGCGGTCCGAGCGGCCCGAGCGAGTGGACGGCGCGCCGATGGGGAACTTCGAGGAGCGCGGCCGAAGGGCTGGGAGCCACCTCCGACGCGCCCTGGGCGTCGCTCAGAGGTCGATCTGCGGCGGAAACTCCGGACAAATGCCCGAGCGGAGCAACCGCGTCCCGTCTCTTGCTCGCTGGAACCCGACCACGCCGTCTTCAGCGCAGGTCCAGAACTCCTCACAGCCGCCGGCGGCGTAGAGCCGACGCTTTTCATCCAGTTCCTCCCTCGTGTTGCTCCCGGACTGGACCTCGACACAGATCTCCGGCGCGACCGGCAGACTGGCCGCGCCGCGATAGGGCAACCGCCGAGCGCGGGTCATGGCGGCGACATCGGCCACCTTGGTGCCTTGGGCGGTGTCAATCGCGCATTCCACGAGGATACTCCAACCGGGCAAGAACCGGGCTAGCAAGGCCGCGATTCTACCCTGGAATTCGCTGTGGTCGCTTTTGACGGGACTCATCAGGATCCTCCCGTAGCGGTCCTGCTCGATCTTGTAAGGCAAGTTTTGCAGGTGCGGATCACTGCAGATCTCTTCCCAGGTCAACATGGAGGCATAATCGGTTTAGGCTTTCATGGGGGGTTATGGCCCGCTGGCGACCGTGGTGCGTCTGCAGGCCGGCGGCGCCCCAGCTCAGAGCAGAAACGCTCGAATGGTGAAACCGGAGGCCCGAGTGACGTTGCCTCCCGGCCTCTTGCCGCTTGAGAGTGTTCTGCATGGCCCCACAGTATCGCGGCACGGGCGCAGGGTCAATCCGCGCCAGCCCGGCGCATCCCCAAGATCGCCACACCGAACCTCAAGGCCGCCTCGGCTAGACAGTGCCGCAACCTTCGGTTCCCGCTCGGGCTCTCTGCCTCGGTCCGCTGTCACAACCGAAGATGTGACCCCGTTGGCACCGGATGGCGGGCGTCGATCTCTGGTGCTTGGTCCGCAGTCTCCGGCCCGCCCTTCAACCTCGACCGCCGCCCATCTGAGGCGAGACGGTTCAGGAAACCCAACTGAACCTTGGCCAGGGCGATGAGCGGGCCAGTGTTCGAGACGATGATCACCTGCCAGCGAGTCGTTCAAGGGTCTTGAGATCCTGACGAACGTCGGCCTCCAGGTCTTGGGCGGGGCAATTGAAGGCACTGACCCGGTAGCGGGCGGCAACCTCAAAGAAGTCTGCGCGCGACAGACCGGCAAGTTCGGCAGCCTTGCCCGATGAGAGCCGCACGTTCCTCCTCAAGGCGGCTCTCAATCTCCTCCCGGTGGAGGTGATAGTAAGCCAGGGCAGCGTGAATCTCCGCCGGTGTCAGCGCGGACAATCGCGCCCCGATCTCCTCGACCGTCAGTCCCTGCTTCCACCAACCCGCTACACGGTGGACCGCAATGCGGTGCCCTTTGACGCGAGCGGCGCCGTCGAGGGTACCACAAGTGTGGACGATCAAGGCGCCCAACTCGGCTGCAGCTGTTTCCAAAACGCCGTTCATGCTCCGAAGATGCTGGCTCCCGGCCAAGCGGTCAAGCCGGCCTGCCGCCCTGCTGTGGTTGCGGATAGCCCGTCTCGTCCCCCCGCCGCCGGGAAGAAGCGTGGAGGGTGGCGGGATCTGGACTGGGAACCGCAAGACTGGGGCAGGGTCTTACAGCCACTGAAGCACTTTCCGGAGCAGTTACAGGATGAAGGTCCAGGGAGAGGGCCGGAGGCCGTTGAGGCGCCAGGCCTTGCGGTCCATGCGGTTCGCCCACCAGCGATTGCGCAACGACACCGTGCTCACTGTACGCGCCACTTCAGTTTCGCCCATTCCTGCCTGTGTTTCATCCGGCGGAATTCCCTGTAATCATCGTGCAGCGCGTCGAGAACCTCCTCCGGCCGCGCGGGCGTACGAGCCCGGCACGCGGCCTGTTCGAGCACTTCGTACAGCTTCTGCCGCGCCGCTGGTTTGTCCTTCTCCGCGCAAGTCTGCAAGTCGCAACGGGCCTCATGAATCGCCTCGTTGAGCGGACTACGGGACATCGGGAAAAACCTCTCGGAGAAACCGCGCCCGTTGCTCGGCTGCCATGGGGTCGTGCCAGCCTCGATAGTCCGCCTGGAGGAGGTCGAGGGTTGCCCTCACGGATTCCAACGAGATCCCTTCGAGGTTCTCAGGCAGGCCGAAGTGGCGGATCAGTGAAAGCAAGTGCTCGCCGTCGGTGATCAATCGTTGGAGCAGACTTTTATGGACGGCCAAGTCTTCAGGCGTGGGGTCTTGAGAGAACAGCCGTTCCTCTTCGCCTTTGCGGAACAGGCCAATCTTCCTGTTCCAGACGGAAACCTCCGCGTACACCCGCACTTGCGGGTCTTCACCCAGGATCAAGTGCTTTACCGGGCTCCACTGCTCTTCGACTGCCGTCATGCGCCTACCGTGCAGATCTGGACGGCGGATGGCAAGGTCCGGAACACAACTGGATGGTCGCGCGGAGCGAGCGGTAGATGCAGACGCCCGCCCCGTGCCGGTTCGAGAACCGGCGGTATAGGAGCGGCATGCCGGCCCGAAGATCAACGGTACAGGGGGCGCGCGTAGCCAGGGCGGCCCAGCAATGGGCCGTCGCGAAGTGGCCTGCCTCCCCAGCAGCATGGGGTTGCCCCTGGGCCGGAGTCGTGGACGAGAAACCCCCTCTCTGTCGAAGTCTGTCCTGTCCGCCTCCTTAAGGACAGGTCGAGCCGTCGTGCATGCGGTCAGCGACGCGCTTATGGCTCCCGTGCGACCGGCGATCACGTGCTGCAAACGGAACACTCCTCTGACCGATGAAGTACGCAAGCCACCCAATGGCCCGATCGGACCTCCTCCGGTCAATCCGCTGGTTGGCTAAGCAACAGGTCCCAACAGCCGGGTGCGGGACCGGTGGCGGTTCGTTCACGTTAGGAGAAATCAGCATGGCATTGTTCCCCACT
>VHCO01000221.1 GCA_016871715.1 Verrucomicrobiota bacterium
TTCCAACGCGCTCCTTGCGTGGTCCCGAACCATTCCTTGATCATCTCCTTGTTGAACTGCTGCACGTTGACATACACACCCCAGCTCTCGCCGTTGATCACGACGTGCACAAAATTCGCCTGCGGCGCCGGCAGGTAGGTCCGCGCGATGTGGAAGAACAACACCGTGCGCAGGAAACTGGGGTCTTCGTGCGAGTTCAGCAGGTTCAACGTCCGGTACCCACCGAGCTGCTGCTCGGGCAGGACGTAGTCGAATGAGAGGTTCAGCGAGCGTTTCCGGCCTTCGCCCACCATCATGTACGAAGAGGCGCCCCGGAAATGCACCCCCACACCCGTGTAAACGCCCCCATCCACCGTCACTCGAGCCGGCACCTCGACGTCGGTGTTGTTGAACGCGGCCAACTCCTGCTCCCAATCCGCATTCTCAAATTCCAAGAACATCGTGCGCAAGGTCTGCGCGTCGTATAACGAGACGCCCGGATAGGACTTGACATCCGCGGGCGCCACCCGAGGACCAGGTTCCGGCGACGGCTGATCCTCCCCTGGACGCCCAAAACCCCCGCGGCGTCCCCCGGGCCCACCCGGTCCAAAGGGCCCAAACCCGCCCCGGTTGGCGCGCTGTTCCGTGATGAACTCGCGGGCAGCTTGGCGCTCCGTGCGGTCCAATCGCTTGTCGCCGTCTTGGTCGAACTGCTTCACGAGTTTGACCTCTTGCCCCATCATCCCGCCGCCCGGCGGGCCAAACCCACCCCGTCCGGGACCGCCAGGGCCCCCCGGCCCGAAGCCGCCCGGGCCAAACTGCGGCGGGGGCGGCCAGTCCTCGGGCGGTGGTTCATTGGGCGAGATCTGAGCCAGGAGGGCGACAGCGCCACCCAAAAAGGTCAGCAGGGCCACCGGTTCGAGAAGTCCACGGTGTTTCGTCATGTAGCTCAACATGGGCCGAATATACTACCCAACGGATTAAGCTGCCGTTAAGCCCGCCCGAGGCGCAATATCCCACGCGCAGGCCAACAGGCGCCGAGCCGCACGCCTGGGTTGGCCCCTGCGGGAGCCGCGAGGATTCGCGTTGGCGTTGGGGGCCGTTGCTGGTCTTAATCCCATCTTAATCGGGCGGCAGGCAACCTGTCGACGTCCGTGTTGCGTCAACAGGACCGAACCAGTCCGGGCGCCAGCCTCCGCGCTCACCTGCGCATGTGACATGAGAATCCTGGTCGTCGAAGACGAGCCGCGTTTGCTGCACAACCTTGCCAAGGCGCTGCGGGAGGAAGGGTACGCGGTGGACACCGCTGCCGCAGGCGACGAGGGCTTGTTCAAGGCCCAAAACACCGACTACGACGCCCTTGTGCTCGACGTCATGTTACCCCAGTTGGATGGCTGGCAATTGCTCGAGCGGCTCCGGCAGCGGAAGAACACTCCCGTCCTCATGCTCACCGCCCGGGATGCCCCTCGCGATCGCGTGCGCGGCTTGGACACCGGCGCGGACGATTACCTGGTCAAGCCGTTTGACCTGCCGGAGTTGCTCGCGCGCCTCCGGGCCTTAATCCGCCGCACCGCAGGCCAGGCCTGTCCCATCGTCCAAGTGCGTGACGTCCGCTTGGACACCCGCGCCCGCACCGTCACCCGACAAGGTGCCAGCGTCCCCCTCACCGCCCGCGAGTATGCCATCTTCGAGTACCTGGCGCTGCACCGGGGCCAGGTGGTCACCCGCACGGCGCTCTACGAACACCTGTTCGACGAGAGCGATGACACGCTCTCCAACCTGGTGGACGTCCACGTCTTCAGCATTCGCAAGAAGCTAGGCGCGGACCTGATTACGACCCGCCGCGGCCAGGGCTACTGCATCGACTCCTGAGCCGACGCCATGTTCATCAAATCCATCCGCTGGCGGTTGCAGCTCTGGTTGGCCTTCCTGCTGGCCTGCATCCTCACCGGCTTCGGCGTCACCGCCTACCAACTCCAGCGCCTCAATCGCCTCCACCAAATCGATGAGGAATTGGACCGCGCCGTTGCTGCCCTCGCCGGCGATGTCCGCGGGCGCCCGCCCTTTCTGGGCCCACCCCCCGCAGGACTGCCCCCGGGACCGCGCCCGTTCGATTCCGGACCGGATTTCCCACCCCGCCGACGTAGCGGGCCTGAGGGGCGGCTGCCGCGCGGCGCGCCCGACGGTTGGCTCGACACCCGGGAGATCCGGCTCTCGCCCCCCACGGCCGCCCTGTTCGATAACGCGGGAACGCATGGCCTCTATTTTGTGGTCTGGTCGCGGGCCGGCGCGGTGCTCAAGCGTTCGACCAACGCACCCCCGGATCTGCCGCTGCCGGACTCGCCGGGGGTAATGGCCGCAACCGGTGTGCGCCTGCGGCAAGCGCACCGTGAGGCCTATCAATTTACCGAGATCGGCGAGTGCATCTTGACCGGACGCAACATCGGGGTGGACCTGGCGGCCGTCCGCCGTTTTGCCTGGTGGCTGGTCTGTGCCGGCGGCGCCGTGCTCGCCCTCGGGCTCGGCGGCGGTTGGCTTCTGGTCAGCCACGCCATTCGCCCCGTCCAGGACATTGGCGCCGCCGCCAGCCGGATCGCCGCCGGCCAGCTCGCCGAACGCATCGACCTGGCCGACACCGACAGTGAGTTGGGGCGGTTGGCGGGGGTGTTGAACTCGACCTTCGCCAGGCTCGAGGCCGCGTTCGCGCAACAACGCCAGTTCACCGCCGATGCCTCTCACGAGTTGCGCACCCCGATCGCCGTCATCATCGCCGAAGCCCAAACCACCCTCGCCCGCGCCCGAAGCGCCACGGAATACCGAGAAACCGTCGAGGCCTGCCTCGCTGCCGCCCAGCAAATGCGCCGCCTGACCGGTTCGCTCCTCGAGTTGGCCCGGTTCGACGCGGGCCAGGCTCGACTCGAATGCGCCCGATTCGACCTGGCCGAACGCGTGCAGGCGTGCCTCGACTTGATCCGGCCGTTGGCCCTCGAACGTCAACTCCGGATTGCCAGCGATCTTGTCCCCGTCGAACTGGTTGGCGACTCCGACCGACTCAGCCAGGCCGTGCTCAACCTGCTCAACAATGCCATCCAGTACAACCGGGCGCAGGGCGAGATCCGCGTGAATACCCGCGCGCACGATGACGCCGTCCTGCTGACCGTGGCCGATACCGGCATCGGGATTGCCCCGGGAGATCTGCCGCACATCTTCGACCGCTTCTATCGGGCCGACCCATCGCGCGCCCGGGCCGAGGGCCATTGCGGCCTCGGCTTGGCCATCAGCAAGGCCATTGTCGAGGCGCACGGGGGCAGCCTCGAGGTCGCCAGCCAACCGGGTGCCGGCACCACCTTTACCGTGCGCTTACCGCGGAACGCGCGCTAGCGCTAGTCCGCCCCCCTGTCGGTCCTCCGCCCGCTACCGCCATAGGGCCGTCCTGCATTTCGTGCTTTATGAACCGGGTTTCTAGTAATTGACAGCGAACGCTAGGTCTGGTGGCCTCCGTCGCGGTCCAGTCGGCGCTAGATCGTTCCGCCGGTTTTCCAACCGGCCATTGGCCCGATCGCCGCCCTCAAACGCCAAGGCAGGTTGACAACCAACCGAGATCGGAGCGCGGGCATCTTGCCCGCGGGACTCCTGGCAAGACGCCCGAGCTCAGTCCCGAGGTCAGCCGTCAGTATGGGAGGACCGCCAACCGATACAGCCGCGCCGGGCGCATCGGCGTGGGATCCACGATCTCGATCGGAGCGCCTACCGGGCCGGGCGGAACCTGCGTGAGCGTCCGCCATGGGCTTTCGCCCAAGGCATCCAGGTACTCGACGGTGAGGCTGCGCCAAGCGGGCGCGAAGAAACGCAGGGCCACGCGCCCCTGCATCGGCTCGAAGTGTAGGGCTTGCAGGTGGAGTCGACTCGACGCTTCTCGGGGATGAGTGTTGGCCCAGTACTCCTCGAGCGTGGTGTGGCCGTCCTCGTCGAGATCCGCGTCGGCGTCGGCCGCGTCTGGGTTGGTCCCGTGAACTAGTTCCCAATTGTCGGGTATGCCGTCGCCATCTCCGTCAGGGGCGCTCAGCGCCGCGCCGGGGTTCGGGAAGCTCGCCACCCAGGAACTCGGATCGCTGCCGAACCCGGCGAGGTGAACCCGTTGCAGGGAGGCGCCGCCACCGTCGGCCGCGCGTGGCCAGGACCAGGCCGTCGGGCAGGCGGTATTTCTTGGGCTGAGCGCGGTCATCGGTCAGGAACCAGCCCCCGATCTCGACCGAGACCGCGGTCGGGTTGTGCAACTCGATCCAGTCGGTCTGGGGCGGCGCGCTGGCCGCGAGCAGTTCGTTGATCACCACCCCGCCCACCGCAGGCGCGGGGTCGTCGGTGCCCGGGGAGCCTCCGGGCAACGCGCTGGCGCGCCAGCGGGTGCCGGACTCGGGCGCTTGGCTGAGTGTGGGATCTCTGGGCACCAAAGAAAAGCCTAGGTTGTCGGCCAGCGCCGGCCAAGGCAGCTCGTCGTCGTAACTCACCGAAAAGATCACGGCTCCCAGCGGGTGAGCCAGCGTGATGCGTTCCCCGCCGTTGTTCAAAGCGCCCAGGTACGCGCCGTGCACACTCAGGCCGGGGTACTGCGCGGCCAAGGCTCCCGGGTTCGAGGCGAGGATCAAAAACCCGCCCGGCGCCAGCTTGGTGCCGTTGCTGAACGTGAACCTGACGCCGGCCGTGAAGGTGAGTCCGGACAGGTCCAGTGCGGTCGAGCCGGTGTTCTTAAGTTCGAGGAACTCGAGGTGATCGCTGCTGGTCGTGCCCACCGCCGGCGGATGGTACATGACCTCCGTCAGCGGCGAGGGAGTCAATGCGGAGGGCCGATAGTTCCGGTGCCAAGAACCAGTCCGGGTCTGCCGGGGCGAGATTGAGTCCGTGAAACGCGAGCAGATTGGGGCCCGAACGCACGAGTCCAGCGGGGAGGATGAAGCAGATGTCATCGGGGACATCGGCGCTGTGGGGCGTGGTGGCGGTCGCATCCCATGCCGCCAGGGTCGGAGCGTGGCAAGCAACCACCTCGGTCCCGTTCACATACGCCATGAAGCCGTCGTCATAGCGGATTCGCAGGACCCACTCCTGGAATGTGGTGGGATCCGTCACCGTGAAGGGGATCCGGACGTAAGCGGTCGCGTTCCGCTGGTACATGAACTCGGCCAAGCCAGCTTCAGGCGCGGTGGGAGGCATGAGTTCATCGAGTTCGATGGCGTTGAGAAAGACGCCGAAACTGGGCCCGCCACCGCCATCCACACTGCTCGGCGCACGCCGTCCGGAGAGGAGGATCTCGCCGGCGCTGTCTGCGTTGGCCGTCAGGCGGAAGGTGTAGCGGTCGTTGTCGGCGGGCAGATCCTGGCCGCCGAAAGCGTAGCCGCCGACCGCTAGCACCCCATTGGCGTGCCAATCCGCCACCCGGCTGCCCACGCTCCCACTGTCGAAGGACCAAACCTTGATTTAATACGTCCGCCCCGGAATGAGGCCGGCGAGGCGCAGGTCCAGGCCCGTCGAACCGCTGTTGTCGCGCGAAAAGACAAAGTCCCGCAGCAAGGCTGACTCGCTAAACGAACCGCCATCCAGCGGGGTGGGGCGGCGCCGGTCGTCGTACCCGAACGCGTCCCCCGAGTTGCTCAGGGTGACGCGGTGCGTGCCGAAGTCGCGGCTGACCGGCCCGATTGAATGGCGTCGTCGCCACCGCCACTGCCGATGACGAACGGTTCGAACCCCGTCGCCGTCGCGCTGGCGGAATTGTCTTCTCGGTCGTTAAAGTCCAACGCTAGGAGGCGGCGGGGCGTGGGCTGGAGCGAGAAACCCACAGGCGTGGTTGTCGACACCCACGCGCCATCGTTGAACCCGAGCTCTGTCCAGCTTTGCCCGAGAGCGTCGTCGCCGGGCACCCAGACCCGAGCCGCTGCCCCCGCCACCACCACCGGCTCGGTCGTCTCGCACCGCGCCCGGCCAAAGGAAACATTGCGTCGCAACGCAGGATACTCGAGGGAATGGACCAACCGGCCGGCCGCATCGCTCAGGCCGACCCACTCGCCCCCGCGGTCCAACTAGAAATCCGCGTGCACTTCTGCGCCCGCCACCGCCCGGTCTTTGCCTGAGGCGAACACGATCGCATACCCGCCGGGAGGCAGGATCACGCTCGGAAACTCGCACGGAACCGGGTTGCGCCGATCGTCTCTCAAGCCCCAGCCCGCCAGGTCGACCGGCGCAGCGGAGAAGTTGCGCAACTCGATCCAGTCCGGACTCTCGCCGTCGGTGTCCTGCAAACCGCCGTCGTTCTCAGCGAGGATTTACGTGATGCGGACGTCCACCAGTCCGGCTAGCGCGGTGGCGCCGCCGACGGCCGGCCCCGACCATACCAGCAGGGCGCCTAGCAGGAGCGGGTGAGGAATCCACGCTGGCCGTCGCGGATGGTTCAAGCAGCGTCCGCGCCTAGCGCCGCCGGCGCCGGGCCGGGCCGAAGTAATAGCCGCGGCCGACCCGGGCGCCGCGCGCGCGACCGACCTGCGGGGTGTCTCGCTTCCCCTCGTCGAACAACGCGGTGTATTGATAGTTGAAGTTGTCGAGGCGGGTGCGCTCGATGCTCCGCCCGATGAACCGTTCGATAGCCTGCACGTGCGGCGCGTCTTCGGCCGCCATGATCGTCAACGCGTCGCCCGTGGCCTGCGCCCGGCCCGTGCGCCCAATCCGGTGCACGTAATCCTCCGGATGTTGGGGCACATCGTAGTTGATGACGTGACTGACATCCAAAATGTCCAGGCCCCGCGCGGCGATGTCCGTGGCCACCAACACCTCGAATCGCCCGTCGCGGAAGCCGCGCAAAGCTTGCTCGCGCTCGCGTTGGGTCCGGTTCGAGTGCAGCACCGCCACCGCGTGGTTGTTGCGCTTGAGCAAGTGCGCCACCCGGTCTGCGCCGTGCTTGGTCCGGCAGAAGACAATCACCGAATCGTAGTGGACTCGCTCGAGCAACTCCAACAGCAGATCGGTCTTCTGCACCGAGGCCACCGGATAAATCGCGTGCCGCACCGTTTCGGCCGGCGACCGGCGCGCCCCGATCTCGACCGTCTCCGGTTGGCGCATCGCCCACTGGATGAGCGTCTCGATCTCGGGGGGGATCGTCGCGGAGAATAGCGACGTCAATCGGTCCCTCGGGCACTTGTCAATGATCCGCCGCACATCCGGCAAGAAACCCATGTCCAGCATCCGGTCGGCCTCATCCAACACGAGAAAGCGGACCCGATCCAACCGGCCATTGCCACGCTGCAGGTGATCGAGCAGCCGCCCCGGCGTCGCGACCAAGACGTCTAGCCCGCCTCGCAGCGCATCGGTCTGCGCTCCATAGCCCACCCCGCCATAGACCACACTGACCTTGAGCGCAGTGAACCGCGCAAAGTCGCGGATGGCAGTCTCCACTTGCGCGGCCAACTCGCGCGTGGGTTCGAGCACCAACAACCGCGGGCCGGGCCCCGGCTGATCCAATCGCGAGAGCATCGGCAGCGCGAACGCGGCCGTTTTGCCCGTGCCCGTCTGCGCGCTCCCAATCACATCCCGGCCGGCCATGATCAGCGGGATCGCCCGCAGTTGGATCGGGGTCGGCTCCACGTAACCCATCGCGCGCACCCCGTCCAAAATCGGTTTCGAGAGTCCTAGCTTGCTAAATGCCATGTCGCCAACCTACCAGCCCCCTTCGCCAGGGAAAGGAAATTGCCGCGCGCTCCCGGCCGGACGGCGCCGCTCACATGTTGCCGAAAACCACGAGGGCGATCTCCGGCAGATCGCCCTCGCGCGAACGTCAAATGCGGGCTGAACCCGCCGCCATGAAGGTTACTTGGCTGGCTGGGATGCAGCCGGTAGCGGCACCACGGGTGACAGCAGTCCTGCCTTGGCACAGATGTAGTAAACAACTGCGCCCACAATGAAAGCGGCTACCGGAGCCGCCGGCACCGGGGTGCCCAGGTTCGGCAGAATTCCCACCAGGAAACCCAGCGCCCAGGAAATCCAGCCGGCCAGGTTCCAGCCGGCTCGCGGGCCGCTCCATTTGCCGCCGTTCAGGCAGTAGTCCACCATCATAGCGCCGCAGATCGGGCCGAAAGACGCCCCGATAATCACAAACACCGGAATGACTTTGCCGGCCACGCCGGTCGTCGCCAGGATGATGCTGACCAGCGCGCCAATCCCCACCGAGATGAAAGGGTTAACCTGCGGCAGCGTGGTCTTGAAGCTGTTCGCCGCGATAAACGACGAGAAGCAAGCCGGCGGAAACGCTGCCACCGCCAACAAGAACATCAACCACTTCGCCGCACCTGTCCCCATCACGACCGGAATTAAGTTGAACGAATCCAGGATGAACTCCTTCTTCTCCGTGCCTGCAGCGACCGCCTTGGCTGACAGTTCGCTCGAGCCATACACACCCGCCACCACCAGAATCGAGATGCCAGCGGTCACCAGGATGGCCAGCGCGACCCCAACCAGGCCGCCCATCTTGGCGTCCTGCTCGTTGCGCGAGCTCATGGCGATATCCACACCCGCCGCGCCGGCCGTGGCGAAGAACCCCACCACGTACGTCAGCAGCAGCGCAATCACGCCAAATGTGCCCAAGGCGGCTCCGGCGCTCGGCGCCAGCGCTTTGTGGCTTTCAATCAGCTTCGCCGGCTCAAAACTCCCCAGCCCGCCCAGCGTCTTCACCAGCAACACCGCCAAAATCGCCAGCGGAATCAGCGGCAGATAGGTCGAAACGCGAGCCACGTACTGGATGCCCTTCAGCCCCACCAACGCCGCCAAGACGCACCAAATCACCATGATCACCTTCGCCGGGATCGGGATCATCGCGCTGAGCGCCAGGGCCGAAAAGTACGTGTTCACCGCAAGCCAGCCGAATTGCAGGATGCCCATCAGAAATCCCGGCATCAACAGGCCGCCGTTGGCGCCGAACGTGGACGTGCCCACAATGTACAACGGCAAGCCCGTCTTCATCCCCAGCAGACCCGGCACCAGGTAGAACAGGAAATGGCAGATCAACGCCGAAAGGACTAACCCAAGCAAGGCCACGCCCACGCCCTGCGCCAGCGTCCCGCCCAGGCTGCCTGCCTTGGCCGCGTCCTGCCAGAACACAAACCAGAGGAAGATGCCCGCGTACGTCGGAGCGATGTTCTTGTGCCAAGGCGCGCGCTTGTCGGTGCCCAGCGGCTTGGCGCTGGTGAGGTAAGCCGGTAATTGGCTGGGATTCGGTTTTGCTTCGTTGCTCATAGGTTTGGCGATCGGTTGAACAGTCATCGCGCCCAGGCACAACCCGCCTGTGCCAGGCGCTCTTCAGGCTTAAATGACTCGGCGCCAATTACTGCCCGCCCGCCAAACTGTCAACGGCAAAGTTTCAGCCGAACCCGGCCCACCGGCCACCGGGCGCCGGGACCCGGTTGCGCTGAGCTGCCCTTTGGCTCCACGCTCAGCTCCGCCCCAGCCGCTCAACACACCGACTCACGATATGGCCGCCACTCGCAGATCCCGCAGCGCGCTCAAGCCACCCAACGGCACGCCCCGAATCGGCCGCGCCCCACTCCGCCGCTTGGCCCCAAACCGCTCCCGATGCGCCAACCACACCCCGTCCACAAATCCCTTCGACCCGAGCACCACCCCGTCTGTCATGTGCCGTATCCTCAACCGCAACACCTCCCTCACACTCAACTCCCCACCCTTCTGCAACACCCGCTTAATCTGCTCCCGACTCATCGCCACCTTCCCGCTGCTCCCAGACACCCCTCCCCGCACAAACAACCGCTTCCGATACTCCGCCCCAACCGCCTTCCACTCATGCACCCTTGCCTTCCGCGGTTCCTCGGACCCCGCTGCAGCCTGTGCGCCGGCCAAGAATGGAGCGCGGGCATCTTGCCCGCGGGTCCCTGCCACTACCCCTGCCTCCTCCCCTGCTGCCCCCGCCGCCTGGCCCCCTCCGGCCACAACCGCCCCAGTCGTGCCCTGAAGGGCTCCCTCACTCTCACTCGCGTACATACTCAACAACCCCGACCGCGCCTTCACATCCCCAGCCACCGCAGCCGCGTACCCACAGTGCCGGTAATCCTTCGGATCCTCCACCAACCCAGCCCGCACCGCGTTCAAGTCGATGTACGCCGACACCGTCTCCAGCACCCCCGGCTGATCCTCGACCAGCACACTCCGAAACCGTTCCGCCCACAGCGTCCCAAACCGCTGATGCCGTATGTTGTACCACTTGCTGAACCGCTGCTTGAACTCCTTCATGAACTCCGACACATCCCCCATCCGCGCCAGCATCCGTTTCCGGATGTCTGCGTCCACCCGACCATGGTCGTGCAATCCCTTCTCGGCCTCATAGAGCAGGCCGGCCTCTCGGGGCTTGGCCTTCCCGTAGAGGGCCTTCATGCGCTCGACCAATTCCTCGTCGGTCGGGTTCTGCTCGGCCGGAACGCGGACCAGGACATGGAAGTGATTGGACATGATGCAGTAGGTGATGACTTCGAGGCCGCAGAAGGTGGCCAGGCGCCGGAGGAGCCGGACCAAGGTTTCTTTGCCGAGGTCATCCAGGAGCCGTTGGGCGCCGACGATGCGCGAGACGCAGTGGTAGACGGCGATTCGGCCTTTGACTTTGATGCGGTTTCTTCGCATGGGGCGAGAGGTTATGTGCACAGAGCAACTGCTGTCAACAATTATTTATCTGGCATATTGATTGCGCGATGACTCACAGCCCAGGTTCAAAAGGTTCAGATGGGCCCTGGCTGGGCGCCGGCGTATGCTCAGCCGGACGAAGACGAAAGCGAAAGGGAGACGGGCGCCAATCCGGCCGCCCAAGCGCAACCACGACGGAAAAGCTCGGCCACGGGCGGGCCGCGGAAGGCGCGGACGTCGTGGCCGAGGGGACTGTGGAATACGCGGCCCTGACCGTATCCGAAGACGAAGGCCATAGGCTCGTCCTTCTGCGTGATCTTCGAGCGGGCGGTGGCGAGAACTTGGACCGGACGTTCGCCGGCGAGGCAGGTGTAAAGTTCGTCGTCCGCTTCGAAATCAGTGAGCCCCGCGGTCACGGGGTGCGACACGCCCGTGATGTTCACGCGGAACGGTCCCCGCGGATCGTGGCCCGGCAGTTTGGGATCGTACACCCGGCCAGCCAACTGCCGGAACTCGGGCCAGTCCTGCCACGCCCCGCAGGCGAAGTGCACCAGGACCAATCCACCGCCTTGCTCGACGAATCGGCGCAGGTTGGCGCGGGCTGCCTCGCCCGGCGACGGCACTTCCCAATTCATGAAATGCAGCACGATGGCGTGGTAGGTCGGAACGGCGGCGGAATCGAGCAAGTGCGGGTCCTCGATGACGGTGACGCCCAAACGCTGGTCTTTCCAGAGCAGGTCCGCAAGCACCGGTGCGGTCTGGCGCCAAAGATGACCGGGATAATCGACCCCGGTGACCAGCAAGACACGCCGCAACTCTGGGGTCGAAGGGGGGCGCCCCGTTTCGGCGGCGACCGCCCGTGGCAGTCGCTGGCCCGCCAGCCCGCCCACAGTGAGCAGGCCGCTCCAGCGAAGAAAACCGCGCCGGTTGAGAGGTGAACCGTCGGGTCCAGCCCAGGCGGGGCCGGTCGGGGCACGGCCGGTGGGCCCTGTGTCTAGCTGGCGGTTGGGGCGGTGCAGACCGGCTGCGAGCGGGCCGGAGTGTCGGGCTGAGCTGGGTTGGAGTGGGGTGGGCATGGGTGGGGCAGGAGGGGCTAGATGAGGGTGGTCTTACCCGGGATGTAGACGGGATAGGAACCGTTGGGGCCGGGTTTGGTGGGGGGCTCCATACCGTCGTGGCAATCCTCCGCCTTGGGCGGGTAATAGAAATCTGAGGCGTTGATTTTCTCCCAGGTAACCTCTTTGCCTGTGTAGCAAGAGATCTGGCCCATCACGGCGATCATGGTGCTGCGGCACATGTAATCGCCGCTGTTGACCGGCTGCCCAGCGCGGATGGCGGCAAAGAGCTTGTCGTGTTCGATCTGGTAGGGATCGCCACGGCCTTGCCAGCGCCACGGGTTCTCGCCCCAGACGCGACATTCCATGATCGAGGCCTTGCCCTTGGTACCGAGCAAGATGCTCGAATACTCGTCGTAGCAGAAGGTGGTGGTCCGGCAGAAGGCGTACAAGCGGACGCCATTGGCGTACTCATAGACCACCGAATGATGGTCGAAGACATCCCCGTAGATGGCGTCGAACATGGCGGAGCGCCCGCCCAGCCCGTGACACTTGACCGGGGGTTGTTCGCGCAAGGCCCAGCTCGCGCGGTCCAGGTTATGGACCAGGGACTGCACAACATCATCGCCGGAGAGCCAGACGAAGTGGTACTGGGTGCTGGCTTGCCAATCGAGTTCGGTGAGCTCGGGTTTCCGCTCGATGACCCCGTAGGGTGCGCGGAGGAAATTCTCCTCGATGGCCACGATGTCGCCGATGGCGCCGTCGTGGATCCGTTGGACGGTCTCGGCGTAGCCGGGGTGGTGTCGGCTATGAAGTCCGGACATGACGCTGAGTTTCTTTTCACGAGCTAGATCGCAAGCGGCTTGCATGAGTCGGACGCCCGCGGGATCGATCCCGTGCGGTTTCTCGACGAAGACATGCTTGCCAGCCTGGACGGCGGCCAGGCTCTGCAAGGGGTGAAATTTGGCCGCGTTGGCAATCAACACCACGTCCGAACACGCGATCACTTCCTTGTACGCGTCGAACCCGGCGAAGCAGCGGTCCAGGGGCACGTCAACCTGACCTGGGCGAGCGGCCTGGATCGCTTCGCGCTTCCCGCGGACGCGGTCCATGAAGACGTCGCACATGGCGACCAACCGGGCGCCTTTGTCGGCGGTGAGTGCCTGGACGGCGGCGCCCGCGTTGCGGCCGCCACAACCGATCAGGCCCACCCGCAGCGTGTCGCTTCCCGCCGCATGAGCGGTCCGGGAGAGGTCGAGCGAGCCTAGGGACACGGCCGCGGCGGCGGTTGCGGAGGTTCTCAGGAAGTCACGTCGGCTGGTTGGGTTTGGTGCGGTGGGGGGGATGGGTTGGTTCATGGGTTTAGG
>VHCO01000222.1 GCA_016871715.1 Verrucomicrobiota bacterium
GCTGTGGGCTTGCTGGCCGCGGTGGTCCGCACGTGAGTGAGTGAGTGAGGGGGCAAGAAACTCGTAGGAAGAGGCTTGAGTCAGTACATCCTCACTGGTTTAAAGTTGTTGACAGGGCGGCACCGCTATGCGAAGAGGATGGCGCGCTTCAAGCTTAAGGTTGGTCGGCCGTTCTCGTACGGCCCCTGTGGGGTGTCGTCGCGGTCATGGCTGGCGGTCAACACTTCTGCGATGGGCGATGGCTTCGCCTGATCTCCCATTCGGTTCCCGCCTCCCGTCTCCCGCCTCCGCCGATCCGTTTCGGTAGCGTTACCGCATTGGACTGGGTGAGCTGGAGGGTTGGTGGGGTGCGGTGGTTGCGGGGGGGCGGCGGTCGCGGCGGCGGTCGCGGCTTGCATTTGGGTGAAGTGGCCCCCTAAAGTCACAGGTAAAACCTATGAGCAAAGTCTATTTCGGCATCAATTTGGAGTTCGTCCGGCACGCCGATAAGTCGTTCGAGTGGGGGGTGGCTAAGGCGGCGGAACTAGGGTACACGCATGTTGAACCGATGGTTCACTTGGGTCGCGAGTTGTTGAGCGAGGCGGGGTATTTCCATAGCGTGTCCATGTGGGACGATCCGTTGCGGATCAAGCGGGCCTGCGAGCAGCACAAGGTGCGGTTGTCCGGGTTGTCCGGCCACACCCCGATCACCAAGCCGGACATCGGGGTCGAGTACCTCAAGCAGGCGATCCGGTTTGCCGCCGAGTGCGGCGCGCCGGTGGTCAATAGCGACGAGGGACCCAAGCAGAAGTGGACGACGGAGGAGGAGGATTTTGTTTTGATGCGCTACACCTTGATGGAGGCGGCCAAGGTGGCGGAGCCGCGCGGGATCCTGATCGGGTTGGAATGCCATCAGCAGTATAGCAAACACCCGGAGGGCCTGGACCGGATCTACAAGTTGGTCAAGAGCCCGGCCATCGGGATCAACTTCGACACGGGCAACGCCTTTCTGTGCGGGCACGATCCGTACAAGTGGCTCAAGCGGGTGGTGAAGCGTTTGGTGCACCTGCACGCCAAGGACATCTCCGTCGAGCACGGGGAAGCGGAGCGCGGTAAGGTGACCGGCACGCCGGTGGGTTGTGCGTGTGGCGACGGGGTGATCGACTGGGGTAAGGTGATCGAGATCGTGCGCGCGGGGTGTCCGCGCGACATCGTCCTGTCGGTCGAGTGCGGCACGATCGAGCAAGCGGCGCGTTCGATTGAGCACCTGTCGAGCTTAGTGTGAGCCGGGCGAGTGGACGAGGGCTTTGGGAACTTGGGAGGCGCTTATGGCTGAAGACAAATCGGTGGTCCAAGCGATCGAGGCACCGCCGCTCAAACCGCTGATGCTGGGCGTTCGCCTTGCGCCGACTCCTCGCACACCGCCGCAGTATGCGGTGACGGTCAAGAATCTGGCCGGGCAAGAGGTGGTGTTGGCCGACCCGCGCGCCACGCGGGCGTTGGTGGCGTTGATGAACGTGCACGCGGTCAACGGTGGGGCGGCCTGTCATTGGGGTGGGCCGGCCGCGTTTGCGGAGTTGGTGGCGGCAGTTCACGGTCTGATGTTTGCGGTGGAGGGGCGGGAGTGGCATGCGGCCTTCAATTTCGTCAACGACGCCGGTCACACCGAGAATGGCATTTACGCGCTGCGGGCCAATTACGGTTTCGATGGTTTAACCTTCGAGGACTTGAAAGGCTTTCGGAGCCTGACGAGCAAGCTGACCGGCCATGGCGAGTCGCATCTGAATCCGGAAGGGGTGTTGTTGAGCAACGGGCCGCTGGGGTCGGCGTTGCCGCAGGCGCAGGGTTTGGCGTTGGCCGACCGATTGACGGGCAACGACCGGGTGACGGTGGTGATGCTATCGGATGGGGCGGCGATGGAGGGCGAGGCCAAGGAGGCCTTGGCGGCCATTCCGGGTTTGGCGGCGAAGGGCCGGCTCAATCCGTTGGTGTTGGTGGTGTCCGACAACGACACGAAGCTTTCGGGCCGAATCACCCGCGACGCCTTCAGCATGGCGGGCACGTTTCGGTCGCTGGCCGTGTTAGGGTGGTCGGTGATCGAGGTGGCGCAGGGGCACGATTTGCAGGGAGTGTATCAGGCGCTCGAGCGGGGTTTAGCCCAAGCGCGAGCTCATTCGGCGCAACCGGTCTGTCTGTGGGTCAAGACCATTAAGGGGTACGGCGTGAAGGCGACCGCCGAGAGCGCTTCGGGTGGACACGGGTTCCCGTTGGGCAGCGGCGAGAAGATCGTCGAGTTTGTCCGGGAGATTTACGGGGGCGATGTGCCGGGGGAGTTGGCGGCTTGGGCGGCCGAGTTACGGGCGGATTGGGAAGCCCGAGAGGCGGCCAAGAAATCCAAAGCGGCGCCCGTGACGGCCGTGATCAAGAAGGACAAAGTCCAGAGTGGCTTGGCCAAGGGCGCCATGCGGGCGGCCCAGGCGGGCTACCCGGTCTTCTCGGTTTCGGCGGATGTGCAAGGTTCGACGGGGATCAGCCAGTTCCAGAAGAGTCTTCCGGACCGGTTCATCGAGGTGGGGGTGGCCGAAGCGAACATGGTGAGCGTGGGGGCGGGTTTGGCCAAGCTCGGCTACATCCCTATCGTCGACACCTTCGGCCAGTTTGGCGTCACCAAGGGGAACCTGCCGCTGACGATGGCGGCGTTGTCTCAGGCGCCAGTGATCGCGATCTTCTCGCATGTCGGTTTCCAGGACGCGGCCGACGGCGCGTCGCACCAGGCGACGACCTATTTTGCGGCGGTGAGTGCCATTCCGCGCACGGTGGTGGTGGCGTGTTCCTGTGCGGAGGAGGCGGACGCGTTCATGTTCGAGGCGATTCGGCGGTTGGCGGACGCGCGCCTGCGGGGCGACGACGGCGAGTCGGTCGTGTTTTTCGTTGGGCGCGAGAACTACCCGTTGCGCTGGGTGGACCAACCGCGGTACGAGTGGGGTCGGGCCCAGGTGTTGGCCGAGGGCAGCGATGTGGTGTTGGTGGCTTGTGGCACGTTGGTGGGGGCGGCGCTCGAGGCGGGCCGTAGTCTGCGGGAGGAGGGGCTGCGTGCCAGCGTGGTGAATTTGCCGTTTGTGAACCGCGTGGATGTGGGGACGTTGGGCCCGTTGGTGCAAGCCGCTCAGGGCCGGGTGGTCACCATCGAAGATCACCAGGTCCAATGCGGCCTGGGAGCGCAGGTGGCGCACGCCTTAGCGACCGCGGGGGTGTTGCGCCGGATGAAGTCGCTGGGGATCCAGGGCGAGTTTGGGCAATCGGCCTATGTGGCGGCGCACTTGTACGAGAAGCACGGCTTGACGGCGGCGGGAATTGGCCGGGCGGCGCGCGAGTTGCTCGCCGGCGAAGTCAAGGGATAGGCACGCGTTCCGGCACGGCGCGGAAGAACCGGCTCAAGTCGCGGTCGGTGTTGGCGACGGCGGGCTGGCGGACGGTCCAGAGGTTCAGGCTGGCGATGCGGGCGGTGTTGGGCTCGCGCCAGCGCCAATGCTCGGCGTGTCCGTCCGCGAAGCTGAGCGTGCCGCCGAAGTTATGGCGGGTGGCAGGGAAGCTGATCCAGGACCAGAGCGGGTCGCCGAAGATTTGCCAGCGGTTTGGGGCGTTCAGGCCGAAAGCGCTCTGCTGGATGCTCTTCTCGTTCTCATCCACGAAGACGAGCGCCTGGGCGGGGTTAGGGGTGCGGATGGCGCCGAGCTTGTGCCAGCAGTAGTCGTAGAGGTCGGTGTAACCGGTCCGGGTGTCCGGGACGAAGTTCATGTAGACGCTCATCGAATAGCTGCGGTTGCGCGGTTGGCGGCCCTGATCGCGCACGGTCGAGCGGTCGCTCGGGCAGCGGTAGATGTCGAGACTTTGATGGTAGGGGAACAGGACGCCGGCGAGGAGGTTCGAGGGGGTGCCATCCGTCCACGCATTGCCTTTGAGCCAGGAGTCGCCCACGACTTGCCAGGCCTCGCGTGAGGTCGCGCTGCCGCTGGCGTTGAAGGCCCCATTCGCGGGTAGGGTATCCTGGTGGTCATGGGCGTACATGAGCCAGCAGAAGTTGAGTTGCTTCAGGTTGCTCAGGCAGCCGATGCCTTGGGCTTTGCTTTTGGCTCGGCCGAGAGCCGGCAACAACAGGCTAGCCAGGATGGCGATGATGGCGATCACCACCAACAATTCGATTAGGGTGAAGGCGCGGGGCCGACATTCGTTTGCAGAGGTCGACCGCGGCGAGCCGGCGTGCGGGGCGCCTGCGCTCAAAGACGGCATGGCCGAGGGCTGCTGCAAGCGTGGGGAGGCTAACGGGGCAACGCCGGGAATACAACTCCCAAATTGCGTGCCATGAAACTAGTTATTGACACGTAACCTGATCCGGCTGCGGCGGTTGGGTTGGGGCGTAGGCCGTCCACCGTCCACTGGGTCGGGGACCTCGTCAAGCGGTTGCCGTTACCGGACGGGTCCGGGTTGGGTTTCGGACGGTTCACGGTGCACGGTTCGGGGGCTTGGCTGGCCTGGCAACTGCAACCGGTGGCGTGGGCGTAGGGTGCCTTCTTCCCATCCATCCATCCGGGCACTTCCCATCTTGGTCGAGGGTGGCTAGACTCCTGCCCATGCCGATTTACGAGTTTCATTGTTCAGCTTGCGACAAAGAGAGCGAAGTGTTGGTTCGGTCGACGGAATGGCAAGGCACGCGATGCCCGCACTGCGGTTCGCCCAGGCTGGTGAAGAAACTGTCTGTGTTCGCCTCGACCGGGGGTGGCGCTGAAGAGCCGCCAGGGTGCACGGGCAATCCTAGTTCGTGCGGGATGTGCTGCGCGGGGCGGCCGCACTCGCACTAGCCTGAATTCGGCCCGGCGAGGTATGCCATGGCCAAGGCCTCAGGCGCATACCGCCTCGGCGCTGAGGTGGCTTAAGTCCTCGACCAACCAGTCGGGTCGATGGTGGACAAGTTGGTCGCGGGTGGCGCCGCCGGTGCCGACGGCCAGCACGCGGGCGCCGATGGCGCGGCCGCAGCGGATGTCGTGGGGCGTATCGCCGACGACGAGCACTTCGGGGCCGGCGAGGGAGCGGCCGAGCCACTGGCTGCCCCGGTGGCGGGCGACGCGAGCGAGTTGGTCGCGGTCTTCGTGGTCATCGCCGAAGGCGCCCAGGACAAAGTGTTCCCAGAGTTGGTAATGGCGCAGTTTGATTTCGGCGCCGAGCCGGATATTGCCGGTGAGGAGGCCGATGAGGGGTGGTTGGGGTAGGGCTTTGAGGGCGCCGATGAAAGTACGGACGCCGCGGCAGGCGCCGCCTTTACCTTGAGGCAGATAGTGTTCGAGCAAGAAGACGTAGCGCGCGAAGAAGCGATCGAAGTTGGCCTGGGTAGGTTCGAGGCGGTGGGAGGTGAAGAACTCGCGGACGAGGGAGGTGTCGGTGCGGCCGGCGAACTTCATGTGGCCGGTTCCGTTTTCGATGTGGAATTCGGTGGCGCAGGTGCGCTCGAAGGCGCGCACGCCTGCGCCGCCGGTGCGGATGAGGGTGCCGTCGATGTCGAACAGGGCTAACCGAATCATGGCGGGAGGGTAACCGCGCGGGTGGTGTAAAGGGAAGCGCGAGGCGCGGGCGAGGGTTGGGGTTGGGATTGGGGAAGGGGCGGGTCGGTTGGCGGTTGGTTGGTCTGGCTGCGGGGGGGCGGCCTTCTCGAATTACGGACAGGCACTGGTTACCGATGAGACACGTCGATGAGCGCTAGCGGCAGTGCGAAAGCCAGTTCGGGCGTGTGCTGGGCAAGAACCGCCGCTGCGGGAGGCATAAACTACCGGGTAGCCGCGTTCCCGGGCGGTTCTGGGGGGAGGCTAGTGGGCGGGTGGCCGGGGTAGCGGGGCGATGGTGGGTGGAGGTAGGCAAGATACGCCGGTTGGTTGGCGGGATAGAGACGGGCGCGGAGATTGGCATATCCGTTGCTGGGAGGGGAAGTGCGGTTGGCAAGTGGCAGTGAGTGGACCACGAGAGAACTCATCTAAACCCGCCATTTGCCGGGTCCACGCCGCGTGAGAGAACAACGACAGTCACGAAAGGCACGATATGAAGCAGAAGCAACACCGGCACTCCGGATTCACGTTAGTGGAAATCATGATTGTGGTGGCCATCATTGGTTTGTTGGCGGCCATTGCGATTCCGAATTTCGTCAAGGCCCGCGCCACGGCGCAGAAGAACGCTTGCATTGCGAACCTGAAGCAGGTGGATGGCGCTAAGGAGCAGTGGGCGCTCGAGAACAAGAAGACCACGGGCGACACGACGGACACGACGGCGGTCAATGCGTATCTGAAGAACAGCCTGGCCCCCGAGTGTCCGGGCAACGGCACGTACACCTATGGGAACGTGGGTATTTCGCCTGCGTGTTCGCTAGCGAGCTCGGCCAGTCACACCCTGTAACCGGTTCGTCGCGGTTCCTGGTAGCAAGGCAGGCTTGAGGGGAGTTTCCCTCGAGCCTGTGTTGCTGCCGGGGACGCGCCTGGTGTCGCGGTTCGGCGGACGGCGGCCCGGGTTGGACCGGCTCGTGGCGTGGGGGGGCTGGCGGGCGGTGGATCCCGACCGTTGCGGGGGCAGGTTCCGGCCAAGCCTCTGGTCGAGCGGCTGTGCGCCACAGGAGGTACCATGCGTGCGGGAGAGGTATCGCGTGCGGGTTTCACGTTGATCGAGATCCTGGTGGTGGTGACGATCATTGGTCTGTTGCTGGCGATTGCGTTGCCGAACTTCATGCGGATTAGGGCCAACGCGCGGACCCAGGCTTGCATTGCGAACCTGGGCAAGCTGGAAGCGGCGAAGCAGATCTGGGGAGTGGAGAAAGGTAAAGTCAACGGGGACACGCCGCTGGGGTCGGATCTGGCGCCGGACTACTTGCGGGTGTTGCCGGAGTGCCCCGCCAGCGGCGCGTACGACTTGCATCCGATCGGGGAAGTTCCCACCTGTTCGGTGCCGGGGCACACGCTTTAGGGCCTGAGCAGCGGTCAACTTGGTACTTGGACGGGCGCGGGGGTCTTGTTAGCCTGTCGACCATGATTCCGCTCGATCGCAACCGCTTGTTCAGTGAGCTGCCGCCGGAGGAAGCGCGGTGGCTTCAGGAGGCGGTGCAAATCCGACGCTACCCGGCTGGCGCGGTGGTGTTTCGGGAGGGCGACGAGGGGGACGCGGTTTACTTCGTGTTGTCAGGGACGGTCCAGATCTCGGCCGTGCTGGGGGAGGGGACGCGGCACGTGCTGGCGCACATTGCGCCTGGGGATTTTTTCGGTGAGATGGCGGTGGTAGACAGCCAACCGCGCTCGGCGACGGCGACGGCGGAGTCGGAGGTCGAGCTGGGGGTGATTGGGCGGGATTGCCTGCTCGAACGGCTGGAGCGGTCGCCGCGGTTGGGGATTAGTCTGGTACGGGAGGTGAGCCGGCGGCTGCGCGATTTCGACCGGCAATACATTCGGGAGGCGCTGCAAGCGGAGCGGTTGACGTTGGTGGGGCGGTTTGCCCGCTCGATTGTGCACGATTTCAAGAATCCGCTCAGCATTATCGGTGTGTCTGCGGATCTGGCGGCGCTCGACAACGCCAACATCGAGCAACGGCGCCAATCCCGCGATCACATTCGCAAGCAGGTGGATCGGCTCTGCGGCATGATCAACGAGCTGCTCGAATTCACGCGCGGTTCTCAAGGGTCTGCGGTGTTGGCGAAGTTGGACTACGCGGCGTTCCTCGAGCACTTGGTGCCGGATCTGAGGGCTGAAGTGGGGTTGCGGAACGTGACGATCGAGGTGCTGACGCCGTTGCCGCAAGTGGCGGTGATGTTGGATCCGCGCCGGTTGACGCATGTCTTTTTCAACTTAGCCCACAACGCGGTGGATGCCATGGCGCCGGAGGGGGGCAAGATCATGTTGCGGTTTTCGACCACGGCCACGGAGGTGACGACCGAGTTAGAGGACACGGGTCGGGGGATCGCGCCGGAGATTGCGCCGCGGCTATTCCAGGCCTTCGTCACCTATGGCAAGGCGCAGGGCACGGGTTTGGGGCTTTCGATCTGCAAACGCATCATCGAGGATCACGGCGGTCGGATCGGCGCGCGGAGCGAGCCGGGTCGTGGGGCACTCTTCTCCTTTACGCTGCCGGCGCGGTGAGGCGATGGCGAATGTGAGGTTGGAATGGGGGGTGGGTTCGGTTAGCCTCGGCCCATGAGTACTTCTTCCACGACCGTGGCGTTGGTTCGTCACCCTGGACTCAGCACTGCGCGAGCTTGGCTTGCCGGGGCGGGTGGAGCGGGTTGGAGGTGGGCCTGGCGGGGTGTGAGTTGGCGTGCGGCCGGACGGTGGGGTGGGCGGGGGTTGCTGGGGGTGTTCTCGTTGTTGAGTATGGGCGGTGGGTTAGTCGAGGCGGCGAACGCCGAGCGGGTGCAGGGGCGGTCGCTGGTGATGTCGCGGCAGGGGATCGTGGCCAGTGAACATCCATTGGCTTCGCAAGCGGGGGCTCAGGTCTTGGCGGCGGGCGGTCATGCGGTGGACGCCGCCATCGCGGCCAACGCGATGATGGGTGTGGTGGCGCCCATGACGTGCGGCATTGGGGGCGATCTATTCGCGTTGGTGTACGAGGCGAAGTCAGGGCGGTTGTGCGGTTTGAATGCGAGCGGGTGGTCGCCGGGGGAACTGACGATCGAGTACCTGGAGGGGCGGGGTTTAACGAACATGCCGCAGCGGGGGATCCACAGTGTGACGGTGCCTGGGGCGGTCGAGGGTTGGCACCAACTGGCGAAGAGATTCGGGCGGTTGAACCTGGGCCGTTTATTGGGGCCGGCCATTCGGTGTGCCGAGGAGGGCTTTCCGGTGACGGAGTTGGTGGCGGGGTATTGGGGTGGGAGCGTGCGGTTGCTCGAGGGCGATCCAGCGGCGAGCGCCACTTTTCTGCCCGGAGGCCGCGCGCCGCGGGTGGGTGAGATCTTTCGGAATCCGGACTTGGGGTGGTCGTATCGGCAGATCGCTCGGGGTGGGCGAGCGGCGTACTACCGCGGGGCGATTGCGCGTCGGTTGCTGGCGTGTGTGCGGGCGCACGGGGGCACGTTGACGGCGGCGGATCTGGACGATTACCGGGCCGAGTGGGTTGAACCCATCGCCACGACGTATCGGGGTTGGACGGTTTACGAGATTCCACCCAACGGCCAGGGGATTGCGGCCCTGATGATGCTCAACCTGATGGAACAGTATCCGCTGGGCGAGTGGGGCGCCCAGGCGAGTCGGTCGCTGCACGTGATGATCGAGGCCAAGAAACTGGCCTACGCGGACCTTCTGCGCTACGTGGCGGATCCGTCGCGGAGCCGGGTGCCGGTGGCTGGGATGTTGGCCAAGGACTATGCCCGCGAGCGCGCTCGACTGATCGACCTGGAGCGGGCGCACGGTCAGGTCGAGCCTGGACTGCCGCCGGAGGCTGGCAGCGATACGACCTACTTGTGTGCCGTGGACGCCGAGGGCAATCTGGTCTCGCTCATCCAGAGCAATTACGCCGGGTTCGGCTCCGGCTTGGTGGCGGCGGGGACGGGTTTCGGTTTGCAGAATCGGGGAGGGCTCTTCACGCTCGAGCGTGGGCACCCGAATGTGTTGGCGGGTCGGAAGCGGCCGTTGCACACGATCATCCCCGGGATGTTGATGCGGGATCGCGTGCGCATTGCGTTTGGGATCATGGGCGGGTGGAACCAGGCGCAAGCGCACGCGCAGTTCGTGGCGAATGTGGTCGATCACGGCCTGAACCTACAGGCGGCCCTCGAGGCGCCGCGGTTTACCAAGATGACCTTCCCCGGCTGCGACGTTGAAGTCGAGTCGCGCTTCCCGGCGGATCTGCGCGAGGGGCTGCGCGCCTTGGGCCACGATCTGCGGATCGGCGCGCCGTTCGACCAGTCGATGGGGGGTGGCCAGGCAGTGGGGCGCGACGATGCGGCGGGCGTGAACTACGGGGCCTCGGACCCGCGCAAGGATGGGGCGGCGATTCCGGAGCCGATCTCCCTCCGCTGATGTCTTACTGATGCGAGCTTGGGATAGACGACAATTTGCTGGCGCGCAGTCCTCTGCGCGCCGCAAACCGCTATGGACACACGAGGCCACGGCGCGCAGAGGACTGCGCGCCCTACCGCCGACTTGTAGTCCATCCCAGTAACTCCTGAGTATGAAACGACTCTCGCGCCGGCGTTTTCTCGAAGCTGCGCCCATGGCCTTGTCTGCGGTGGCGCTTCCCCTGCGAACTTGGGCGGCGGCACCGGCCGGCGGGCGCGCTCTCGGTTTAACGGTCTCAGACCTGCCCCGCGGGGCCGCGCCTGTGCCGGTCGCGCTGCCGCATTTTCCGACGCGTCTGCAGGCGTTGATATGGCGCAACTGGCAACTGGTGCCGCTGGAGCGGTTGGCTGCGGTGGTGGGTGCCACGCCGGCCGAGTTGCGGCGGTTAGGTCGGGCGATGGGCCTAGCGGGGCCGCCGCGGCTGACGCTGGATCAACAGCGGCGTTCGGCGCTGACGGTGATCCGGCGGAACTGGCATTTGCTGCCTTACGCGCAGTTGCTCGAGTTGCTGGGGTGGACGCCGGAGCAGATGGCCTTCACGTTGCGCGAGGACGATTTTCTCTTCATCAAGCTGGGGAGTCTCAAGCCGGAGTGCGCGCCGATTCGGTATGCGCCGTTGGATGGCGAGCAGCTCGAGCGGACGGCGGCGCTACGGCGGGTGGTGCGCGAGGAGTTCCCGGCGGGGTTGGGGCGGACGCGCGAGGCGCTGTTCGAGTTTGTGGGGCGGTTGGCGGCGCCGCCACCGGCAGCCCCGGCGCGACGCCGGGTTGCGCGGCTGAGCCCTCGATTCTGCTATTCTTACTTCGCGTTGTACGGCGATCCATTGCTCGAGCCGGAGTTGGATCCGTACCCGGACGGTTACCTGGCGCGTTTGGCGGAGGCGGGCGTGGACGGGGTATGGCTGGCGGCGGTGTTGTATCAATTGGCGCCTTTTCCATGGGCGTTGGACTTGAGCGCGCGCGCCGAGGAGCGGTTGGCTAACCTGCGGCGGTTGGTGGCTCGGGCGCGGCGTCGGGGTTTGGGTCTTTGGCTGTACTTGAACGAGCCACGGGCGATGCCGCTGCGCTTTTTCGAGGGGCGGCCTGGGCTTAAGGGCGTGGTCGAGGGGGACCATGCCACGCTTTGCACGAGTCAGCCGGAGGTGCAACGCTACCTGCGCAACGCGGTGTCGACGATCCTCCGTGCGGTGCCGGATTTGGCGGGTTTCTTCACCATCACCGGTTCGGAGAATCTGACGAATTGCTGGTCTCACGGCGGCGGGGCGAGTTGTCCGCGTTGCGGTTCACGGGGTGCGGCGGAGGTGATTGGCGAATTGAACCGGACGTTCTACGAAGGCATCCAGCAGGCGAGCGGGCGGGTGGAAGGGGCTGAAGGTGGAGCGGTCCGGGTGCAGGTCCGATCGGCGGGGGACGCCCGTTCGGGTGTGGCGGAGCGGCGGGCTATGCGGGCGCAATTGATGGTGTGGGATTGGGGCTGGGCGGAGGGATGGGTGGAAGGGATTTTGGACCGGTTACCGGCCGAGGTTGGGTTGCTGAGCGTGAGCGAATGGGACCTGCCGATCGAACGGGGCGGGATCCGGACGACGATCGGTGAGTATTCGATCTCGGCGATCGGGCCCGGACCGCGCGCGCGGCGGCATTGGCAGTGGGCGCGCGCTCGGGGCTTGCGCACGCTCGCCAAAATCCAGGCGGGCAATACCTGGGAACTCTCGGCCGTGCCGTACATCCCTGCGGTCGAGAATGTGGCGCGGCACGCGGCGCGGTTGCAGGCGGCTGGTGTCGATGGGCTGATGTTGGGTTGGACCTTGGGCGGCTATCCTTCGCCGAATCTCGAGGTGGTCGCCGAGGTGGTGGGTGCGGTGGGTGAGGGGGAGCCAGGGCGCGCGCCGGGGACGGACCCGCTTGGGTCCGCGGACGCGACCGAGCAGCAAGTTGGGGTTGCCCTGCTCAACGTGGCGACGCGCCGTTTCGGCAAGGCGCTGGCCCCGGTCGTGGTCCAGGCTTGGCGCGCCTTGAGCGCTGCCTTTGGCGAGTTCCCCTATCACGGCGGTGTGGTCTACAACGCGCCGATGCAGTACGGCCCAGCGAACCTGTTGTGGGGCGAGCCGACGGGCTATCGAGCGACCATGGTGGGGTTCCCGTATGACGACTTGGACGGTTGGCGGCAGGTTTATCCAGCCGAAGTTTTCGGGGCGCAATTCGAGAAGGTGGCTGACGGATTCGAGCGGGCGGTTGCGGAACTGCAGCGCCACGCCGAGGGATGGCGAGGGCCACTCGAGGCGAGTCACCGCGCGAATCTCGAGGGGGAACTGCGGGTGGCGGAGGCGGCGGCGCTCCATTTTCGGAGCACGGCCAACCAGGTGCGATTTGTCCAGGCTCGACGGCGGCTGAGTGGGGCGACGAGTGGGGCGGAGGGGTTGGCGGCCTGTGGAGAGATCGAGTGGGTCTTGCGCGCGGAGTTGGCGGCGGCGCGTCGGTTGCACGAGTTGCAGAGTGGCGATTCCAGGCTCGGTTTTGAGGCGTCCAACCAGTATTTCTACGTGCCGCTGGATCTGGCGGAGAAGGCGATCAACTGTCGCGACTTGCTCGATCGTTGGCTACCGAGCCAGCGGGAACGGTGGCGGCCATAACGCTCCGCGCGCTGCGAGAACCCCAGGGCGCAACCAGGGCGCGCACTCCGCTGCGCGCCGCATACGGCTGCCAACGCCTCAGACCCCGCTGCCGCGGGCGAGACGCCCGCGCTCCCTCGGCGAACGCTGCGCGAATGTCTGCTGGTAGGGCGCGCACTCCGGTTTGCG
>VHCO01000223.1 GCA_016871715.1 Verrucomicrobiota bacterium
GGCGGAGCTCCGCGACGCCGTGACTTGGGTTCGGGTCTGGGTTCTCGGGGTTGGGATTCGAGATGCGGGGAGGGCTCGCAGAGCTCGCCCCTCCAAGCTTGCCCCTCCAGCGGTCACCCGGATGGGACTGGAGGGCGGAGCTCCGCGACGCCGTGCTGGCAGGAGCAGGACAGGCAGCCGGGTTGGAAGGAGGACCGGCGATACGTTTTAAATGACAGTGTTATAATGGTTGACAGACCCTCCGACTACCGCGGTCACCGAAACCAACACCTGCGCCTGCAGTCCTGCCGGTTGGAAAACCCGCGGTGCAGGTTGGGGTGGCACCGACGTCGCAAGTCTGTCGACGTCGCAAGTCTTGGCCCGGCGTCGGATTCGTGATAGAGCTTGATGGGTTGCGCCGGGGTTGGGGCCCAGGCCCAGGCCCAGGCCGAGGTTGGGTCGGGGTTGGCTGAGCCGACTCGGCGCGGGAACCGGTGCGGCGCTGACATAAGGAACAGAACTCATGAGCCCGACGCTTCGAAGGAACATCATGCTGGGCACAGCCGGGCATGTGGATCATGGCAAGACGGCCTTGGTCAAGTTGCTGACCGGGTGCAACACGGACACACTGGCCGAGGAGCAACAGCGGGGGTTGACCATCGACCTGGGCTTCGCCCCGTGTCGCATGGCGGACCAACGGGTTGTGGGGGTGGTGGATGTGCCCGGGCATGTGGATTTCATCCGCAACATGGTGGCCGGCGCGCACGGGATCGATGTCGTGATCCTGGTGGTGGCGGCGGATGATGGCGTGATGCCGCAGACGCGGGAGCATTTGGCCATCCTGAGGTTGATGGGGCGGCGGCACGGTTTGGTTGCGCTCACCAAGGTGGACCTGGTTGAACCGGCGCGGCGCGAGGCGGTGCTGGCCGACGTGCGCGGTCTCTTGGCGGGCACGTTTCTCGAGGCGGCACCGATCTGTCCGCTGTCCACGGTCACGGGTGAAGGGTTCGAGGCGTTCTTCGAGGCCCTGAACCAAGCGGTGGGCGCGTGCGAGGATCGGCCCTGCGGCGGCCTGTTCCGTTCCTGGGTGGCCGACGTCTTCACCATTCGCGGGTTCGGCACGGTCGTCACCGGCATTCCTTCGAGTGGCGCGGTCGAGGTGGGCGACCCATTGCGGTTGGTGCCGACGTCGGAGTCGGCACGGGTGCGGCGGCTCGAGGTCTATGGCGAGGACGCCGCGGTGGGACGGGCCGGGGAATGCGTGGCGTTGAACCTGCCCGAGCTCGACCATGCATCCGTCCGCCGCGGGATGGTCTTGTACGAGCCGGAGGGGGTAGCGCCGGTGTCGATGGTCGAGGGCGAACTCGAGCTGTTGGATTCGGTCGAGGGGACGCTGAAGGATTACGTCGAGGTCCATGTGCACCTCGGCACGGCCTCGGGTTTGGCGCGCGTGGCCATGCTCGAGCACGCCAGCATGGCAGCCGGCCAAAGGCAGATGATCCAATTGCGCCTGGCGGAACCGCTGGGGATTGTGCCCGGGGACCGCTTTGTCATCCGGAGCAGCCTGGCCGGTGCGGGTCAGGGCGGGCTGGCGACGATCGGCGGCGGGCGGGTTCTGGGGGCGAGCAACGCCCGGTTGCGGCGCCAGCGGCCGTGGACATTGGCGGCGCTGGCGGCGCGGCGGACTGCGCTGGACGATCCGTTGGCCTGGTGCGAAACGATGTTGCGTGAGAGCCATGGCCCGGTTGGGGTGCGGGCTTTGGCCAGGAGTTGCTTCGTGCACGAGCCGGAACTGGCACCGGTGTTGGCGAAGCTGCGGGACCAGGGCCGACTCGTCGAGACGAGCGACCACCGCTGGCTGCATCGCGACTCGGTCGAACGGATGGCTGCGCGCGCGATCGAGGCGCTCCGCGCCTTTCACGCGGCGCAACCGGGCCGGCTCGGGGTCGAGCGGGAGGAACTGCGTTCGAGTTTGGCGGCGGATGCGGAGCTGTTCGAGTGGGCGGTGTCGGTGCTGATCGAGACGGGCCGGGTCGAAACCCAGGGCACGGTCCTCTGCGCCTCGGGCTGGCGGCCACGGGTGTCTGGCGCCGTAGATCGGTTGGCGGAACAGGTCGAGGCCACCCTGCAACAGGCCGGTTGGGCGCCACCGACCCTCGATGAGCTAGCGTTGGCGTTGCGGGAACCGGTGGCGCGGATCGAGGGGGTGGTGGGGCTTTTGGGCGAGCGGGGCGTGTTGGTGCGGCTCGATGCGCGCTTGGTGATGCACCGGGACGCGATCGAGGCGGCTCGGCAGGTGGCCTTGCGGCTGTTCGGGCGCGCGCGGTCGTTCACAACGATGGCGTTTCGCGACGCGCTCGGTGTCAGCCGCAAGTACGCCGTGCCGGTGCTGGACTACTTCGATCGCACTCGGTTCACCGTCCGCGCGGGGCACGACCGCACGCCGGGCGTCGAGGCTCGATCGCGTTTGGGCGGGAACCACCTGGCGGGCGGCGGCGCGCCTTGAGTCCGGCAGGCGCGGGCGGCTAGCACTTCGTACGCTTGACTTCCCCCGTCACGTTGTTCACACCAAGACTCGCACCCCGTCCCCTTCCGCGGACACGCGCCCTCTGGCCCAAGCCGCAAGGCGGCGGAACTGGCCTGTTGCAGGAAAAGGCCCGAAAGAAGCAACCATGAGCGGATGGGACGGCCAAGGGGCGTATCATCCCCGCCGACTGCCAAGGCCGAAGCTCATGAGCTGGCGAGCGGGTTGCGCCAGTTCAAACCGGGAAACCGCGAAAAATCCGCGTCCGTCGAGTAAAGCGTCGCACCGTGTTCCATGGCCAGCGCGGCCAGATGAGCATCCTGAACCAAGTTGCCTGAGCACTGGGCGTTTCGCAGCAGCGCACTCATCCGGCTCCAATGACCCGTGCCCGGATCGAGGAGGCGCGCCGCGGGCTGTCCCAGCCAGACGTCCACCTTCGCGACTGCAACGTTGATCGAGAGCGGACGGGGAAAAAGCCCCGGATGCGTGGCAATCCTCAAAAAGGCGCAGACCACGGGCCAGGCGAAGCCGACCTCCTCCGTCCCGGACAGCACCGTATCCACCCACGGTCGCGCCGTCGCATGCTGCGGGGCCGCCGAGTTGACGGCATACAGCAACAGGTTGGCATCCACCAGGATCATCTTCCGATGGTCCGTTCCGTCAGCTCCAGAAGATCGCCGATATTGTCATAGTTCAGATGCGGCAGGACTCCCATGTCCTCGGGCATCGTACGGCAGGCCTTAACTTTCGGCTTGGCCAGCAACTGGTCTAAACCGCGGCGCACCGTGACATTCAAAGCTTCCTTGAAACTCAGTCGTTCTTTCCGGCTCAGTTCGCGCAGGCGGCGGGCCACATCCGGCTCCAGTGTCACGGTCGTCCTCATGCTGCGACGGTATGGCATCACTCTGATGCTGTCAAGGATACTCATCGAAAGCATCACGATGCATCTGCGGGTGGTAAGAGCACGAGAGAACCAAAGGAGTGGGCAAGCCGGGAGAAGACGCGTGTCGATCCACACGACCGATGAGGGTTGACCGCTGAGCGCTCAGCGGGCTCGACCTGGGGCCGGCCCAACGAGCCGATGGCGTGGAGGTGGAAGTCGGGTCAGCGGCCACCGGGATGGGATTGGAGGGCGGAGCTCCGCGACGCCCTGACATGGGTTCAGGTCTGGGTTCTCGGGGTTGGGATTCGAGATCCGGGGAGGGCTCGCAGAGCTCGCCCCTCCAAGCTTGCCCCTCCGGCGGTCACCGGGATGGGATTGGAGGGCGGAGCTCCGCGACGCCCTGACATGGGTTCAGGTCTGGGTTCTCGGGGTTGGGATTCGAGATCCGGGGAGGGCTCGCAGAGCTCGCCCCTCCAAACCTGCCCCTCCAGCGGTCATTGGGATTGGAGGGCGGAGCTCCGCGACGCCCTGACTTGGGTTCGGGTCTGCGTTCTCGGGGTAGGGATTCGAGATCTGGGGAGGGCTCGCAGAGCTCGCCCCTCCAAGCTTGCCCCTCCAGCGGTCATTGGGATTGGAGGGCGGAGCTCCGCGACGCCGGTTGAGATCTGATCAGGCAATGTACGGCGCGCGCATTGCGCGGGACCGCAACCGGTTCGCCTCGGGATCCCCGACGAACTCCGCTTGCCGGAGGTCGAATTTCAGGTTGCGGCGCAATTGCTCACAAATATCGGCTGCCAGGCAGATGAGCATCGATTGATACATGACATCCGGATTGGCCACCGGCGGCCGGCGCGACCGGACGCAGTCCAGGAAATCGCGCACATGGTCCAGGGGCCGTCGGGAGCGAGCGCTGTAATCGGCCAGCACTTGCTGGTAGCCCTGCAACAGCGCCGGAGAGGAGACTTCGGTTTTCGGATAACCATCCGCCGCGGCGGCCCAACCTTCGGGGCCATCGAAGCGTTCTCCGCAAGCACCCCGCCAGTACTGGCACGGTTCCCACACCGAGCCGGCGACCCGGAAGAGCACCAACTTCACCCCGTTCGACAGACGGGTGACCATCGTGGCGTCCGGCCCTGCATATTCGAATTCGATGGCATAGACCTGGGCCATATCGAGGCCGGCCAGGCACTGGGCCACGGTGTGGGCGCCCCACATGGCCACATCGGTGGCGAAATCGTAAAAGCGATACCAACCGCCACCCAGGTAGCCGCGATTGTAGGGCCGCCAGGGACTGGGACCGAGGAACGCGTCCCAATCCAGTTCCGCCCTGGGCGGTTCCGGCTCGGCGGGCAACCAGTCGTGACGCCGCCCGTCGCGCCACCGGCAATCGGCGTAAGCGGTGTGGACCGGGCCCAACCGGCCGGCACGGGCCAGTTCGATGGCAAACACGTGATGGGATTCGCTGAGGCGCTGGGCGCCGGTCTGATAAACCCGGGCATAACGGCGGGCGGTCTCGAGGACCATCTGCCCCTCGGCCATCGTGAGACAGGCCGGTTTCTCGCAAAAGACATCCTTGCCCGCTCGCATGGCCCAGGTCGAGGCCAGCGCGTGCCAGCGGTCGCCGGTCGCGATCAACACGGCGTCCACGTCCGTTCGCTCGGCCAGGAGCTCACGCAGGTCGCCGTACACGGCGCAGTCGTTGTTGCTGTATCGGCGGTTGACCAGGTTCCGGGCGGCTTCGCGGGTGCCCTGGCCAACATCGCAGATGGCGACCCACTGCACATCCGGCTGGGCCAGCATCACCGCCAAATCGTGGCTGCCGCGGCCGCCGAGGCCAATGCCGCCCATCACAATCCGTTCGCTGGGCGGAACGGCTCCGCCGCGCCCCAGGACGGAAGCCGGGATGAGACACGGCGCCGCTGCGGCGCCGGCCGCCGTCGTGGTTCGGGTGAGAAACTGACGCCGAGTCAGTTTGCCAGATACTGATGAGTCACCGAGATGGACTATAACTCGGCGGTAGGGCGCGCAGTCCTCTGCGCGCCGCCGCTTCCCGTGTCCGCAGTGGTCTACGGCGCGCAGAGGACTGCGCGCCCTACCTGCAATGGGTCGTCTATCCCGACCTCTCATCAGTAGGTGCTCGCTCACAGGTTTCTTCGGTTCGCTGGCGTTGATGCACATAGGGGAAGATTAGCGTTGGGTCAATTCGTAGGGGCACACGGCCCAAACATCAAGCTCGGAGAACGAGGGCCTCGAGGCGTCAGCGAGGCGGCTGGGGTGACGGCGCGGACCCTCCGTGGGCGAAGAGCGGGGCGAGTTGGGTGCGGCGTTCGAGGCCCAGCTTCTCGAAGGCGCGGCTGAGGTAGTTGCGGACGGTCTTCTCGGTCAAGTCCAAGGCCTGGGCGATCTGGCGGTTGGTGTGGCCTTGGGCGGCCAACTCGCACACGCGCCGTTCCTGGCCGGTCAACCGCTCGAGCGGACCGCGCGGGGCGGGGCGCCCGCTGGCTTCGCCCACCACCACCCGCGCGACGTGCGGGTCCATGACGGTGGCGCCGCGTTGCACGCGCCGGATGGCTTCGGCCAGGTCGCCCTCCTCGATGTCCTTGAGCAGGTACCCATCCGCACCAGCCCGCAGGGCGGTCAAGATGGTGTTGTCATCGGCGAAGGAGGTGAGGATTAACACGCGCACGCCCGGCAACTCGTCTTTGATTTGCCGGCAGACTTGCAAGCCGCTCAGGTCCGGCAAGCGCGCGTCCAAGACCACGACCTGCGGGCGCAAGGCACGCACCTGAGCCAGGGCGGCGGTGGCCGTGCCCGCTTCGCCCACGACCTCGAGGTCGGCGGCGTCACTGAGCATATCGCGCAAGCCCACGCGCACGACCTTGTGATCGTCCACGAGCAACACGCGAATGGGCGCTGGCGCTTTCATGGGGTCGTTGGCGGGCTGGCCGGGCGCGGAAAGCGGACCGAGATTCGGGTGCCCTGGCCGGGTGCAGCGCCGATGTCGCAGGCGCCCCCGAGGGCTCGGGCGCGTTCCCGGATATTGCGCAGGCCTTGACCGTCCCGCAGGGCGCTGGGTTCGCAACCGTTGCCGTTGTCGGCGAGGTGGAATTCGACGGTCCCGTTGACCTGCCCCAGGCCGATGCGCACGCAGGAGGCCTGGCCATGGCGGACGCTGTTGCTGAGGGCCTCACGGGCGATGTTCACCAGGTGCAGCGATTCGCGGGGGGCGAAACTGGCCGCCAGCGTGGGATCCAGTTCGAGATGGACTTGCAGCTCGTTGAGCTGCCGCACCGAGTCGGTCACCGCTTGCAGGGCCTCGTCCAAGCGGACGGGCGGCGCCGTGTCGTGCGCCAGACTCGCGATATGCTGGCGCAACTCGCCGATCACCTGGTTCAACGCATGTGTGCAGTCCGCTAACCGGCGCCCGGCTTCGAGCGGCGCGCGTTCGAGTAGTTGCTGGCAACGGCGCAGGCCCAATCCCACAGCATAGACGGATTGGATCGTGCCGTCGTGCAAGTCGCGGCTCACGCGTTCGGTCCGATCGAGGGCAGTCTGGAGGGCGTTGCGCGACTCGCGCAATTGGGCTGCGGCAGCGCGTTCTCGCGCCCAGGCGCGGGTTTGCCAGGCCACCACCCCTCCAGCCAACACGCTCATCAATCCACCCAACACCCAAGCCAATTGCTCCCGGTAGCCCGCGGTGCCCGCTTCGAAGAGGGGCGTACTCGAGACCACCAGAGTCCAGCGGCGCGTGTACCACCGCATGTCGTTCAAGACGTGGCGCCAGCGGGGCGCGATCGGCGCCGCCGGCTCGGGGTTCAACAGATGAACGGCCTCGGTCGCCGCCGCCGTGTAGAGCTGGATGTGCACGGCCGGCGTCGCCCGCGTTTCGTTGAACTCGTCGAGGAAACCGCGCCCGTCGATGAAGGCCACTAACACGCCCCGGACCAATGCCACGCGCTCGCGTTGCCGGCGCTCCGCCGCCGGCGCTTCCTTCTCGTTGCGCCGCTGCCACACAATCGCGCGGTCCGGGTTCGGCGTGAAGAGCGGCAGGGCGAACCAGAACCCCTCGCGGGCTTCGCCGTCGGCGGCGAGCACACGCCGCTTGGTACTCACCCAACCGAACGAGTGGCTGAAGGCGGCCCGGAAGTCCGGATGCGCCTCGGTCTCCCTCGCCAGATCCTCGCCGGCGGGCAACGCCACCCACGGCTGCCGGCGCCAACTCTGTTGGACGGGTAGCCGGCCCGGCCAGGGCGGACTCGAGTCCGCCGCCACCGTCTCCGCGGGCGTCCCGACCGCTGGCTCGAGCGCGGTTGCGACTGCGGTTTCCGAAGCCGACGCCTCCGACTCGGTCTCCACCCGCGGCGCCACGGCCAACAGTAGAAGATCGGGAAAGTTCCAGCCGACATGGAGCAGATCGTGGATCCAGAGCTGCCAAGCGGGGTTCGGCACGTTGCCACCGTGTGCGGCACAGAGGTCGGCGAGCCGGGCCAGGGCTTGCTCGTAACGCTCCATCTTCTGCTCGACCAACAGATAGGCCCGCTGCGCCTCGTGCTCGAAGCGCTCCCGGTCGTGGCGCGCGGCGGCTGTGCCCACTTCGCGGGCGATGAAGCCCGTGGCGACCCAGCCTGCCAACGTCAGGCCCATCGCCAGGGCGTAGGGCCGATAGCTGCTTGCAGCGGAGTCGGCCGGTCCGGCCCGGGAGACGGGCCGCGGGGCGACGGCTCTGGCTCTGGCTGCGAGGTTCATCCTGCGCCGGCTCATGGAAGTTCACAGGCTGCCACGAGCGCGCGCCGGTTCGATAGGGGCAAATGTCCCTATTTGCAACACTGTTTTTAGGGACATGTGACCCTTATCAAGGAATCTGTACTGGGCCAGGCTGGGCAGGTCTGAGCGGAGCCAGGTCCGACAGGATCGACCACCGCACGAGGGACCTTGGCGGGCCGCTAACCGCTAACTGAGTTATGACCATGAAGAACGAACCTATCGACACCGCGCAGGCGCATGCGACGCCTGGACCGGCCCAGCCTGCGGTCGCCTTAGCGCGGGCGACCCTAATCGCGCGGGTCCACCGCCGGCCTAGCCGGCACGTGGCCTTGAGCCTACTGCTTCTATGGGCGGGTTGGGCGGGCGTGGGGCGCGCCACCGAAGCCGGCGGTCCGGACCCATTTGTGGGGGCGCCAATTTTCGAGCTCGGGGAGATTCCGTTCCAGACGGTCTGGCACGGACAGGAGACGCGGTTTCGCGTGCGGGCGACGGCGTTGGGCGCAGGAACGGTAGTCACGGCGGGCTATGCGGCGCCACCCTCGGGCACGATCGGTTTCGAGGCGGGCCGCTTCTATTATCGGCCTGGGCCGGCGGACAAGGCCGAGTTCACGGTGACGTTTCGCGCGGTGGGCGGGGATGGCCGCCGCCTCGAGCAGATCGTCCCGATCCAACCTATTCCCTTGCTGCCGCCTGAAAGCGAGCTGTTGGGGGTCGAGCGGCTGGGTGTGCCCGACCCCGCCTCCCGCGATTACCTGGCGATCACCGACCTGAAGGCGGCGACCGCGACGCCCTTTAACCACGCCCAGCGCCCGACCCGCGTCGTGACGATCGCCGGCAAAGAGGTCGTCATCCGCAAGGGCCACGCCAACCGACTCTACGAGTCCTACCACGGCAATGAAGATATCCGCGAGTTCTACGTCCGCGCCGAGACCCTCATCGTCGGCAGCCCGTTCCGTCTCCCTTCGACTCGCCTGGTGATCCAAGCCCGCCGGCTCGAGTTCCAGGATTTCGACCGTGAAGCCAGCCATCTGAGCACCGAGCCGCCGGCTTATCCGAGCTCGGCGGCGAGTGCCAGCGGCAACGACACCAAAGGCCGGGACGGCAGCCCGGGACTCAAGGGGGGCGACATGGAGGTTTACGCCGAAGTGGTCGAGTTGGTGGGGACCTACGGTCGCCCGGTGCCGCGTTTCATTCTCAACGGCGGTCGCGGGCAAAACGGCGGGCCAGGGCGGACGGGCAACGCCGGCGTGTCCCGGACCGTGATCGATGCCAAGCAGCTCACCGGGTTGAGTGCGGCAAACCAGGCTCGGACGACCGCGTTGGTCCTGCCGGACGACAACGGTTTTCTCTGGCTCGACACCGACTACGACGTCTACTTCGGCAAGTGGACCCTGGTGAAGAACGACTACGACTCGTTGAACGGGGCCAAGAGCTACCTCACCAGCAATAGCGGTTGGCGCGCCGGCGATGGCAACCCGGCCATCGCAGACGGCGTGCCCGGAGCCGGAGGCGCAGCCGGCCGACTGCAGTCCAATATCGATTTCGCCCCGTTCGGCGACGGCTGGCTGGAAGCGCGGGGAGGCGCCCCGGGGACGGCCGGGAGTCAGAAGGGCGGCGCGCCAGGAAGTCCGGTGACGGCTCAGGCTTACCTGAGGACGGTCAAGACGATCAGCCCGTTGGCCTTTACGTATGAGTTGCTGCAGACCCACACCGCCAAGGCGGGCAAGGACGCCTCCGCTCCGACCGCCAACCCGGGCAGCGCCACGCCGACGGCCTCTGACCCAGGTTTGTTTTCGTGGTACAGCGCCCCGGCTTTGCGGCAGATCGTCAATCAAGCCAAGGACACTTACCTGGCCGGTGAACTCGAATATGTGCAGGCCCTTTGCGCGGACTACCTGGCGCTGCTCGAGGAGTACCGAACCGGGCCAGAGTGGGCCGGCGTGCCTGCCGATGCCCAACGCGACTTCGCCTTGCTCGAGGAAGAACTGCGCTTGATCGCCCACCGCTTGGCCACCGGTCTGGACTATTTCGGCAATCCGCCGGGCTGGGTCCCTTTGCTCTCGCTCGAGGCGAACAAACTCGCCTTCGAGGACGAGATCGGGCGCGCCATCGGGATTCTCTACCTCGAGTATTGGTTGTCCCAGGTAGGGACGACGCTGCAGGCGAAACTGGGCGCGCTGGGCGATGCGCGGGTCAAGCTGGCGAGCGAAAGCGAGAAGCTGGCGCGGGACTTCGAGGCGGCCAACAACCTCTTGCCGCAACTCGACGGTCGCGTGGCGGCCATTGACCAAGAATCCGCTGCCATTCAAAACGACCTCAAGCTGCTCGAGGCTGACTTGCTCAGGCGGGCGGAAGCCAACGCCAAAGGCCCGTTGTGGCGGCGCGTCGCGCGCGGCCTGGCCACGGTCGCCAAAATGGTGCCCGTCCCCTGGGTCCAGGCCGTCGGGGTGGGCTTGGATCTCGCGGCCAACTTCGATCCCAAGAACCCGCTGGACACCGTGAATGGCATCAAAGACGTCGTGGCCACTTACCGGGCGGGCGGCTTTGACAAGACCGCAAAGAACCTGAATGACACGTACAAGAAGACCAAGTTCCCCGATCTGCCCAGCAGCGCGGACCCGAAGACGATCAAGGGGTTCGTCGACGATCTGCAGAAGTCGGCCCAGCCACTGGTCGGCAAGTTTAAAGAGGTCCAGCAGGCCATGGAAGGGACCCAAGCGCCCAAGGGCCAGATCGAAGCCGAGCTGGCGAAGCTCAAGGCGGAGAGCAAGGAGTTCAAGCGGTTGGGCGACCGGATCTCGGAGCTGATGTCGGAGAAGGAGCTCTTTGTGCAGCAGGTGGCGCAGACGATGCAACTGCTCGGGGGTCTGTCCCAGAATATCACGGGCAATCTGCTGGCGATGGATGCCTTCAACGAAGGCTACGCGCAGGCCGCCGGCGCCCTGGACGACCGCGCGCTGATGTACCTCCGGGAGATCGGCCGGCGCGCCCGCGAACGGCTCCTCCTCTACCATTACTACGTCAAGAAGGCCTACGAGTATCGCCTGCTCAAGCCTTATCCGGGGCGGTTGGATCTCCAGAAGATGTTCGACCGGTTCCGCGCCATCGCCGAGCAGTCCGCTGGCACATACCGCCCGCTGACCGCCGCCGAGTTTCGCGACCTCCGAGGGTTGTACGACGACGCCCTGGGTGAACTGGTCAAAGAAGTGGTCGTCGAGTACAACCGCAACGCGCCCTCGCTCTCGGCGCCGCGCCGCCTCCCGCTCACGCCCGACGAGTTGGAGCGGTTGAACCGTGGCGAGAGCGTGTCGTTGAACCTGCGCACGGTGGGTGGGACGGGTCTGTTCCCCAGTTCGGAAGAGAACCTGCGCATTGCCAACGTGCGCGTGTTGCACCTGGCGGTCGAGCCCACCGCGAACCCGCAGGATGGCGAGGAAGTCAGTCTCTACGTCGAGCACGGCGGCATCTCGACCCTCCAGACCAGCACCGGCAATCGTCCGCGCCAGTACCACTTCCTGCACTACACTCATGGCACCGAGATCCCGGTCCAATGGGGCGCGCGGTTCTTCCCGAAGCGCGGCGACCTGATCCCGATCACGCGCAGCCTGTCCGCCGATTCGCTGCTCGGCGCGCTCTTGCAGAAATCCGGCACTGACCCACGCCAAGCTGGCTACTTCACCTACCTGGGCGGTTTGGCAGAGCTGCACTTGACGCGCGAGCAAACCGCCGCGGCCGGTGTGCACCTGCGGCTCAAGGAAGTCCTCCTGGAAATCGAGTACGAGTTCGTGCGCCGGCCGAACACGCTGCGCACGCTCGAGTTCACGGTGGCCGATGGCCTGGGTCCCTATGTGGAGGTGTCGACACCCGACCTGGCCGGGCGCCAAGACGGCTTGGGCGTCTTCAGCCGTACCTACGCCGCCGGGCGTCAGGTAACGTTGTCCGTCCCGCACCGGATGGGCAACTTGCGATTCGCGGGTTTCGTGGACCTGAGTCAAGGCGGTTCCCGAGTGGCGTTGCACAACGCCCCCGTCACGATCCACCGCGGCCCAGCCCCGGCTGGCCTCCCGATGCCCGCCACCTTCGACGGCTCGACGCATACCCTCACGATCAACCTCCACAACGATCGCCGCGTCGAGGCGCGCTATGTCGCCCTCGAGGACCTGCGCTTGAGCCTGGCGTCCGGGCCTGACCGCGGCACCCTCGAACTCGAGCTCGATGGACCGCGCTACACGCCCTATCGCCTCGAAGAAGGACCGACGGTGCGAGGTCCCTGGGAGACCCTGCAGCAAGGCGTGCTGATGGCGCCCACCGCGCTGAGTCTGCCCGGGCCGACTGCGCCGCAGCGGTTCTTCCGCCTCGGGCCGGAGTAGTCGGCAGGCCCTGGCCGCGGGGCAGCGGGCGAGACGCCCGCTCTCCGTTGGAAGGAGCGCGGCCATCTTGGCCGCGAGGCAGCGGGCGAGACGCCCGCTCTCCGTTGAGGAAGGAGCGCGGCCATCTTGGCCGCGGGGCAGCGGGCGAGACGCCCGCTCTCCGTTGGGGAAGGAGCGCGGCCATCTTGGCCGCGAGGCAGCGGGCGAGACGCCCGCTCTCCGTTGGGGAGGGAGCGCGGCCATCTT
>VHCO01000224.1 GCA_016871715.1 Verrucomicrobiota bacterium
ACGGCGCCGTTGGAGGGGCGAGTTCCACGAGCCCTCGATCGCAAATCCGCAATCGGAAGTCCGCAGCCCGGAACGAAGGGGAACCCAGGCGTCGCGGAGCTCCGCCCTCCAACACGATGTGGCGACCGATGAACGGCACAGTTGGAGGGGCGAGTTCCACGAGCCCTCGATCGCAAATCCGCAATCGGAAGTCCGCAGCCCCGAACGAAGGGGAACCCAGGCGTCGCGGAGCTCCGCCCTCCAATACGGTGTGGTGACCGATGAACGGCACAGTTGGAGGGGCGAGTTCTACGAGCCCGCGATCGGATTTGCCCGAGGGCTAGTTCAGGCGCGTGGTGATCTCGTTGAACTTCTGCTCGAGGGGATTGCCTTCCAGGCGGAGGAGCTGCGGCAGGTGCATGGCCTGGAGGAGGGCGAGGTCCTGGACGCAGGTTTGCATCTGGTCGATCAGGAGGCTGGCGACCTGCAGGGTGTCGTAGGCGTTCTTGGCGACGAGGTAGCGGCGCTGGACCTCGTCGAGGCTCTGGCGCACGCGCGCCTGGGTATCCGTCAGGTGGGTCTGGTAGAGATCCAAAACCTGGGCCGAGGTCTCCTGGGCGCGCCGATTGGCCTCGAGCATAGGCCGCGCCGGCGCGTCGGCCCGCGCCAGGAGCGCCTCGGTCTCGCGCACGACCTGCCGAACCTGGGCGCGGAGTTCCTGCACCTTGGGCAGGTACTGCCGCTCGACGTTGCGGAGCACCATCTCGTGGCCGTGAATGAGGGTCTTGATGAGCACGACATGGAGGCCGTAGTAACGGCGGGCGAGCTCGGCGTTGTCGGGGTTTTCGCGAACCAACCCTTCGAGCAAGCCATTCAGCTCACGGACATTGTGGAACAGCGCGCTTAGGGCGATCACATCCCGGCCGGAGACTGAGGCGAGATAGAACCGGAGCTGGGCGTGGGTGAGGCGCACCCCGATGCGCTCGTACTCGAGGCGGAGCTGCTCGAGGATGGCGAGCTTAGCCTGCTCGCACTTCTCGACGCGGTGCTTGAGCTCGGCGAGCTCGCGCTCGAAGTCTTTCTTGGACTTCTTGAAGGGGTTGAACGGCGAAGGCTCAGGCGCGAAGAGGGCCCTCTCGCCGCACTCGGCGATTTGCGCCTGGGCGTCGGCGATCTGGCGCTCGAGCTCGGCGTAGCGGCGGCGGCCATCGGTCAGGGAAGAGACCTCGAGCGCCACCGAGAGCTCCTCGAGCAACTCGCCGATCTTCCGGTCGGCATCGCGCTGGTCGAGACCGATCCAGGCCTTTTCCGGCAAGAGCGCCTTGAGGCGGTTCAACTCGAGCACCTTCGAGACCGACTCGCGCACCTTGTCCCACGCGGAAGCGGCAAGGCCAGCCCGCTCGGCTGCGCGGGGCTCGGGGGATGATGGGGTAGGCGGCGCTCCCTGGGCCGGCCCGGAGTCGGGGAGCTGCGCGACGGGAGCCGCCTCCGCCAGCCATAAGGAGGCGCAGAGCCAAAGAGCTCGTGACGCGCTGCGAGGCAGGGTGTGTTCTTTCATGTCGCTCGGTCTCATGGTTCTGTTCTGCCGCCTGCCGCCGGGAACGCACCCAGCCGGCTGACGGCTGTTGTTGGGATGTACGGACCGAACCGGGTTCCCATTCGCGGAATTGGGTCGAGGGCCAGCCACGGAGCGGACTGAGGTCGGCACTCGGGGATAGACCGAGCGGTGCCGCGACCGGCACCGTGCCGGCCGGGTTTGCGCTTTACGGGGAGGGCCGCCTCGGGCATGAGTGGGACGCTCACTTGTGACGTGCCCGAGTTGCCAAAGCGAGGTTCAGCCCGGTTGGGGTGTGTGCCCCCAATGCAGGGCGGAGTTGTCGGCGACCCACTCGGGCACGGTGTTGGCGGGGGCGCCGGAGGGTGAGGCAGGGTCGCTACTCGAGCACAGCCTCGAGGTGAGGGAGGATCCGCCAGCAGCGGCCCGCTCGAGGCGCCCCAGAGCACGGTTGACCGACCGTTACGATCTGTACGAGGAGATCGGGCGAGGAGGATTCGGGATCGTGCATCGGGGGCTCGATCGGGAGCTCGATCGCGTGGTGGCGATCAAGTGGCTGCCGGCGGAGCGAGTTCGGGGAGGGGAAGAAGACCCTGTGTTGCAGCGTTTTTTGCGGGAGTCGAAGCTGATCGCCTCCTTGAATCACAAGAACATCGTGCAGGTGTACGACCTCGCCCAGGACGAGCGCGGGTGGTACATCGTGATGGAGTATGTGCGCGGGGGCACGCTGCGGGAGCGATTGAAGCGGGAGCGGAAGCTCGGTCTCGAAGAGGCTTTGAGGGTCATGCGAGGAATGTGCGAGGGGCTGGGGCTGGCGCACCGCAAGAACCTGGTGCATCGGGACCTGAAACCGGCCAATGTGCTGCTGGCCCCGGACGGCGACGTCTGGGTGGCGAAGATCGTCGACTTCGGTTTGGCGCGCTCGGGCGAGGAGAACGACGTGTCGTCCAGCGGCGCCGCCCTGGGGACGCCCGTTTACCGGGCGCCGGAGCAGCGACGCAACGCCAAGCACGTCAATCACACGGCGGACATCTTCTCGCTGGGGAAGATGCTCTACGAGATGGTCACGGGCGATTACCCGGAGAGCGTGGATCCGGAGTCGATACCGGCGGTAGCCAACTTGAGCCGGATCATACTCAAGTGCACCAAGAACGAACCGGCAGAGCGGTACTTCAGCGTCGACGAGCTGCTGGCGGATCTCGATGCGCTCCCGGCGAAGGCGGCTGGCGGAGCTGCGGAGCGGGGAAAGGACCCGCGCGTCGCCAGCCGCGACCGGCCCTGGGAGAACAGCCTTGGGATGCGGATGGTGCCGGTGCCTGGGACCTCGGCGCTATTCTGCCTCTGGCCGACGCGGGTGCAAGATTTCGAGACGTTCGTGAAGGCGACGGGGCATGCGACAGGCCGCGCGATGTGGGTCTTGGCAGCGGATGGGTGGAAGCACCGTCGCGGCTTCGACTGGCGGGATCCGGGCTTTGCCCAAGGCCCGACGCATCCGGTGGTGGGGGTGAACTGGGAAGACGCCCAAGCCTTCTGCCGGTGGTTGACCGACTCGGAACGCTCGATGGGCCAGCTCGGCCCGGAGGCGCGGTATCGGTTGCCGACCGACGCCGAATGGAGCGCGGCCGTCGGCCGGTCGAAGTACCCCTGGGGCGACGCCTGGCCGCCGCCGGCCGGGTCGGGGAACTTCGCCGGGGGGGAGGCCCGGGACGCGGAGTGGCCGATGCTTTGCGGGGTCATTCACGGGTACGAGGACGAGCATGCGCGGACCTCGCCCGTGGGGAGTTACCGGGCCCACCCGAGTGGCCTGTTCGACCTAGGTGGGAACGTGTGGGAGTGGTGCGAGGACTGGTACCGCAGCGAGATGAATACCGAGGAGCTGCGCCAGCGGAATCAGCCCCTGAGAGACGACGGGGGCGGCCAAGCCTACCGCGTGTTCCGCGGGGGGTCGTGGTTCACAGACCAATCCGACAGTCTCCTATCCGCCTTTCGGGATTGCCATGCCCCGGACGTTCGGGGCGCGAACTTGGGGTTTCGGGTCGTCTTGGTGGGTGGGTTCTAGCGGCGCGCGTTTGGGCTTTACGGGGGGTCGGCTTTGGGGCATGAGAACCGCGTCCATCTGTGAACTGCCCGAGTTGCCAACGCGAGGTCCAGACCGATTGGCGGGTATGCCCACAGTGCGAGGCGAAGCTGGCTGGACCGGGTGCGGGTGCGGAAGCCGAGGGCGCGGAGGCCGGGGCGGCGGGGTCGTCATTGGCGCACAGTCTCGAGGAGGAGGGGTCTCAACCCACGCCGAGTGTCCCGCCCAACGCAGCGCGGTCGCTGGGGGATCGTTACGAAGTCCTCGAGGAAATCGGCCGGGGCGGTTTCGGCGTGGTCTACCGAGGGCGTGACCGGAAGCTGAACCGGGTGGTGGCCATCAAGCGGTTGCTGTCGGAGCGCGTGGGCGGCGACCAGGGAGCCGCGGTCGTGCAGCGTTTTCGGCGGGAATCGCAACTGATCGCCTTGTTGAACCACCGGAACATCGTCCAGGTGTACGATCACGATGAAGATGGGGAGGGTTGGTACATTGTGATGGAGTACGTCGGCGGGGGCACCTTGTGGCAACGGTTGAAGCGGGAGGGGAAACTCGGGTTGGAGGAGGCGCTGGGGTTGATGCGGGGGATCTGCCAGGGGGTGGCGTATGCCCACCGCCGGAACCTGGTGCACCGCGACCTCAAACCGCGGAACATCTTGTTGGCGGAGGAAGGAGAAGCCGCTCGGGTGCCTAAGATCGTGGACTTTGGGTTGGCGCGCGGGGGTGACGAGAGCGAGGTGTCGCTGAGCGGGCACGGGTTGGGGACGCTGGGTTACATGGCGCCAGAGCAGCGGCGCAACGCCAAGGGCGTCAATCACACGGCGGACATCTATTCCCTGGGCAAGATCCTGTACGAGTTGGTGACGGGCGAGAACCCGGAGAATGTCGATCCGGAAGCCATCCCGCCGGCGGGCAACCTGGGGCGGGTGATCCTCAAGTGCCTCAAGACCCGACCGGAGGAGCGATATTTCAGCGTCGAGGATCTCTGGCGCGAGCTCGAGAAGCTAGGGGGGGGAGACACCGGGCGGATCGCCAGCGGCCTGCCCACCGGGAACACCTGCCCGAATTGCCAGGCGCTCAACGTGGCCGAGGCGCGGTTCTGCGAAGTGTGCGGCAGCGGCCTCACCCGGCGGTGTCCGGAGTGCGAACAGGAGAACTCCGTGAGCCGGCGATACTGCCGGGCCTGCGGAACGGACGTGATGGGGTTGGCGGCCGTGCTCGAGGCCGTTGGGCGGCTCGAGAAGCTGCGCGGGGACCGACGCTGGAGCCGGGTCCTCGAGGAGGCCGAGGCGGCGCCCAAGGGCTTGAGGTTGCCCGGGCCAAAAGGGGGCGAAGCCGGGCGGCAGGTCGAGCAGTGGCTGGCCGAGGCCCGAGCCAAGCTGACCGAACAGGAGGCGCTCGCACGCTCCTTGAGCGAGGCGCTCGAGGCTGAGGCTTACGAACAGGCGGGCGAACTGGCCGAGAAAGTACTGGAATTGGATCCGCAGGCAGAGGAGGTCCGCGCGCTTCGCCAAACCTTGCCGGGGAAGATCGCCGAGCGGGATGCGCGGCGGGCGCTCGAGGTCGCCGCCGGATTCGAGGCCGCCGGGCAGTTGGAATCGGGTGCCGAAGCCTTGGCGCAATTCCTGGCCCGGCATGGGGATGGGGAAGGGGTGCGGGAGCGGCTCCTCGAGATCCAGCGGCGCATCGAGCAGCGAGATTGCGAAAGGGCCCTCGAGGGGGCGGCCGAGGCCGAACGCCACGGCCGCATGGGCGAGGGGTTAGAGGCCATCGAGGCCTATCTCGAGCGGCACGAGGACGGAGCGCATCGCTCCGCCGTCCTCGAGCGTTTGACTCGGCTCAGCGCCGTGGCTCGAGATCACCAGGAGTTCCGCGCGGCGCTCGGGTCGGCCGACTTTGCGAGCGCCCGGGCGGGTCTTGACCGGATGATCGATCGGCCCTGCGACGAGCGATTGGCGGCGAGCTTGCGCCGGGAAGTCGAGGCGGCTTCGATCGGTTTCGCCGAGCATCTCAAGGCCATCGAGCAGCATCGGACAGCCGGCGAAACGGTTGCGGCGGAGGCGCGGGCGCAGAGCGCATCGATCGAGTTCCCGCGTTGCGAGGTCTTGAGCGCGTTGCAGGCGCGGTGTCGGGACGAAGCCGCTTTCGCCGAGGCAGGGCGGGCGGCGGGCGGCTTGGCGCAAGCGGGCAAGCTCGCGGAGGGGATCCAGGCGTGGCAAGGGTATCTGGACAGCAGCCCGGGCGCGGCGCACCGGGACGCGGCCCAGCGCGAACTCGGTAAGCTCGAGTCGGCGGCGGCGCAGGCCGATCGGCTCGAACAAGAGTTGGCGGCGGGACACCTCGATCGCGCCGAGGTTTCGCTGCGGGAGCTCGAGCGGTTGGGGAAAGAATTCGCCGGCGCGATCGAGCGGTGCCAGCAGGCGGTCGAGGAGAAACGGACGACGTTCCGGAGCGCGCTCGCAGCGGCCCGCACGCACCTGGACCGGCACGAGCTGCGGGACGCCCAGGCGCAAGTCGGGAAGGCGCGCGGCGTGTGGCAAGGCGCGGAGGAGGCTCGGCGGCTCGAGGGCGAAATCGAGGCTTTGATGGCACAGCGCGATCGCCTGCGGGAGCTGGCGATCGAGGCCGAGACCCAGGGCCGAGTGAAACGGGCCTTGGCCTGTTGGCGGGAGGTGGCCGTTCTCGATCGGCAGGAGGATTGCGCAGGCGCCATCCAGCGGCTCGAGCAGGCCCTGGAAGTCAGCCGCCGACAGCAGCGCACACTCGCCTTGCAGGCGGCCGGGATGATCGCCGCCGCGGGGTTGATCTGCGGTCTGATATGGCTCGGGTTCACGCGCCTGCGCGGTCAAACCGGCCGGACCAAGGCCGCCGCGTTGGAGGCCGCGGCTTACACGCTGGCGGAATGGAACGCCGTCGAGAAGGCCTGGAGGCGGGCGGGCGACCCCGAGCGGGCCCGGCAAGCGGCCGCCGCAGCGGAGGGAGTGACCACGGACATCGAAAGGCTGTTGGCTGAAGCCAAGGCGAGGTCGAGCGAATCTGGCGGCAAGTTCGCAAGGGCGGCTTTGGCGGAACTGCTGCGGCGGGACGCGGATCACACCGAGGCGAAGACACTGCTGCGCACCTTGACCAGCCGCTATCCGCCGGCGTACGCCACGCGGGCTGAGCCTTGGGAGAACAGCCTCAGCATGCGGTTCGTCCCGGTGGCGGGAACCGACCTCTTGTTCAGCGTGTGGGAAACCCGCGTGCACGATTTCAAACACTTCGCCAGGGCGACCGGTCACGACCCCGGCAAGTGGATGTGGGTGTTGCGCGCCGATGGGTGGAAAGCGCGTTCCGGCTTCGATTGGCAGGAGCCGGGCTTTCAACAGGACGCCGCCCACCCCGTGGTGGGGGTGAGCTGGGACGACGCCACCAAATTCTGCGCCTGGCTCACGGCGACGGAGCTGGCGGCCGGTTGGCTAGGCCCGGGGCAAGCCTATCGTCTGCCGACCGACGCGGAGTGGGACCGCGCGGTCGGCACGGCGAAGTACCCGTGGGGCCCCATGTGGCCGCCGCCGGCCGGGGGGGGGAACTACGCCGGGCAAGAGGCTGCCGGGGTCTCCGACGCCAGTTGGCCGGCGGATTTCCGGTTCCTCGAGGGGTTCGAGGACCACCACGCGCGGACCGCGCCGGTGGGGAGTTACTGGGAGAACGACCTCGGGCTCTGCGACCTGGGCGGAAACGTATGGGAATGGTGCCAGGACTGGTACCGCAAGGACATGAACAGCAACGAACTCCGAACCAGCCAACCCGAGCTCGAGGACGACTCGGGTGGCCAGCAATACCGTGTCCTCCGCGGCGGCTCGTGGAGCAACTATGTGCCCGGTTATATGCTCGCCAACGCGCGCTATTTCGGTACCCCGGCCTACCGCGCCAGCAGCGTCGGGTTTCGTGTCGTCCTCGCCAACGCACGCTGAATTGAATGGACTCGAGCGTTGGGCCGTAGGATTGGGGTGTCAGTCGTATCGGTGTTATGAACAACAAAGACGTGGCGCTGCCGGTCGTGGAACTCCTCGAGCCCGGTGAACGGCGGGGCTTCCTGTTCCGCCGTTCTCGCAAGGCCCACGCGCCGCCCAGTTCCCCGGGCTCGAGTGTTTGGTTGGTGACGATCGCCCGCGACGGCAGCGCCGGTCTTCGCGAGTTGGCGGAAGTCGAGGCCGAGAACGGCCTCGAGCTGCCCGCCGGTGCGCTGTTTGCGCGCGTGTGCCGGCGCCCGTTGCCATTCGACTTGGTCTTTCCCGCGCTGCACCACGATTCAGCCGGCCAGGCTTGGGATTTCCTTCCGTCCGGCTCGATCCAGGTGCGCGACGTTCGGACGTTTCTTCAACGAGTCGGGCTGAAGACGGCGTCGGTGGGTCGACCCCTCGGTGCCGAGCAACTGGCCACTTGGGCCGCCCATTGCCTGCGCACGCAAGCCGAGGCGGTCGTCGAGGAGGCCCTCAAGGCGTCCCCCTTCGAGAAGCTGCGCTCGAGCGACACCCGCCGGGTCGAGGAGTGGACGCACGAGCTGGGCTGCGAGCTCGAGGACTCCGGATTGGCGCTCCAGCTCACCGCGGCGCGCTGGGATTGCGCGGAGGCCACCCGCGCCGCCGCGGCCAAAGCTCACGCCGACGAATTGGCCCGCGCCGAGGAGGCCTCCCAAGCCGAGCGCGACGCCGAGCTTCGCAAGCTCACGTTGGCGGCCGAGTTCGAGGCGAGGAAGCGGCGGCTCGATGAGGATGTGAAGCTCACCGAGGAACTCCGGCGGCGCGACCTGGCGCGGCTCGAACAGGAGTTCGAGGAGAAGGAGCTCGAGGCGGAGCGAACCCTGCAGCAGGGGCGCGCCGCCATGCTCGAGGAGGCTGCGCGCAGCCGGCTCCGAATCGCGCAGTTGGAGCAGGAGATCTGCGAGGCGATCGCCGCCCGCGCCGCGCGCGAGCGCGACCGCGAACGGGACGCGGCGCGCCGAGCCGAGGCGGCCGAGAACGCCTTCAGACGTCAGCAGGAGGAACTCGACCAGAACGCCTCGTTCAGCCGCCAAGAGAAGCAACAGCGCATCGAGGCCCTGGCCGTCCAACGTGACGTGGATCTGGCGCGGCTGAGGCAGGAGAAGGCGGAGGCCGAGTGCCGGGCGATCGATGCTGAGGCGTCGGCCGGCCTTGCCCAAGAACGCCGTGACCTCGAACAGGCCCGCCTCCAGGCGGAGATCGAGCTCTACAAACAGCGTGCCGCCGAGGCTGCGCTGGCCACCGAAAAGGCGAGGGCCCGGCTCGAGTCTTATCGCGCGGCGGGCCCGGGTGCGGCGGCCGAAATCGCCGCGGCGGGACCGCGGGTTGGGGTTGGGGTGGGGAAGACGGGGGGGTATTCGGGTTCGGGGAGAAGCGTGGGGTGGCGGTGCAGCGCCTGCGGGGGCTGGTACGAATCGCAATTGTCGCACCAGGGCTCCTGTCAGCACGACGATTGTGCGGCGCCGATTTGTCGGGACTGTTGGTCGGCCGATCGCCGGCGGTGTCGCGAGCATCGCGGATGACCAACCGAAGCGCGCCGAGATGAACATCCTCCGACCGCAAACGATACCGATTGGGCCCAGCCTTGCCAGGCCGGCGAAAGGTGTGCCAAACGGAACCCGGATTTCCCAATCCTAAATCCTAAATCCTAAATCCGAAATCTCTTCGGCAGTCTCTATGGCTACAAACTGGAGAACGTACGGTCAGGACACGGTGGTGGCGCGGCTGGATCCGGCGGAGGTCCCCGGCTTTCTGCGCAAGCAGATTGCCGTCGAGCCGAACGAGGCGGCGGTGGTCCTGCGCCAGGGCCGCGTCGAGCAGGTCGTCACCGCGGACCAGGTGCAAGTGGCCGGTTTTTGGGACGGGCTCAAGTCGCTGGTGGGCGGGGGCCTGCCGATCGAGGTGGTGTTTGTGGATCTGTCGCCGATCGAGGCGACGGTCTATTTGGGCACGCGCACCGAGAGCGCGCAGAGCCAGCGCCACGAATCCCGACCCTTGGCCGGCGGCGCGCAGACCCGTGAGAGCGTCGAGGCGGCCGAGGTCGTGCTGACCGCCCTGAGCCGCGACAAGGAGGTCGTCACCGCCGAGTGCCGGCTGCGGCTGCGGGTGCGACTCGACGATGCGCGGGTCGCGGTCGGGCTGCTGAAAGGGCGGGCGGCGCTGGCGAGCTGGGACGTGGTTGCGCTGGTGCGTTCCGAGTTGGTGGGCCCGGTGTTGTTGCCGCTGGTGGCGGCACACGACGCGGCCGAGTTCCGCGGGTCGACCGCCGCGCGCGATACGCTGGTGGCGACGGCTCGACAGCAGCTTGGCCTGAGCCTGGCGGCCCTCGGCTTTACCCTGGACCGGTTCACCGTGGCCTGGGGCCTCACCGAGGTTGAACGCGAGCAAATCGCCCGCAACCGGGCCGGGCGCGAGGAGTCCGAGAAGGACTTCGCGTGCAAGCGGCGCCTGGCGGAGTTGAACCGCGCGCGGGAAGCCGAGAAGACCCGCTTGATCAACGAGCAGGAAGTCAAGGCGCTCGAGGCCCGCGGCGAGGCCGAGTTGGCCCAGATCTACCAGGCGGCACAGGCCGACCGATCGATGGGCGCCAAAGAACTCGAGGGGCGGATTCGCAGCCTCGACCTCGCCATCGAGCGCGAGGCGGCTTCGGTCCGCCTCGAACTCGAGCAGCAGCGCGCGCGGGCAGCGCTCGAGACGGAACGGAACCGCGCCCTGGCCGAGCTCGAGCTGCAGGAGCGGCAATTCAAGCTCGCCCAGGAGGCGCGTCTGGCGGCCATCCAAGCGGACGACGCGGAGATGGCGGGCATGGTGCGGATGCAGATTCAGATGGCCACCGCCAAACACGACCGCGAGCTGGCGACACGCCGGCTCGAGATCGAGGCGGCGCACACCCAACGGCGAGAGCAACTCGAGGCGGACCACCGCGGGCGCAAAGACGAACTCGACGCCCGTTACCAGGAGCGCCAGGCGAAACTCGAGGAGTCGCTGGCGCGCATGGGCATGATCAAAGACATCCTCACCGCCGGCCTGCCTACTGGCGCTGTCACCGCCGACGTCCTCAAGACCCTCCTCGAACAATCTACCGAACAGGAATACGCCACCGCCACCGACGAGAAGGTGCGCGCGCGGGCCGCAGGCGCCGCCGCCCAACACAACCTCGAGACCTTCAAGCAGGCCGAAGACCGCGAGCGGGCGCACCAGGCGCAGACCACGCGTCTGGCGACGGATCTCATGCAGAGTGCCAAACAAGCGCCGGGGCCGACCGTGATCGCCGGTCCGGGTGCGCAGGCGAGCCCCTCTGCCACTCCGCCGCCGCCCCTGAACGTGATCCAGGTGCCGGCAACGCCCTCGCCGAGCCCGGCGCCCGCCGCGCCAGGACCGCGCTGTCCGGCTTGCGGCATGGGCGTCGAGGCGGCGTGGAAGAACTGCCCACACTGCGGCCAGGCCCTCGGGGCGGCGGCGCGACACTGCGCGCACTGTGGCGAAACGCTCGAGGCCGGCTGGAAGGCGTGTCCGAAGTGCGGCCGCAAGATCGGGCAAGGAACGTGCAGTGCCTGTGGCGCCCCGGTCCAGCCGCAGTGGAAGGCCTGCCCGCAGTGCGGTCAGCCGTTGGGGGGCGCGGCCCCCGGGGCCGATTGAACCCGCCGTATCGTATGGAACTCGATTGTCCTCATTGTGGCCAGTTGACCGTTCGCGGCAATTTCTGCTCTGGCTGCGGGCGCCCGCTGATCCAGGGCCAAGCGCCCCCGACCGCCGAGCTTCGGGCCCAAGGCGCCCCGGTGAAGATCGTCGCGGGCGACTCGAGCGCCATCAACGTCACCACGACGCCGTCCCCGCGGCGAGTGCCCTGCGACTTCTGCGGCGGGTTGCGCGAGGAGGCGCAGCTCTTTGTCTGCCGCAGGTGTCAGAAGACCGTTTGCACCAGCCACAAGAGCGCCGCTCATCTGGTCTGCGGGGAGTGCGCCGAGTCCATCGAGCGGGAACGCCGGCACCCGGCGCAGGACCTCTGCGGCTTTCCGGGCTGCGCCAAACCCGTGGCGCCCAGTTCAGCCTTCGCGTGCCGCCGGTGCGGGCGCCGCGGCTGTTCCTCGCACTGCGATTCCGAGTATGCCGATCGTTGCCGGAGCTGCGCCGAGGCCCTCCGCCGCGAGGAGTTCGACCGGCGCGCCTTGAACGCGCCCCTCGAGGGCGCCGACGCCTCCGCCGCGCAGGCTTTGTTTGGCGTCGCTCAGGCCGAGCCGCCGTTTCGGGCGCGGATTTGGACCCAGCGCGGCCCCCAGATCACGACGCGGGACATCCAGACCGTCCCGCGCAACAGCCGCGGTGGGTTCCGGATTGGCGATGCCTTCACCCTCAATGCGCAGACCGATCGGGACTGCTACTTGACTATCCTGGACTGGGGCACCAGCGGGAACTTGTATTTGCTGCTGAGGAACCACCGTCTGCGGGCCGGCTCGCCGCTCCAGTTGCGTGGGCCGGACACGGACCATGTGTGGCACATCGGTCCCCCTGACGGCATCGAGCGACTGAAGGCCTTCTTCACGCCCAGCCCCGTTGCGCTCTTTCATGACGCCCAACCGTTCTCGCCGCTCGCCAGCGCCGGGGCGATGCGGGACATCGTCACCCGAACGCGCGAAGTCGCCAGCGCGATCGAGCAGATGCCCGCAGACTCCTGGACGGACGATGCCTGCGCCTTTACCGTCGAGCCATGAAACGCGTGGCGCTGATTGTGGGCATCGACCCATATGAGGATCCGGCCATTCGGTCGCTCCAGTACGCCGAGCGGGACGCTACCGAGCTGTACGGCTTGCTCAAACACCGTGCCCGATACGAAGACGTGCGCCTGCTCCATCACCCGGGCGAGGACGAGATCCTCAATCTGGCTGGCGAGCTGATGCGTGGGCTCGGCCCCGATGACCTGTTCGTCTTCTACTTCGCCGGTCACGGGCTGACCCAGGGGGGACGACACCTCCTGCTCGGCCGGCGGGCGCGGTTGCACCGCCTCCAGTACTTTCAGGGCACGGTGCCGGTGGACTTGCTCAAGGAGGAAACGGCGC
>VHCO01000225.1 GCA_016871715.1 Verrucomicrobiota bacterium
AGTATCGGCGGCGGTTGTTTGTGCGTGGGGGTGTGTCTGGGGGCAGCGGGAAGGTGGCGATGAGTCGGGAGCAGATTAGGCGGGTGTTGCAGAAGGGCGGGGCTTTGAATGTGGGCGAGGTGTTGAGGTTGCGGATTCGGCACATGACGGACGGGGTGGTGTTGGGGTCGAAGGGGTTTGTGGACGGGGTATGGCTGGCGCATCGGGAGCGGTTTGGGTCGAAGCGGCGGAGTGGGGCACGGCCGATTCGGGGTGGAGGGGCGCCGTTGTCGGGGCTTAGTGCATTACGTGATTTGCGGGTGGCAGCTATTACATGAACAGCCACGCACGACGTCAAAAGGGTTGTCTTGCCAGTACGGCTCGGTACGCTGAATCGCGTTACACCACGCCGCGCGCGCGACTGGACGATGGATATGCCAAAACGCCGGAGCAGGTCCCTGGGCCCTGGGTTTACGTTAATTGAATTGCTGGTGGTGATCGCCATCATTGCGATCCTAGCGGGTCTGCTGTTGCCTGCCTTGAGCAAGGCGAAGGAGAAGGCGAAGAAGACGCAGTGTTTCAGCAATCTCAAGCAGATGGGGCTCGCCATGCTGATGTATGCCGACGACAACCAGGGGCGCATTCCTCGGGGTAACGAGCCTTTCTGGTGGCAGTTGTATATCCCGAACCTGGGTGGCACCCGCGCTGTCCGGGACGAGTACAATCGGATTCTGGTCTACACCTGCCCGAGCTATCCGGACAAGCGCCAGTTGATCTGTTACGTGGTCAATGCCTGGCAGTTCAGCAGTCTCCGAGATACGGTGGGCTCGGAGATTGTCGGGACCCACAGCCTCACGCGCATCCAACGACCAGTCGACACCATCTACTTTGCGGATAACGAAAACGGTTCTTGGCGCCCGGTGTTCACGGAGCGCACCATCCTTGGCAGCGACGATCTCAACGACGTCTGGTCGCCGAGCCACTTGCCCTACCCGGCCAACGGCCGCGCGCTCAACGCCCAACGACGTGTGGCGGCGCGCCGCCATGCCGAAGGGGCGAATCTACTGTTCTTCGACGGTCACGCCGGCTGGAGACGTGCACGGCAAATCGCCGTGGACGACTGGCGCGAGCAGCGGCACTGAGGTCGCAACTCAGTTGCCGGTGCTGGCAAAACTCTCAGGATAGAGGGCGCTCAACCGTTCCCAGGCCGCGGTCACTGCCTGGCTCGAGGGCAGGCGCCCAGCCAAGAGGTCGCCGAGCGCCTCGAGGTCGGCCAGCGGGCGGCGATCGTGCGACACGGGCCAGACCAAGGATTTTCCAAGGCGATCCGTGGTGAATAGGGCCTGCGCGCCCCCGAGCCAGCGCACCCTCAAGACGCGGTCGTCATGCGGCAGCGGCGGGGTGATCGGCTCGCCCGTGCGGGCGTCCCAAAGACGCGCCGTGCGGTCGCGACTCGCCGTGGCGAGCCACCGGCCGTCCGGGCTGAAGGCGGCATCGTACACATGGTCGTCATGGAGGAGTGGCGGAAAGCACGCCACGCCGGATTCGCAGTCCCAGAGGACGGCCGTGAAGTCCTCGCTGGCCGTGACCAGGCGGGTGCCATCTGGGCTGAAGGCGGCGTGGAGGACGCCATCGCGATGAGGCAACGGAGCTCCGATGGTCCTGCCGGTGGCCAGATCCCAAACCAGCGCGGCATGCGGGGCGAGGTTATCGTCGGCGGTGCTGGTCACCAGGCGGCGGCCGTCCGGACTGAAGGCGGCGTGGGTGAGGTGGTAGCGGTGTCGGAGCTGCCCGTATACTGCGTTTCCGGTGGCCAGGCTCCACACGCTCGCCGTGGTCGTGCCCAAGGTCACCAGTCGACTCCGATCCGGGCTGAGGAGAACTTGGGCGATGGTCTGGTCGTGGGTAATAGGTGGGCCCATGGGTTGCGCGGTAGCCACGCGATAGGCCTGCGCCCGGCGCCCCTCGAACGTGACGCAGACGGAGCCGTCAGGGCTGAGCACGACATGACTCAGCGGACCGCGGTGTGGGAGCGGTGGCGAGACGGGTTGACCCGAGGCGACGTCGAAGATCTGAAGTTGAGGCACCACGTTGGTGGTCAGGACTTCCGGGCTCGAGGCGATCAAGTGCCGGCCCCCAGCGCCCCAGGCGACGTCGGCTCCTGCCCAGGGCAACCGCACCTCGGCGGAGGCGCGTTCGCCCGTCAACGTGTCGGTGGCGAAGAAGCCGGCCGGACTTGGCGCCAGGAACCGCTTTCCGTCCGAGCTGAACAGGTTGGTGCGCGCCGCCGGCCGCTTGGCGGTGCCGCTCAAGTCCCACAGACGCACCGTTCCGTCGATACAGGCCGTGAGCACGGCCTGGCCGTTGGGATGGAACGTGGCGCGCATGACGCGGCTGCCGTGCCATAACACAGGATTGGCCGCCACTGGCTGTTGGGTCTCCGCGTCCCACAGGCGAGCGGTCGAGTCCCAAGAGGCCGTCAAGAGGTGGCGGCCGTCGGGGCTGAATTCGGCGCTGTAGACGGCGTCGCGATGTTTGAGGAGCGGCAGGAGCAGGCGCCCGGTAGCGACCTCGAACACTCGTGCGGCGCGGTCGAAGCCGGCGGTGACCACGCGTTGGCTGTCCGGGCTGAACGTGGCCGAGTAGACCCAGCTATTGTGGGGCCAGGGCAGACCCGCCGGCCGGCCGGTGTCGGCTTGCCAGAGTCGCGCGGTCTTATCCCGGCTGCAAGTGACCACCCATTGTCCATCGGGGCTGAACTGAGCAGTGAGCACCGCGTCGGTATGACCGCTGAACGTGCGAGTCAACGTGCCTGCACCGAGGTCCCAAAGGTGGGCCTGACGATCTTCGCAACCGGTGAGGAGCTGATCTTGGGTTGGATGGAACGTCGCGCTATAGACCTGCCCCGGGTGGGCGAAGGTCTGCAGCGCACGGCCGGTCGTAGCTTCCCAGACGGTTGCCGTCTGGTTCTGACTGGCGGTCGCCACCCAGCGGCCGTTCGGGCTCCAAGTAGCCCGATCCAAGAGTTCACCGGGGCCAAAGGGGTTTCCGCGCGCCGCGCCGGTGTCGGTCTGCCATATCTGGGCTTGGCCATCCAAGACGGAGGTTAGGATCGACTGGCCCTGCAGCCCGAACTCGGCATTGCTGACCTGGCCTTCGAGGGCCCAAACGCGCGACAGTTTGGGGCCATGATCCAGCACGGCGGCGAGTCGTGTACGATGGGTTTCTTCCCGGGCGGCATCGCCCGCGTCCAACCGCAACGCCCCGATGAGGGCCGGCAGCGCTCCGCTGAAGTCACCGGCGGCCATGGCATGCGTGCCCTCGACCACGAGGGCGCCGACCTCGCGTTGCCGCAGCGCTGCCGCCCGGGCGCGCGCGCGGCTGACCTGCAGGTACGTGGCCCCGAGCACTGCAACCGCGACGGTCGTGGCAACGGCCGCTTTGGTCAGCAAGGCCACGCGTTGCTCGAGCAGCCGAAGGCGTTTGATCGACTTGCCATGCGAGAGGAGGATCAGTTCCGCGTGCAATTCCTCGGCCGACGGGTAGCGCTGGCGGGGATCGGGTTGGCAGGCCCGCACGATGACCTCGTTCAACTCGAGCGCGCCGGCCACGTCGGGAAAGGCGTCCAGGTCCGTGGGCAACGCAGGGTATTCCTGGCGGTCGTTGCCGGTGCTCATTTCGTAGAGCACCTTGCCGAGGCTGTACAGGTCAGCCTGGACACTGCCGGGGCCCTCGGGCGGGATGAATCCCTGGGTCCCAACGTACGAGCGCGCCTCGCCGATCTCGGTGACCAGACCGATGTCGGCCAATTTGGGCACGCCATCGACGAAGATGATGTTGGACGGCTTGATATCGCGGTGGACCAGGCCGTTCCCGTGCAGATGATCGAGCGCGCTGCTTAAGGTCAGCCCCAACTGGAGACAGGTCTGGAGCGGTAGCCGACCCGACCGTTTCAACTCGCGCGCCAGCGACTTAGGGACGTAGACGGCCGGGTCGATGGTGCGCCCGGATTGGTGATCGTCCCCCAACTCCATGATGTAATAGAAGTGGGTTCGGTCCGTCGCCTGGCCCACCTGCAGCACGTCGATCAATCCCTCATGCGACCGGGACAGGGGCTCGAACTTGCGAATGCCGGCCAACTCGCGCTCGAACGGCCGCTGATCGGCGAAGGCGGACCGGCGCACGATCTTGACGGCCCGGTAGGTCCCCATGATGTTCCGGGCCAGCCACACCTCGCCGTAGCTGCCTCGGCCGATGCACCGGATCAAGTCGTGGTCAGGCACCACGCAGCCGGGCTGCTCGGGCAGACCCTCGCCAACGACCGCAGTCCCGGACAGCGGTGGACTCAGACGGGCCCGCTCAGCCATGCGGAGAACCGGTAGGGAGGCAGGCAACCAGGCTTCGGCGTTGATCGATGGCCATGGGCCGCAGCCTACGAACTCGCCCGATCGAGTCAAGCCCGCCAGTCCGCCAGGAAATCGACCGAAGGATCGATCTCGCCGACCGCAGCTCCCTGGCCGCCCTGCGGCCGGGCCAGCGACGGAGCGTGGTACACGACGGGTTGGCCCAGACGCGTGGTGAGCCGCACGAGGGCTCGCCCGGGCCGGTGTTCGGCGCTGGCCCCAGTGTCGAGGAGTCTCCCCACCGCTGCCGACGAGAGCAACAAGGCGCGGCCGCCCGCCGCTCGGGCGGGCGCGACCCAGCGGGCGCAATGAGTCAAGTCACACGCGGTTTCGGCCACGGAGGGGTTGTAGAGGCTGCCCGCTTCGACCCAGCCGGCGCGCAGGGCAGGCCAGCGATCGAGGTTGTGCCGGAGAAAGCGGTTGAACACCAGATCGTCCTCGAGCAGCAGCAGGTAGTCGGCGCCCCTTTCGAGGCCGGCCGCGAAGGTTCGGCTTAGGGCCGTGGCGTCACCCGTGGGTACGGCTGCCGGTCCGCCGGCGTCGAGATCCAGGCGCGTCGGTTCTGTTCCCCAATCGGTGCGGGCGAGGTTCCGGAGGGTATCGGTGTGCAGCGCCTCGCGGCCCGGGCGGCAGATGAGATAGGCGGCAATGCGCGGCGGCCGGTGCCAGCGAGATCCGAGCCGGCGCGCTCGCGGCCGCGCTGACTGCCACCGGCCGGCGCGGCCGTCCCAGGCTTGCTGGAGTTGGCGCACGTAGTCGCGGCATTCGGCCTCGAACCAGAAGTCCGGCACGCGTTGGTTATGCAGGAACAGGTCCCATTTATCGGTGTTCCGGTGTTGGAAGACGCGACGCCCCTGGAAATCGTGCTGGCACATCGTGCCGACCAGCGGCTGGATGGGCACGGGCACCAAAGCGAACGGCGTCTGGGTCTTGCGAAAGGCCAAGTGAAAGGTCTCTTTGTCTCCGTGCAGGTACTGGTAATAGAAGTCGGAGTGGGCGTTGAACCAGAGCGCGAGGTTCAAGGCGCGCCAGCAACGCTGCTTATCCACGAGCAGTTGGCCGCTCTCGAACTCCGGCCCGGCCGGCCGCGGCAACCCGCAACTTTGCCAAACCACCGCCGTCCGCTCGAACTGACCGTAGTCGGGCCAGAAGATGGCCCCGTGCTCGCGGTACTCGGGCGTCTCGAAGAGATACTCCGGATTGACCACGGGCACATTGTCGGCGTCCAAGAAGAGGACCTCCTGGAACGGCGAGTGGACCATGGCGTAGGGCTTGAGTTCCCAACCGCCCAACCGGCGCATGGGCCAGCGTTTGCGCAGCCGATGGGCGTCCACGCACTCGGCGCCCAAGGGCGCCACGAGGGCGCGCATGTCGTCGTCGAGTTCCTCTTTACCGAGGTACCACAACTGCACCGGCAGGGTGCAGCCCAAACGCCGTAGCATATTCAAACACACCCACGCGCAGGTGAAGTACTTGACGCCTCCAGCGCAGATGACGATCCCTCGTCCCCCGTAACGTTTCGGGTAAGTCGAAATCCGCTGTTCGAAGCGCTCACACGCCAAGCGCGCGCCGGACAAGGTGAGCGGTAGCTGGTCAAACCGGCGGTCGGCGGTTACGGCGACCCCACGCCGCGCGGCCTGCGCCTCGTCTGCCGTCAGGTAGCGCACCACGCCGCCTTGGAAGTAGAGCTCGATGCGGCGGATCACCTCGGCTGCGGTAATGAGATCCATGCAACGCGGCAGCCCGTTCCGCACGGCCAAGCAGAGGCGGTCTGGTCCATCGCGTTCGTCGCCGTCGCCCAGCGGCAGCGTCCGATCGCGCCAGCAGCCGCCTTGCGCGCAGCAGGGCAGACTCCCCACCGTATGAATGAACTGGTGAAAGGGGTAAGCCTCCCAAGGCGCCGGTTCCCGGCCTCCGGCCACCACCACACACGGCCGGTGAGGCGGTCGATTGCCTTTGACTTCGACCGCCGCGGCGAGGTGCATGACGGCCGTCACGGGACAGAGTACCCCCTGGGCGTGATAGACCAATCGCACCAACTCGCGCGGGTTGGTCTCTCCGCGCAAGTCGATCGCCCCCTCGAGCCGCGGGTGGTGGTGGCCAGGATGCCCCACCTGCACGAACTGGATCCGGCCGCGAAAGTGGTCAACCACAGCCTGAAAACGTTCGGTCGACCACCACTTGATGGTCACATCGTACTTCCCACCCGCCACCACCAACCAGAAAGGCAACTCCCGGCCGACCAACTCATAGACCTGCGAGTACCACGATTTCTCGAGGGCCGACAGGTGGAGGTCGCCGTGAAAGGCGGTGCACTGGATCGCCAAACCCAGGCGTTGGTTGAGAAACTCGATGAATCCGTGTAGGCAATGGCAAGCAGCGCGCTCACACCGGTTGATGAGCGGGTAATCGCACTCGATGAGCTCGACGCCCGGATCCGCTTCGTCTAGCGGCGTCACGTAGGGGTTATGCTCCCAAAGCTCCGCGCAGCGCGTGCGCACGTCCGTAAGAAACTGCCCCGGATAAGTCCCGTGCAGGTCCCGCACCGCGGCGGTCAACATCACGACGTCGCCCGCAGAGTAGACGGTTCGCAGGATGAGCTTTCGCATCGGCACAAGTGGCCTTGGCCAAACCGGGCTGGTCCGCCGGGCCAATCCGTCGTCGGTGCCCCAGGCGCCGGCCCGTCCTCGACCAACCCGGGGCGGGTTTCAGCACGCGAGGCTGGGCCACAGGCAGGGCTGTGGCGGGTGCACAGATCGCCCTCCCGCAGGCAGGCCAAACACCCCGAGCGACCCCAACCGAAGTGCCTGAGCCGCGGTGACGGTCCGCGCTACCCGCCTGGCGCCCTGCCTGTGGCTTGACCTACTCCTCGCCTGGCGCCTTGCGTGCGACGCGGCAAAAGCGACGGCCAAGCCCCAACGGGCGCTTCGGATCTACGCAACCGCGCTCCAACCGGTCGTGCTCGGGTCCGATCCCGGAGGCTTTTCTTTGTCGGGCGGCGGCGGCTGCGGTGCGCTCGGGCTGATGGGGCTCCGACTCGGACTCGGGTCCGGCGGGGGTGGATCTTCCGTTTCGCTGGTGGTGGCCGTCTTGTTGGGCTTAGGACTGAACGCCGGCAGGTACTCCGGCGGTGGGTTCGAGCCAATAGGTCCGATACTCATAGTGTGATGGGGATGAGGGCTGGGGGTTCAGGCTGCGTTTTCCGCTCCCGGAGGGCGACGCCACCCGGCGTCGCGCTCGGCCCAGTCGGGCCGCGGAGCGAGTCGGTCCCGCTCGCGCGGCAGCGCTGGGAGTCTGGACCGTCGGTTTGGATCCAGCCGGGCAGAAAGCGTGCGCAGGATGCGGCGCCGGATCCGAGCGGCGCACTGCGGCGACAATAACCGGTACGGGGCCAGCGCTACTTGTCGGTTGCGCCGGCTCCAACAGGACACGAACGGATGGATGGCTTTGTTCATAGGCCTAGGGTTTAGTAGAACCGCGTCTGCAAAAAGCGCACTTCCTTCTGGATCCGCTTGGCGACGTAGAACTTGGCGAAGTAGACGTCCGCGGCGCGCACGCCCAGGGTGGCCTTGATCTTGGCGATCGGCCACTGCTTGAGCACATACAGATCGAAGAGCTGGTATTGCTTGGTGTCGGCCCGGGTCTTGACTCGTTCAATGGCGGCATCCACCAAGTTCTGTTCCCAATCGGCCTCCCAAAGCTCCGCGAGACTCGCCGGGTCGGGCACCCGATCCACCGTCGCCGTCTCGTCGGACCGGGAGTGCGGTTGGCCCCAATACGGCGGCCGCCGGCGCAGTTGGTCCACAATCCGCCAATGCGTTAACTGAAGCAGCCACGCCTTGAACGGGCCCAGCGACCGATCATAGGTAGCCCCCGGCATCTGCTTGCATACCGAGATGACCGTCTCCTGGACCACGTCCTGGGCTTCGGCGTCGGTCAGGCCGGCTTTGACGGCTGCGTTGTAGATCAGCTTCCAGTAAACCCCAAAGAAATCCTCCCAACTGGCTCCGTCCTGCCAATTCCGTAACCGGCTCAGCAGGCTTTGCCTCGTCGAGATCCACTCAGGCGTCCTGTTCATAGCGTCCCACTGTAGATATATACGGACCGTTTTTCCGAATCTTTGAGAAATCTTCATTTTTTTTCGTCACCGCCCAGAAATCCGCCGCCCAAAAAAAATGAAGATTTTTACAGGATTCGGCTGAAGCGGTCCGTATATGACCTATGTGGGGCTAGTGTCGTCGCCGCCTGGTCGGCGTGGGCCGGCCGAGACGCTCCCCCCAATAAGCGCTCGGTACAGCTATTTGTTAGTCATTGATGAGCAAATTGTTACAGATACATCCGGCAGCTCACGACGGCCCTCGTGCCCCGTCGCTTCCACGCGCCTTGCCCGCCCCGCGACGCCCGTCGGCCCGTGAACCTGACACCACCCTACGCCGGCGCTGCTCGATCCTCGCCGCCACTCACCGCTTGGCCGAGGCGCTCCTGGGCGCCCGACGTGACTGGCTAGATTCGGCCCCCGCCTGGCTGGCAGACGTGGCTGCGGCGGCGGGCATGACTCATGTTGGGCTGTATCAGAACCGGTTTCGTGCCGACGGGCGGCGCGAGGCGGTTCTGTGCGCGGGTGGCAGGCCGCGGCCGGTCTGCCCTGCGGGCACATCCGCGCACTCGGCAGTGCTCTGTTTTCAGGCCACAGGTTTAAGCCGGTGGGAAACGGTCCTTGCCAGCGGCCAGCTATTGCAGGGCGGCGTGTCCGAGTTCCCGCCCGAGGAGCAGGCTCTCCTGCGGCGCCTCGGCGTGCGCTCGTTGCTTGTGTTGCCCCTCCTCGTCGAGGCGGAATGGTGGGGATCGCTATGGCTTGCCGACCACGACCGCGAGCGGGTCTGGCTGCCCGTCGAACGCGAAGCTTTGGGCGCCGTGGCTGAGCTGCTGGGAGCCGCCCTCATGCGCGAGCGGCGCGAGACGCACGCGTCGGACCAGCAATGGGCCAACCGCTTCCTGCGCTCCGGCCGAATCGAGAGCCTCGGTCTGTTAGCCAGCGGCGTCGCTCATGATCTCAATAACGCCCTCGCACCGGTCCGTATCGGACTCGATCTGCTCAAGGACAAGTTCACCGACGCCGAGGGTCGCCAAGTCCTGAGTATGATCGCCGAGAGCGCTGGGCGGGTGACGGACATCGTCCAGCAAATCCTCTCCTTCGCTCGCGGCGGCGAAGGGAAACGGGTCCGGATCGATCTCGGCCAACTCACCAAGGGCTTGATCCGCTTGGCCCAGGAAACGTTCCCGAAGTCCGTTCACCTCCGTGCGATGGTGCCGGGCCACACCTGGCCGGTGCACGGCGATCCGACCCAGCTTTATCAGGTCCTGCTCAATCTGAGCCTCAACGCCTGCGACGCCATGCCCTCGGGAGGCGACTTGACGCTCCGGACCGAGAATGTCGAGCTGGACGAGGCCTACGTAACCATGGAACCGGCGGCTCAAGTCGGTTCGTATGTCGTGATCATGATCTCGGACACCGGGCTCGGCATGAGCCAGGAAACCCGACAACGGCTCTTCGAGCCCTTCTTCACCACCAAGCCCGCGGGCAAAGGTACCGGGTTAGGCTTGGCCACTTCGCTCGCCATTGTGAAAAGCCACGGCGGCTTCATCCGCGTCGAGACTGAACCGCAGCGGGGTAGCACCTTTAAGGTCTACTGGCCGGCCGCCCCAGCCACGCCCGCGGCGCCCACCCTCGGCCCGATCGAGACGCGGCCCACCGGGCACGGCGAAGGCGTGCTGGTCGTGGACGATGAAGACGCCCTGCGGCACCTTTGCGGACGGATCCTGGCGCGGCACGGTTATCGGGTTTTCACTGCCGCCAACGGGGCCGAAGCCGTGGCCCGGTACGCGGCGCACCGAGGCGAGATCGAGCTGGTGCTCATGGACCTGCTGATGCCCGTCATGGATGGCGCCGCCGGCATCCAAGCGCTCCGGAGTCTCAATCCGACCTTGCGCATCGTCGCCACCACGGGCCTAGGCTCGGAGAGATCCGCCACCGAGGCCGCCACGGCGACCGTCCAAGCCCTTCTCGCCAAGCCGGTCAACAGCGGGGATTTGCTCTCGACCGTGGCCAGGGTCCTGAGCCGCAACCCGGAACTCCCAGCCCACGATCCTCACGGCGGCTTCTGTCTTCCCTCGACCGCCCAACCTCAGTGACAGTGACGGGCTGGGATCGTTCGAGGGTCGGTAGAGGCGAGGCTCCGGCCGAGCCGGCTCCTTCCACTGCGGCCCGCGGCTCGACTCGACGACAGGGCTACGAGTTCACCGAGGAAGCGCCGCTCGCCTAGGCAACACACTTTCTCTGTGGGAACCCGTACGAGCGCACGCTGCGAGCGACAGCGGACCTGTGGGGGTGAACAAGGGCGAATGGAGAATGGAAAATGGAGAAGGGAGAAGGGAGACGAGAGAAGCAGTCCTCTAACGCCCCCTCTGCCCGCACCACTCCATTACTCCGCTCCGGACCGTGGATCACAGATCCCGTCATGCGATAAGGACGACCGTCAACCCCGGGGAACGCCCAGGATTGCCAGCTCAGCGCAGTGGCGAATTCGGCCCCACTCGGAACTCCAGCAGGCGCAGGCGCACTCGATCGGCAGTGACCGCGCTACGCAGTCGCAGCAGCCGCGTGTACCCGACGGTGGTCCCGCGTCCGGTTTCCTGCCAGCCTGCCTCAACCCACCCATCCACAGCACCCGGGCAACCGTGTCCGTGATGTCGGGGGAGCTGATGCGGCTTTGACCGAAGGGGTGTTATTTTCTCACCTCTCGCACAGAACGCCGACAGGCTGGAGCGCCGGTCTGTGACCGGCTTTTGCCTCATGAACACCGAAAGCCGGTAAGATGCCGGCGCTCCGGCTAGTGCTCCCGGCCTTGGAAGGCGCTGAGCCGCCGCCGCTGCGCGATTTGGCCGGACGGCTGGGCCTGTCGGAAAGGCAAGCGGCCAACCACCTCCTCACCGCCCGCCGCGTGTCCCAGCCAATAAGGAACCTTGTTCCCGCTCCGTCAGACATGGCATACTCGCTCCATGAAGACGGTCACGTTGACTCAAGCCAAATCCAAGCTTGACGCGCTCCTGAGGCTGGTCGCAGAAGGGCAAGAAGTTGAAATCGTCGAGAAGCGCCGGCCCTTCGCCCGCTTGGTTCCTCCGCCGCCGGACAAAGTGGACTGGAACGAAACGTCTGCGAAACTGGAAGCCATTTGGGGCACAGAGCCGCTTCCCGGCACGCCTGGCAGCCAAATCGTGAGCCAAGGGCGACGATGAGGATTTACTTCGACCCGAGCCTGCTGATCGCCCTCTACCTGCCCGAGGCCCGCACGCCTTCGCTGCGCGCTTGGCTCAGCCAGCTCGGTTCGCCCATCGACCTGAATGTCTGGCAAGAACTGGAATGGAAGTTCTCCCGCTCCTCCTCGGCCGAGGAGAGGGCCGGGGTGAGGAGTCGCTTCCCGCCGGGGTGGCCTGCCCGCCGCGCTCCGCTTGGCGCAAGCAGGCCGGCCTGACCCAGCGCGTGCTGCGCCGGCTGGGAGCGGAATGTCAGGCCCAGCGCGCGGGCGGCGAGCTCCGAAGCAACTTCCAGCGCAATGAGAATCTCCGCGTATCGACGCTGCAGGAGTTCGAGCCGGCCAATGATGGCAAGGTTGGAGCGGGGTGACGTGTTACTGACGACGCGCATGAGCGAGGTCTTCCTGCACTTCCGCCAGTCCGTATTCTCCCTCGGCCGGTCAAGCGGGGCGCGGCACTTAGGGCCTCCAGGCACAAATACCGGCCACGAGTCGGCGCGAAGGACACCCTCTGCCAGTCCGCCCCAGGCGCAAACACCCCAACGGCAATCGGCGTCAGACCCTCGAGTTCGAGCTTTTGTCCAGGCTGCCGATGAGTCGAGCCGGCCGCCTCGGGATTGAGTCGATCCAGGATCGGCTCGGGCAAGCCGGCGATCCGGTGTTCGGCGGCCCCGTTGAGCTCGAACGCCATTATCTCGTTGCGGCCCCGTTTCAGCCAGGGCCATGAGCCCTTTGCGATCCGCTATGGCGTCGCCGAAGTTCAGACCTCAGTAAAAGGGCTTTTTGGGCCCGGGGAGAAACGCAGGTTTAGATCCCGAGAATAGAGTGCCCCTGAAGGCGGGAGGGGTTAGTGTGCGGAGG
>VHCO01000226.1 GCA_016871715.1 Verrucomicrobiota bacterium
TCCTTCCCACGGCGATGTACGATGAGGAACTCAAGGTGGTGAAGGCCGCCTTCGCGGAAATAGAGAAACTGGATGCGGAACGAGCGAGAAACGTAAGATGAGCATGAACCCGACCCGACGAACGACGTTGTTCATGACCCTTTTGGCCCTCTGCCTCTCGGCCTCGCTGGCCCGAGCGGAAGTGCGCGTAGCGAAAATCTTCTCCGATCACATGGTGCTGCAGCGCGATCGGCCTGCGCCGGTCTGGGGATGGGCCACGCCTGGTGACGCGGTAACCGTCGCCTTTGCGGGGCAGAGCAAGCGAGCCACGGCCGACGCCCAGGGCCGGTGGCGCGTCACGCTCGATTCCTTGCCGGCCAACTCGACCGGACGCGAGCTGACGGTGGCCGCGGAGGGAGCGACGCCTCAGCGGGTAACCATCCAGGATGTGCTGGTCGGCGAAGTTTGGTTCACGGCGGGCCAGTCGAACATGATGATGGGACTCGCCGGCGCCACCGGCGGGGCGGCCGCCTACTTCCCCTCAAACCCTTGTTTCACCAGGGCTTCCCGGCTATGCTCAGGTCTTTGGTCGGGAATCAAATTTCCTATCACTGGCCAGTGCCAGTTGCCCTCCGGTGCCTGGACCGACACCCTGCCGAGCCAGGGCTGGAGCTGGGCGAAGAACCTGGACAAGGAGACCGGCCTCTACGCGCCCTGGCCGGGTTTCGACGCCCACTGGCCGCTGGAGTACGATCCTTCGACGGTACTGCATTTCCTCGGCCGGGTGCGCAAGGAACTCAAGACCGACGAGTTCAAGCCGATCGAGGACAAAGCCTACGCCTTCCAGGTCAAGAACACCCTGCGGCGCTTCGACTGGCGCAAACAGGGCCCGAGCGAATCGCGGCGCAACCAGCATCCCTGGCCGACGATGCCCGAGAACGCCCTGCACTTCGCCAATTACCTGGCGCTCGACCTGCCGGACCGTCCGCTGGACTGGAACCTGATGTCGGACCTCTGCCGCTGGAGCGAAGATCGGGCGGTGGACTGGACCAGGCCTGGCGAGCCGGGTGGCTTGCCCGGTCAAAATGCCATGGGTCTGAACCCCTCGGTCTGCGGTGAGGGCACCCTGACGCCGCGACTGGCCTTGGCCTACGCGCGTCTGGCCGAGCATACGAAGAATCCCTTGCATCGGGCCAAGGCCGAAGCCCTGGCGGGCACGGTCCTGGCGGCCCAGAACCCGGTCACCGGCCAGATCACGCCGAGTCTGAGCACGGATCCCAAGGCGCTGGGACAAGGTTCTGGCGACGGCGGCGGTCGCGGCGAATTCATCGCCCTGGCGTTGTGGCAACTCTCGCAGATGTGGGAAGGAAAGAAGTGAGAAGAGCGTGTCGCGTGTCGGGCTTGCCCTCCGCAGCCTTGGCGAAGGAGGGAGTCTCGGTGTTCCTCGACAGAAACCTGAAACCTGAAACCTCGAACACAAGGAACAACCAATGAAATTCATCATCCTCAGCATGATCGCCAGCTCGCTGCTGGCGGCGAGTTGCCCGGCAGTCGAGAAGCCGGCGCCGCCGCCGGTGGACATGGCCCAACGCGTCGAGGAACTCAAGAGCCTCAAGTGGGGCATGTTTGTGTGCTGGTCGTTCAGCAGTTTCGTCCGCACCCAAAACGAGTGGACCCGGGGCGTGACCGACATCAATCTGTTCGCGGCCAAGGCCGTGGACACCGACCAGTGGGCGCGCACGGCCAAAGAGGCCGGGATGGGCTACATCCTGTTCCTGACCAAACACCACGACGGGTTCTGTCTCTGGGACACCAAGACCACCGACCGCAAGGTCACCAAGGCGCCGCTCGGTCGCGACGTGTTGGCCGAGGTTCGCAAGTCCTGCGACAAACACGGCATCAAGCTGGCGCTGTATTTCTCCGAGGGCGAGTTCGAGGACCACGCGATGTATCATCCCGGCGGCTATTCGCCCGCAATGAAGAAGGCGCAATTGAAGGAACTGCTGACGCAGTACGGTCCCGTCGAGTTCATCTGGTTCGACACCGCGGTGGGCGACGGCGGGCTGAGCCACCAGGAGACGCTGGCCTGGTGCAAGTCGCTCCAGCCGGGATGTTTCATCGGCTTCAACCACGGCGACCAGACCGGCTGCGATTTGCGCATCGGCGAGATGGGCAAACCGTCAGCGTTGAGCGACCGCAGCGGCGCCGGTATCTCCAGCGGCAAACCGTCAGATTCCTATCTGGTGGCGGAGTTCACGTACCCGATCCTTCCCAGCGGCGACAAAAAGAACCGGACGGCCGAACGCGGCACCCATTGGTTCTATTCCAAGAACAGCGACGATGCCCCGACCTTCCCGCCAGAAGACCTGCATGCGCACTACCTTGGCGCGCTGAAGTTCGGCAACATCTTCTCGCTTGCTGTCGGCCCGGACCAGAACGGGAAACTGCGCGCGCGTGATGTCGAAACCCTGCGCAAAGTCGGCGAACTGATCCGCACCGGCGGAAAAGAGGATGGAGTCGGGACCGTCGCGCCAGAGGTCGAACCGATCCGTTCGCATTGCATTGATTTCAACTGGGGACCGGGTGGCCCCAACCCTTTCGCCAAGCCGGGCCTGTGGGCCGATGCCGACCCCGCCAAGCATGTCGCCTGGTACAAGGAAATGGGCGTCAACGTCATCCAGACCTTCGCCGTCTCCTGCAACGGTTACGCCTGGTACAAGAACGGCAAGGTGCCGGAGCAGCCCGGCTTGAAACACGATTTCCTCGCCGAGATGGTCCGCCTCGGTCGCAAAAAGCGGGGGAGTTCCGGGGACACAGTACCGAATTAGTGACACGGGGGAGCAGATTGGGTAGGTTCTCCGCATGGCAAGATTAGCACGACTGGTTGTCCCGGGTTTGCCTCACCACGTCACGCAACGCGGCAACCGGCGACAGCCAACGTTCTTCCGCGACGACGACTACGCGGCCTACATCGAACTGATGGCCGAATGGTGCCGCGAGCAAGGCGTCGAGATTTGGAGCTATTGCCTGATGCCCAACCACGTCCACTTGATCGCGGTGCCGAAGACCGCAGACGGCTTGCGGCGGGCCATCGGCGAGGCCCATCGACGCTATACCCGGCGGATCAATTTCCGCCAGCAGTGGCGCGGCTACCTGTGGCAAGGGCGTTTCGCTTCGTTCCTCATGGACGAGCCGTATTTGCTGGCGGCGGCGCGTTATGTCGAGTTGAATCCCGTGCGCGCGAAACTGGTGGACCGCGCTCGCGACTGGCCTTGGAGCAGTGCGACGGCGCACCTGAAGGGCCGCGACGACGGATTGGTCAAGGTCGCGCCGCTGTCGGCGATGGTGAGCGATTGGAGAGCCTTCCTGCGGACCGCGATCCCCGAGGAAGACCTGCGGGCATTGCGAGAACACGGGCGCACCGGTCGTCCTCTAGGCAGTCCGACGTTCTTGGATCGTTTGGAGAAACTTGTCGGTCGCGTATTACGGCCGCAGAAACCCGGCCCCAAGCCGAAACCCCGCACATCGCGAAAGAGAAAAGCCGCGAAATAAGTATTGTGTCTCCTGAACTCCCAGGGAAGCTGGCCAGAACGCCGTTGTAGTACAGGAGGTACGACATGAAAACTCATCCAACTACGCTCACGATCATCGCGCTCGCCCTCGCCATGGCGAGTACCGCTTTCCCCGGCGAGGACGTCGCGCTTCGTCCGTGTAAACCCGCCGAGGACGTCGTCGTGCTGAAGCCGCTCGCATCGTTCACCGCGGACAAGGCGAACGAGTGGACGTTCAACGCCGGCGAAAACATCACCTTCGACGCCGTGTTCGGCTTCGCCCCCGCGGGTATGTCGGCGAACGTGCTCAGGATCGCCTTCGGGAGAAAAGACCCCGACAACAACGCGGGCAATTGGTTCTCAATGACGAAGCGCTTCGACCCGGCGGCCGAGGGCGACACCGCCGACGGCATCCGCATCGTGCTCGGCGCCTCGCCGGGGGGGCATTGGATCAACCTTCATGCCGGGAATGCCTCGTACGTGCTCGCCCCCGACACGTTCGAAGACGGCTTCCAGGACCGCCTCTAGAACCTGCGTCCACAGAAAATCGAGTCGCTCAAGATCGAGTCGAACGCCGCGGACAGCTCCATCCTCTACCTGCAGGAGCTGTCATTGTACCGCCGCGAGACGCAGGCGGGGGGGCTCATCTTCTCGCCGAACTCGGCGAACAAGAACAACTTGTTCGAACGGGGCGAACCGGTATCGCTGACCTTCACCGCCTGGGGGGATATCCCCGCCGACACGACCGGGTTCACCTATGAGCTGCGGGACTATGCCGATGCTCGCGTGTACAACGGCACGGTGACGTTCGAAAGCGGTAAAAAGGAATACGTCGTCCCGCTCGGCGTCGTGCCGCCGGGGTTCTACGAGGCGCGCGCGTTCTTCACGGGATCGGGCGGTGCTATTTCCGCGCGGTCGTGCATCAAGGCGTCCGGGAGCATGCCCGCCGGCATGGGCACGTTCGCCGTGATGCCGACGACCGTCGAGGAGAACAAGCAGCGCATGCAGAAGATCGGCCAGGATGCGATCCTCGGTTTTATGAGCCCCCCCTACCTCCAGCCAGAATACGTGGGCACGATGTGGGACGTGGACGGCGCGCGTTGGGGCAATGCGGAAAAAGACCGCCCCGTCCGCCAGGACGGCGACACCGCGCCGTGGGCGAAGGAGGCGATGAAACAAGCGCCGCGCCCGAAATACGACCTGCGTATCCTCAACTTCATGGCGAACCACAGCAGTGACACACCGAAGTGGGCGGCGAAGGGGGACGGGTATCCCGGTTTCGACTGGGGCGACTACCTCCTCTTCGTACGCGACAGGGTACGCGTGCAGAAGCAGCAGTACCCGCACATGAACCCGCGCGTCTACGACGCCGCGTGGGAGATTGAGATGAACATGGAGCACATCAAGAATGCCAAGCCGCTCCACACGTTCGAGAACATCACCGAGACCTACCGTCGTGCACGCGAGGTTATCCTTGCGGAAGACCCGGGTGCGATCATCATCGGCCCCTGCACCCCGGGCCTCTCGCCAGTCTCGTGGTACCGTCGTCTCTTCGAAACCGGCTTCCTCTCGACCGTCGATGCGCTGTCGATACATCCCTACCATCAGCCGCCGCCGGAATCGGCCAACATCCCGGAGCATCTGCGCGCGATACGCGAGCTGGCGAGACGGTACACGGGGAAGGACCTCCCCGTATACAGCACCGAGCTGGGGTACAGGGGGATATCCGGCTCCACGCACAAATACCGTGAGCTGGCGCGGTTTCAGACGCGCTCCTCGCTCATACTCATGGGCGAGGGGGTCCGCGTCCATCTTCCCTTCTACGGCTACGACTTCCCCGGCGAACCGGGCATGGGGTACAGCTTCAACCTCGACCCGAAACTGGGATTTGGCCCCGAGAAGCTCGCCCCCAAGCCGGGACTGCCTGCGCTCGCCGTGCTCTCGAAGGAATTATTGAACGCGAAACCCGTCCGCGATCTCCGCTTCTTCGGCAGGAACATCTGGGGATACCTCTTCTCGCGCGAGGGAGCCCCGGTGCTTGTGCTCTGGACGACCGAGGACGAGCTGCCGTTCCAGCTGCCCGCCGGCGACGTGACATCGGTGGACGTCATCTCCATGATGGGCACGACGACGAAGGTCCCGGTGCAGAACGGCATGGCGCCGATCGCGCTCGGGCTCTCGCCGGTGTACATTTCCGGCGTCGACAAAGATATCTACGGAGCCGCGGTCACCATCGCCGCCTCCGGCGGCATGATCGCGGCAGCCCCGGGAGAGACCGTCCGCGTGGGCGTTGTGACGGGCGGACCGGGGGTCGCGGCTGCCCGTGGATGGGGGGTCGCCGCGAGCGTCGATCGGGCGCAGAGCAATGCCCTCGTCATTGCCGTGCCTCCCGACGCGAAACCGACGGCCTTCCCGGTGGCGTTCACCGCTTCGCCCGGGGGAACCGCCGGTGTACGATGGGTCGTCGTGCAGGAGATCGTGCTGGTGCTCGGGCTGCGATCGGCGATGGAAGGCGGCAAGCCTGGGCTCTCGCTCACGGTAAAGAACAACAGCACCGCACCGCAGTCCTTCAGCGCCGCGATACTTCGGAGCGGCGCGTGGAAAACACCGCTGAACGCCGACATGAAAAGCGGATCGACGAGCACCTTCTTCATCGATGCAGGCATCGGCACCGGCGTAGACCCCGCGAAGCCGGTCGAGGTCTCGGTGAAGGTCGCCGCCGGCAGGAATGAGACCGTCATGAAACAGAAACTCTACGTCCTCGCAGCGAACCGGCGGGGGGCTGCGCCGGACCCCTACGCGACGGCGACAATACGCGGGGCCGGATCGTCCGGAAAGACCGACAGCGCCGCCATCGCCTTCGGCTGGGACGACGGCAACCTCTACATCAATGTCGACGTGGCCGACGACGTGCAGGCGGAGCCCGACGAGGCCGCCCTTCTATGGCAGGCCGACAGCATTCAAGTCGCCGTCGACCTCGAGCCGGACGCCGACGCCGCGTACAACCCACTCGTGGGACAGATCGGCAAGAAGAACTGCGAGATCGGTTTCGCGCTCATCAAGGGCAAACCGGCGGTCTACCGCTACATCTCGTTCGACCCGAAAACGATGCCCACGGGCGACATGACGGCCCGTTTCGCGGCGATTGCGATCGTCCGCAACGAAGACACGAGAACGACGTCGTATCGCATTGCGATACCGGCAAAAGAGCTCGGGATCGACGCATTCACCGCGGGCAAAGAGCTCGGGATCGCGCTCCTCGTGAACGACGCCGACGGAGCGGGCACGCACCGAACGGGGCTTGAGCTCTTCGACGGCATCATGAACGGCAAAGACCCGTCGCTCTTCGGAAGGGTCACGCTGAAATGAGGCGCAACGCCCGGGGTGGCGGAACGATGAAGATCGCCGGCAAACTGGTCGGTGAGCACCGCCCGCGCCCCGGTCAGTACCTCGCGCACCAGCACTGTGGCCCCGCCACCTGACCTGTCACGAATTCTTCACCCATCCGTTGTAGTACACGAGGTACGACATGAAAACTCATCCAACTACGCTCACGATCATCGCGCTCGCCCTCGCCATGGCGAGCGCCGCTTTCCCCGGCGAGGACGCCGCGGCGGTCGCCGCCCCGGAAAAAGAAGGTTTTGTTTTCACCGCGGAAAGCTCGCACCCGAGTTTGTCCACTTTCATTCTTGGGGAAAAGGTGATGCTGACCTTCACCGTCCGGGGGCTGCCCGCGCCGATTCCGGGGCTGAACCTGTTGCTGGATTTCCAGGACGAACAGGGGCGCAGCCTGGAAAAAAAGGAGGTGCCGGTGCGCGTCGACGCGGCCGGTGGCTGGACCGGTTCGGTGGCGGCGGAAAAGAACGCGCCAGAGGCCCAGCCGGCGCCCGCCGCCAACCCGCTCAGCGCCCAGACCCCCTGGGACCTGCCCCCCCTGGAGGTCCTGCGCGCCTCGCGGCACAAGGTCTTCGCGCACTACTTCTCGCCCTTCCCCGTCTCGATCGACAACCGCCCAGCCGACCAAGACTATTACGCCAAGCAGTTCATGACGGTGGACGGCGAGAACGGGAAGCACGCCGCCTACGGCGGCTACCTGCGCCAACGCCCTCTGCCACGCCCACGCCGGGAGGGCACCGACTGGCGGCAGCAGGACCTGCAGCAGGAGGTGCGCCTGGCGCGCGACGCCGGTCTCGACGGCTTCACCATCAACATCCTGACCACCGACGACAAGAACGGCTGGGTGCGCGACCTGCTCGACGCCGCCCAGGCGGTCGATCCCGCTTTCAAGGTCATGCTGATGCCCGACATGATGGCCGGCTTCAAGCGCAGGCCGGAAGCCATGGTCCCCCTGCTGCTGGCCCTCGCCAGCCATCCCGCCGTCCTGCGCCTGCCCGATGGACGCCTGGTGGTCGCGCCCTATTGCGCCCAGGTCCAGCCGGTGGCCTGGTGGACGGCACGCCTGGCCGAGCTCAAGGCGGCCGGCCAGGAGGTCGCCTTCGTGCCGCTGTTCCACAGCGTCAACCCGGCCTACGCCCCGATCAGCTACGGCTTCTCCGATTGGGGTGGCCGCTGTCTGATCGACAGCCAGGGCCAGGCCACCGCCGCGGCCAGGATGCATGCCCTCGTCCCGGTCTGGATGCAGCCGGTGGCGCCGCAGGACATGCGGCCGAAGTCGGGCAGCTTCTACGAGTCGAGCGGCAGCGCGACCTTCCGCTTCCAGTGGGAGTCTGCCATCTGGGGCGGCGCCGACTGGGTGCACCTGATCACCTGGAACGACTACTCCGAGGCGACCGAGATCGCGCCCTCAACCGGCACCGGCCACGCCTTCTACGACCTCAGCGCCTACTATACTGCCTGGTTTAAGACCGGCACGCCGCCGCCGATCCGCCGCGACGCCCTGCTCGCCTTCCACCGCAGCCAGCGCACCGACACGGTCCTGCGCGTCCAGACCAAGCCGTGAAAGCGGCGCGGCAACAATCCGGCGGTCGACGAGATCGAACTGGTCGCCTTCCTCACCGCCCCCGGCGAACTGGAGATCACCTCGGCCGGCCAGACCGTGCGCCAGGCGGCCCCGGCCGGTCTGAGCACGCTGCGCGCCCCGCTCGGCCTGGGCACGCCCGCGTTCCGCCTGCTGCGCGGCGGCTCGGCGGTGCTCAGCATGACCAGCCCGTGGACGGTGCAGGGCGAGGCCGACTTCCAGGACCTGCTCTACCGCGCCGTCAGCTCGTTCCGCGAGCCGACCATCCCCGGGGGCGAGGGCACCATTGAAGTCCTCAAGAAGTAGGCAACCTCCGCATGGACGAGCCAAGCGAGTGTGTGCGGTGAGCCCTTTACAAAAACTATGCTGCATCATTGCCCGACCCCCTCACACCCCGTCTCCGCTCCACGCCCAGGGCCAACTCGACCCGGCACTCTCAAAAGCAATTTCCTACCAATCCAACCACGCTGCTTAAGACACCATGAACAAACCAACCGCACTCCTGCTGACTCTGGCCGCGCTCGCTGCTGCGGGCACACTACAATTTAGAGAAGGAAAAACATCATGGACAGTTTAGGCCGCCGGGAATTTATCACCGCGCTCGGGTTGGGGGCTGTAGCCGTACCCTCGTTGAACTCTCTTGTCGCAAACGGCAACGCCATTCAGGGCGGCGATGTGAAAATAGAAGCTAGCCTGTCGAAGGAAGTCGTTCTTGGCCCCTTCGCCCCCCAGCCAGCATTCACGATGTATGTGGTTTCCGACGGCGGTGTTGGTCCCGCCAAGGTGACTATCCGCCGCGGCGTCCGTCCCGAGCGCGACCGCCTGATGATCCGCGCGTTTGACCAGGAAGAACGACTGAGTTTCTGGAAGTACGCGGAGGTGGGGACGGCCCAGAGGGAGAAGCCCGCTCCAGGCGAACTGCTGGCTGAGTTCGAGGTTCCTCTCGTCGGGAATGGGGTCAACCAGATTCGCGTGACCGCCGGCGAGTGCAACAGCCTGGTCGCCATAACCTTGCCGAGAGCGATGCCGTACGGTGTCTCATTCCAGAACGGGACTTTCTCCGCCTGGAAGGGGCAGCCCGGTGAGCTGTACGCCTATGTCCCACCGCGCGCCGAGGAGTTGCACGTGAGCGGGATCAAGGGACCGCTGCGAGTTGTGGACGAGGGTGGCGTGGAGCTTCCCTCGACGGGGAAAATCGTTGTCGGGAAGACGAAGAGTATATGGAAGTTCATTTTCCCGGATCCTAAAAAATGGAGTTTCAGCGCCTATGGCTTCCCGCTGATCCTGTGCCCGACACCCGATGCCGCGCGGGCCATCCAGGCCTCCGTGGAGGAGTTGTCCGACGGGACGGTGGTGTGCCACAAATCATGTGCCCGGACACGGAGTTCTGGCAGGATACTATGGTCAATGTGGCCAAGCGGGTCTTCCAAGAGACGAAATGTGATGGACTGTACGTGGACCAGTTGGGCGCTGACTCGCCTTCGTTGCGCTGTATGAAGAATGGCCATGGCCACAAGCCTGGCGATCCCGCGAGTACGTCGCGCGGCTATCGTACCATGCTGGGGAAGATGCGCGCCGCGGCGAAGCCGATCAATCCGAACGCGTTCTTTACCACGGAGTTCTTCAGCGAGCCGCTCGTGGGACTGTGCGATGGGTTCCTAACCTGGGGGAGCAAGGAGCTTTCGCTCACCTCGTACGTGTACGGCGAGTACGCCGTTCTATTCGGACATGGCAGAACAAGTCCTATCGATGCGGATTTTACCAGAATGGACTGCGCGATGGTGGCGGATGAATTCCTCGCCGGCGCAGCGTTGGGATGGATGATGACCCAGGACCCTAACCCATTGTCATACATGAAGGAACATCCTCGAGCCGCTGCCGGGGTTGAAGTGAACGTCCGCATGCTCAAAACAAAGAACATCACAGTGACAAAGAAACAAGGTGCCAAATGAGGACGTGCGCATTACTAAAGCGATTATCCGTGCAGCATCTGGTCATCGGTCTCGTGCTGGCAACCCAGCCGGCATTCCACGTGGTGGCCGCACAAGAGCCGAAGCTCCTGCAGGAGTTCACACTTAAGGAACACTTCGGAGTAACCCATGCCGATCAGGTGGTTGTCTTCGAACTACAGAAGAAAGCCGATCCAGACTATTGTCATCTCTTGGATGACGCCGGCAAGGAAGTGCCTTTCCAGAGCGTCGATGGCGGGCCCATGGGCAGCATCGCGTTCTGCATGGATCTGCCGGCCAACGCCACCCGGACTTTCAAGCTCATGGCAGGCCGTGGATCCCAGGCGTTCGACGGCGTGAAAGTGGACGAGTCCCATCCGGACTACATTGAGATCATCAACGGTCTCACCGGCGTGCGGGTGCCCAAGGTCTATGCGCCGCTGACCACCACGCCGAAGGCGCCGATCCAGGGCGTGCGCTTCCGCGACGGCCGCTGGTCGCCGCCGGGCATGCCCCTGAAGTTCAAGAACAGCAACAACGAGGGCGAGATCACCCGCGTGGACGCCATGAAGGTCACGGTGAAGGAGAAGGGCCCGATCCGCGCGGTCGTCGAGGTGAGATACGACCTCACCTGCCCGGAGTTGACCTACGGCGCGCTGAAGTTGCGTCCCGCGGGCTCGGCCCACTACAACACCACCTTCACACTGGAACGCGGGCAGCCCTCGGTTCTGATCGAGACCGACACCGACCTGTACTCCTCCTTTTCCTTCAGCCTGCACGAGGGAGTGCGTCCCACGCAACTGCGCTACTGCGGGAGCAATGCCAGCGAGGCCAAGTATGGCCGCATCGAGGATGGCTCGAAATATCCCGTCGTGCATTCTCGCCCCGGCATGGACGCCATCGTGGATCTGGATTACTCCAGACCGGTGGAGGTCGAATGGGCCACCGGAGACGGCACGCGCGGCTGGATGCGGCTGTGGGATTTCTGGGCCAGCAACACCGGCTACTACTGGCACATGTACGACGCGGGCGGCAAGCCGGAGGGCAACCTGGCGGGCATCTTCGCCGGCGCCCCCTCGCGTCTGATCGGCGCGGGCGGCAGCGGCCCGGGCATCTACAACCGACCAGGGCCGGATGTCGGGATCACGGTGCAGACCAGCCTCCGGGGCGGCAACAACTCGCTCTTCCTCTCGACCTCGAAGCGCACCATCCGCTTCGCCTGGGGCATCTACGCCGGCACGCGGGCCGACGCCCCGGACAAGCTCACCGACATCCCGGGCATCAAGAAGCAGTGGGTCCTGCACGGCAACGGCATCAATCTCCAGAAGCTGATCCGCTGGCAGCTCGACTACCCCGACCCGAACCCGCCCTTCGGCGCCATGTACATGCCGCGGCCGGCCATCGAGGCCATGATCCAGAAGCTCCGCACCAACGAGGCCTATCTCCAGGCCTGCCGGAACAACGATCCCTACAATCGCGACCTCTTCGACATGTGGCTCGAACCCACCGGCGCCAAGGCCCACGCCATGGCCGAGCAGCTCCACAAGGACATGCGCGACCTGGTGGACGACTGGAGCAACGGCCACGGGTACCTGTCCATGAAATACAGCAGCCAGCCCTGGCTGATCCCGCCCTCCAAGGTGGACCGCTACGACCAGGTGCTGGCCAGCGGATTCCTCAGCCCGGAGGAGAAGACGCGCCTCAAAGCCGGCATCGCGCTCTTCGCCAACTGGCTCTGGGACCACGATCAGTACCCGTTCCAGACCGGCGACGACGGCCAGGATTTCATCGCCCGGGTCAACATGGGCAACCCCAACATGATCGGGCAATGGATGGGTGCGCGCGGCACCTATACCTGGTTCATCGCCTCGCATCCGGCCATGGCCCCGCGCCTGAAAGCCCCCGCCGGCCGGGTGGATTCGGTTGTGCCGTCCATGGGGCAGGTCAACGACTTCGGCGCGCCCTCCGCCTGCCCGCATTACGCCGGCACCCTCACCCCGATCCATAATGTGGTGATGCAGCGCAACATGCTGGGCTACAAGGACT
>VHCO01000227.1 GCA_016871715.1 Verrucomicrobiota bacterium
GGCGTACATCGACTTGAACGCGGTGCGGGCGGGCTTGGTGGAGGATCCGAAGGACTACCGGCACTGTGGGTACGCGGCGGCGGTGGCCGGGGATGCGAAGGCGCGGTCGGGGTTGTTGAGTTTGTACACGGGCGGGAGTGAGGGAGCATCTCGGGGCGGAAGTGCGGCAGCAGGGGCGGCCGAGGCGGTGGGGGCAGCGGCGGGGGCACCAGGGGAAGATGAAGGGGCAGGGACAGGGACCCGCGGGCAAGATGCCCGCGCTCCGTTCTTGGCCGGCGCGCAGGCTGCAAGGGGGGCCGGGGAACCGCGGAAGGGAAGGGTGCTTGAGTGGAAGGAGGTTGGGGCGGAGTATCGGCGGCGGTTGTTTGCGCGTGCAGGGGTGTCTGGGAGCAGAGGGAAGGTGGCGTTGAGCCGGGAGCAGATTAAGCGAGTGTTGCAGAAGGGCGGGGAGTTGAGTGTGGGGGAGGTGTTGCGGTTGAGGATACGGCACATGACGGACGGGGTGGTATTGGGATCCAGGGGGTTTGTGGACGGGGTGTGGTTGGCACATCGGGAGCGGTTTGGGGCCAAGCGGCGGAGCGGGGCTCGACCGATTCGAGGTGGTGGGGCGTCGCTGGCGGGTCTGAGCGCACTGCGCGACTTGCGCGTGGCAGCCATCTCGTGAGGCAGGTGGGGCAAGCCGACGGCCCTGCCCTGTCATGAGGTCGCGGGCGGAGTGCGAGGGAGCTCGAAGCGGGATTGCACTCGGTGAAGGGTGCAGCTAGGTTGAGCCGAGCGTAACAGGCAGGGCCGGTCGGCCGGGTCAAGCTGGCGACGCAAGGGGACCGGCACGAGTCAGTGTGGATCCATTATGAAAATGCGCAGAACAAACCCACTTCGCCGCAGGGGCTTTACGTTGATCGAACTCCTGGTGGTCATCGCCATCATTGCCATTCTGGCGGGTTTGCTCTTACCGGCACTAGGGCGAGCGAAGACGAAGGCTCAAGGCATCCAATGCATGAACAACCACCGCCAACTCATGATCGCCTGGCGGATGTACGTGGAGGACAACTCGGACACGCTGCCGCACGTCAAGCATGGCCCGTACGAATGGGTGGGTGGCTGGTTGGACTTCGACCCCAACAACCGCGAGAACTGGGACCCGGCAGCCAACCTCAAGACCAGCATTCTCTGGCCCTACTGCGGTCAGAGTCTGGGGATCTTCAAGTGCCCCGCCGACAAGAGCACCGTCAACCTCCGGGGCACACGACTGCCGCGGGTGCGCACCATGTCCATGCTCAATTGGGTGGGCGGTCGGGGTGAAGGACGGGAGATGGTGTGGTCAGGGCCCGGTTGGCGGATCTACCGACGCTACTCCGATATGTTCGATCCCGGTCCCGCAAACACCTTTGTGTTCCTGGACGAGCGCGAGGACAGCATCAACGATGGGATGTTCGTGGTGGACATGCTGGAGTATCCGACCCGGACCGAATCGATCGTGGACTATCCGGCCAGCTACCACGGAGGTGCGGGCGGCTTCTCCTTCGCCGATGGTCACTCGGAGTTGAAGCGTTGGACCAGCCCTCGGATCCTCGAGCTGCCTTTGAAAGGCCAAGTCCGGCCCTACCCTACTCCGCTCAGTGGTGTCTATGACAAAGACGTCCGCTGGATGCAGGAACGGGCCACCCGCCGCTTGAATTGAAGTACCCACCCTACGCCGGGCCGCCAATTGATTATCCGAGTGGATGCCCGCGCTCGGCCAAGGGAAACCTGACCCTGCCCCCTCCCAAGGCCGCGCGGTAGACACCCATCGCCATCTCGATGGCCCAACGAGCGTTGCGCCCACTGCATTCGGGCTCGCGATCCGCCGCGATGGCCTCGAGCCAGTCGCCGACCGGACCTGGGTTTGTCGCCGGGGGCGACTTCAACTGGTCAGGCGCCAGCGGTTCCCAGGTGTCCGTGCGCCCCTCGATCCTCCAACCCGTGGTGCGGCGGAGAAACGCGTGCGGGTCTAGGTCACAGTTCAAGCGCGCCACACCGCGGCTGCCGTGGAATTCGAGGCCCCAATGACCGACGGTCTCCCGCAAATGTCCCACGCTGGTAAAGGTGGCATTGACGCCACCGTCAAAGCCAAAATGCGCGAAGACGGAGTCTCCGGCCACCCATCCGACATTGTCCTTCACCAACCGGCGGTCGTTGGGTTGCAGGTCCCGACCTCCCGTCAGCACGCGGGCGGTGCACCATGCCGGGTCGCGCCCGATGAACAACCGCAACAGGTCAAACAGGTGTGAGCCCAGCACCATCATGTCTTCGCCGCCCGCCCGCGCGTCCTGCTTCCCGTAAGCCCGCACCTCGGCTAACTCGCCCAATGCACCTTCTCGTAGGGCCTGTTGGAGCCGGAGCACGGGTTGAGTCATGCGCATGGTATGGGCCACGGCGATCTTCAAGCCGCGTCGATCCGCCTCGGCGATCAGCTCATCGGCCTCCGCAGGCGTGCGCGTGAAGGGCTTCTCGACGTAGAGATGGGCGCCGGCCCGCAGGACGTCGAGTCCGATGGCGTGATGCTGGTCGGCCTGCCGCATCGCCAGGCTCACCAACTGCGGCCGTTCTTGGGTGAGAAGCTCGCGGTAGTCCGCGTAGGCCCGCCGGGCGCCAATCTGGGCCGCCACTCGCACCCGCCCCTCCGGATCCGGGTCCGCGAGCGCGACCACTTCGATCCCGGGGCGGTTGGCGAAGATGGCTTCCAGGCCATGACCGTAGTCGCCCCTGCCGGTGTGACCGATGACCGCCGCTAGCCTCGAAGGTCTGCCTCTGGCTGACTCCGCGGCCCGCAGGGCGCGCAGGGTACCGGGAGCCGAGGCTGCAATCCCAAGCGATAGCGATTGGATCAGAAAGGCGCGGCGGTTGCGGGCCTTGGATGAGCCGGAGATAGTCTTCATGGATCCGTCAAGGGTGAACGTGGGTTTACCAAAGGAGACCTCGGGATAGCCGACCGACTGCAGAGCCGGGCAAGCCGCCCTCGGCACCCCGCAAACCGCTGTAGACACGAGGGCCGCCTTGCGCATGGACGGTGCGCTTTACCGCGGCTGGGTCGTCGATCTCGGTGACTCATGAGTCGGTCGAGCGAACCTAAACGATGGCGGGCTGGGAATAAAGCCCGGATACCCGCCGGCAGACCGTGACAGTGCCGCCGACGGGCGCTCCATTGCGAACAAGGCCCACTCCTGACCCCGAGTCCTTAGCGAGGCGCTGAGGGCTGCCATCGCGGGTGAAACCCGCCAAGTTCCTCGTGGGGCGCGGGTCTTGACCAGGGCGTGCAAAAGCGCTTTTCGGACCGGACCTCCTCGAGGCATGCTGCGGCGGTGATTCGAGTCGAGCAGTTGAGCTTCGCTTACCCGGATGGGCGCCAGGCCCTGAAGGCGGTGTCGTTCACGGTGCAAGCGGGCGAGACCGTGGGTCTGATCGGCCCCAACGGCGCGGGTAAATCAACCCTCCTGCTTCACCTCAACGGCCTCCGCGGCCTGCCGCGCCGCGCGGGTCGGATCGAAATCGGGAACCTGAGCGTGGACACACCGAACCTGCCGGAGATTCGGCGGCGCGTCGGTCTGTTGTTTCAGGACCCTGACGATCAACTCTTCTCGCCGAGCGTGGGCGAAGACGTCGCCTTCGGACCCCAGCAATTGCGGTTGCCACGGGCCGAGGTCGAGCAGCGCGTGCGAGCGGCTTTGGCGGACGTCGAGTTGGCGGGCTTCGAGGCGCGGGTGCCGCAACACCTCAGTCTAGGGGAGAAGAGGCGGGTCTGTTTAGCGGGGGTGCTGGCCTGTCAGCCGCAGGTCCTCTTGTTTGACGAGCCCACCGCCAACTTCGACCCCCGGGGACGCCGCGAGTTCATTGCGTTGTGTCGGCGGTTGCCCGTGACCAAGCTGATCGCCAGCCACGACCTGGAGATGATCTTGGCGCTGTGCTCGCGGGTCTTGGTGCTGGATGGCGGGGTGCTGGTGGCCAGCGGCGGCGCGCGCCATCTGCTCGGCGATGAGACGCTGATGCTCGCGCACGGGCTGGAGCGGCCGCACAGCCTGCTGCACGCGCACCCGCACGCCTTCCTACCGGGCGCCGGCGGTGGCGGCTGAGCTCTTGGGGGTCGCCCCGCTGGCGGGGCGGATGCGCCGTCGCCAGAGGGCAAAACCGAGCAGCCCCATCGCGGCCATCATCGCGCATTCGGCCGGTTCGGGATTGGGTGTGTACTGGAGATAGAGTTCGTCGTGGGCGCCGACGGCGACCTTGTACATCGAGAAATGGCCACTGATCTCGTTGAAATCGACAAAGGCCGTCAGATCGAAACTGAACTTGTCCGGCGAGAAATCCAACGCGGCGCCGGTATCGTCGGTCGAGCCGATGAACCGCCACGTGTAGGACTGCGCCTTGTTCCAGTTAGCGACCAGGCCGGGATCGTTCCCGCCGGTGTTCGGGTCGCGGCCCAGGATCTTGATGATATGCGGGTTCTGACTCGAGGCCTGGGCGAGGCTGACCACGGCGCTGTTGATCAGGTTGATATGGTCCCACCCTGGGTTGGCTCCCTGGGTGCCCAGGGCGTCGCTCAGCTCCCATTCCGTAATCCCGCCCCCACTGAGCTGCAGCAGGCCGCCGTCCACCGCCGCCGTTCCCGGGCTGGCGCCGGGAGCAAGGGTTCCGCCCGGCTCGATATTCACCGAAGCGAAGCTCCCGCGGCCGCCTAAGGTGCCCCCGTAAGCCACGGTCACCACGCCGTCGGTCATCACGCCGAAGTTCTTCAGCGTCCCACCGGCCACCAAGGCATGGCCGCTGAACCGGTCGTTGGCCGTCAATACCACCGTGCCGCCGTTCAGGATCTCGATTCCCGGTGCAGAGCGGGGCCCCGCCGCTCCCGTCGGGTACACCAACGGGGCGATGGCCGGGGCGGCGTTCAGGATCGGGACAGCCCAAGCCAGGGGCGCTCCCCGCTGGGCGGCGGTACTCGCCGCCGGCCGCAGCACGCGCGACGTGTGCGCGACCAGAGCGGGAATGCCGCCGATCTCGTTCACGAGGGCCGAGAGGCTCAGGGCGGGCTCCTCCGTCAATGCCACTCCCCTACCCGAGCGGGATCGGGGCCGGTTGATGTTCTCGAGCACCAAGTCGTCCACGGACACCTCGGTCGACAGAGCGTTGCGCTCGCGGGAGTCGGCCAGCGGCACACCTGCCAACGGGCCCAACGAATTCCAGACCAGCGTCCCCAAGCCGGACTCGGAGCCGGCCGCCGGGCTGCCGCCGCCTGCGTCGGGGACGTCCGGTGCCGGTAGGTTCATTTCACAGAGCGAGGGGAGCGCATAGCCGACCCAGTTCGGGAACGCCGGCAGGCCGTAGCTGCCCGCCGCCTCATCGTCGTCAACCGCCACATTCGAGAACCACGCCAACGACTGACGCCGTGCCGGTTCGAAGCCCGCCAGACTGAACATGGCGGAGCTCGAAGACAGCAGGCGTCCGCCCCCCACCAAATCGGCAGGGCTCAACGGCGCCGTCGACCCGTGCGCGCTCGGCCGGGTCAGTAAAGCCCCGGCGCGAGGTCGGCCCGACTTCAACGCCGCCACTTGCGCAGCCGACCACCCCTGCGCCTCCTCAGCCGAACGCCCGATGGGCAGAAGAGAGAAAAGGCCAACTTGCGAGGCATCGAAGCTGGTTGCCCGAGCGGTCGCACTGGCGCTCAAGGCTGTCCCGCGCCCAGCCCCAAAGTGCGCTGGGTGCGCCGCACGCCCCGGCCCCGGCAAGCTGGCACGCGCCGAATTCGGGAGCGCCGGGGGCAGCGCCACCGCCGCAGCCGCCGACCAAGACGGCAGAGCGACCGCCCCACCCTCATCGGCCGACCGCGGGGACGGAGGCGGCCAAGCGATCGCCAGCGCGAACTGGCCTGGATCACCGAGGTTCGAGCCGGACAAGCCCCTGCGGCGCGAGGGAGGCGGGTTGAACGTCTCCGGCTGCGGGAAGGGAACGGCCCCGGCGGTGTCTTGCACAGCCAGGCCCAGGGAGAGCGTGCGCCGACCCTCGGCGTCCATGCCCCAACCGATGGCGTCGAGCCGCCAGGTCGGTGCCCGCGCGCCGGCGGCACACAGGACCGCGAGCAGGGCGGCCACGTGCTTGCAGCGCAGTTGTCGGAGAATTCTTTTCATCTGGAACCCCGATTTCGCGGTCTCGGCAGCCGGTGGGCAGGCTCTGCCTTTCCACCGTCCTCATCGGCACGGGGGGAGAGGCACTTTAGGGAAAAGGGAGCCGGCAGGTGCTTTAGAGCCGGCCGGGCAGGCCGAGCAGGCGCTGGCACTCGAGGACGGCGTAGCGGTCCGTCATACCCGCCAAGTAGTCGCACACGGCCCGGTGCAAACCCTCTTGGCCCGCCCGTTTCCGCGCCTGCTGGCCGGTCGCCTCCGGGTGCCGCAGATAGAAGTGGAACAACTCCTCGAGCATCCGCACCGCCCGCTGGTTGGGACCGTGCACGGCGGGGTTGTAGTAGAGATGCGCGTAGAGGTAGTCGCGCAGCTCGAGGTTCAACCGCCGCCGCTGTGCGCTGTACTGCACCAGCGGCCGCCGCTGGCGCCGCACGTCATCGGCCGACCGCACGGCTGCATCCCGTATCCGCCGCTCGGCCGTACGGACGACGTCCCGGACCTCCTCGTCGATCAGGCACCGGATGGTGAAATACCGGCGGCATTCGTCGGGCAGAGCCCCTTGCTGCCGGCGCACTTGGCGCGCGGCCTGCCCCCACACGGTCACCTCCCGCGCCAAGCGACGCTCGCTGAGCAGACCCGCCTCGAGTCCGTCGTCCAAATCGTGGCTGTAATACGCAATCTCGTCGGCCACATTCGCCACCTGCGCCTCCAGCGAACAGCACTTGGCTTCGAAGTCGAGCCGGCGCCCCGGATGGTCGTAGCTGGTCGGGTGCTTGGCCAATCCCTCGCGAACCTCCCAGGTCAAGTTCAGGCCCCGAAAAGCCGGGTACTTCTGTTCCAGGACCTCGACCACGCGCAGGCTCTGGCGGTTGTGCTCGAAGCCGCCGTGGCCGCGCATCAAACGGTTCAGCGCCGCCTCCCCGTTGTGGCCGAAGGGCGAATGCCCCAAGTCGTGCGCCAGCGCAATCGCCTCGGTCAGGTCTTCGTTGAGCCGCAGCGCCCGGGCAATGTTCCGGCCGATGGCCGCCACCTCCATCGTGTGCGTCAGCCGCGTGCGCAGGTGATCGCCGGTGCCGTTGAGGAAGACCTGCGTCTTGTACTCGAGCCGGCGGAACGCCCGCGAGTGGATGATCCGGTCCCGGTCCCGCTGGTAATGCGTCCGCCACTCCGCGGGCGGCTCGGGATGTACCCGGCCGCGCGTCGCCTCACTCAACTGGGCGTACGGGGCCAGGGCTTGGCGCTCACGCCGCTCGAGTTCCTCGCGGAGGCAGGGCATACACTGAGCCGGGAACTGCAACCACGCCGCAGGCGCCGAGTGCCGGGCGCTAACCGGCCAAGAGCGCCTGCACCGACACCCCGCGCAGCTCGAAGAGGCGCCGGATGGCCTCCTCGATCAGGTTGTTCGGACAAGACGCACCGGCGGTGACCCCCACGATGAGATCGCCGGCGGGCAGCCAAGGCTGCGTCTCTCGCTCCTGTTGCAGGTGCTGATCGTAATGCACGATGCGCTGGGCCGAGATCATCTTCGAGGCGTTCTTGATGAAGTACGTCGGCAGCCGCGACTCGCCCATCTCCGCCAAATGCGACGTGTTCGACGAGTTGTACCCCCCAATCACCACCAACAAATCCAGCGGCTCAGCCAACAGCTTCTCGAGGGCGTCCTGCCGATCTTGGGTCGCCCCGCAAATCGTGTCGAAAAAGCGAAAATGGCGCTGCGCCTCGCCCGCCCCGTAGCGCGCCGCCAACGCCGCCCGGATCCGGCGCTGCACCTCCTCCGTCTCCCCGCGCAACATCGTCGTCTGGTTCGCTACCCCCACCACCTCCAAATCTCGGTCCGGGTCGAACCCGGGCGAATGCGCCCCGCGGAATTTGGCCAGGAACTCCTCCTTGTCCCCCCCCCGCACGATGTACTGGCACACGTAGTCGGTCTCGGCCAGCGTGAACACCACCAAATAATGACCCTGGCCATACGCCGTGGCTTGGGAGGTCGTAGCCTTGGTTTCCTCATGCTTGGCCTTGCCGTGGATGATGCTCGTCACCCCGTCGCGCGTGTATTGACGCACCCGCTTCCACACGCTCATCACGTCGCCACAGGTCGTGTCCACCAAAATGCAGCCCTTCTCCTCCAGCCGCCGCCGCGTGCTCACCTCCGTCCCAAAAGCCGGGATGATCACCACGTCTTCCCGCCCCAACCGCGCCATCTCGCTCTCCGTCGGCTGCGGCGAGAAACTCTCGATCCCCATGTGCCGGATCTGATCGTTGACCTCCGGGTTATGGATGATCTCACCCAACAAGTAGATCGGCCGAGGCGGAGGAAAAACCTTGCGCGCCGCGTAGGCCAGGTCGATCGCCCGCTCGACCCCGTAGCAGAACCCAAATTCCTTGGCCAACTTGACCGTCAAACCATCGGCCGCGAGCCAGCCCCCATTCTGGCGGATCCGCTCGACCACCTCGCTCCGGTAGTGCGCCACCACCTGCGCCTGCACCGCCGCCATAATGTCCGGTCGGCGCAGATTCACTTTACCCTGACCCGGCGCCACAGGCGCTTCAGTTGACATAGCCCTGGAATCTACCACCGTCGCGCCCGGCGTCGAGCCCGCAGTCAACCTTGCAGCCAGCCGAGGACGGCCTTTTGGGCATGTAACCGGTTCTCCGCTTGATCGAAGATCGTCGAGGCGTGAGCCTCGAAGGTGTCCTCGGCGATCTCCTTGCCCCGATAGGCCGGCAGACAATGCATCACCAACGCGCCGGGTTTGGCGAGCTGTACCAGAGCGTGGTCGAGTCGATAGTCGGCAAGCTCCGCCAACCGCTGCGGGGCCTCGGCTTCCTTGCCCATCGAAACCCACACGTCCGTGTACAAGACGTCCGCCCCGCGAACCGCCGCCTGCGGATCGCAGGTCCACTCGACCCGCCCACCCGCCCGAGCGAGGAGGTCCGGATGCGGCTGAAAAGCCGCCGGCGCCGCCACGCGCAGCTCGAACCCCAACCGCGCTGCCGCCCAGACCCAACTGGTCGCCACGTTGCAGCCGCCGTCGCCCACAAACGTGACCACCAACCCGTCGAGCGAACCGCGCTTTTCCTGGACCGTGAACAGATCGGCCAGGATCTGGCAGGGGTGCTCATGGTCCGTGAGCGCGTTGACCGTGGGAACTCGAGCTTCCGCGGCGAACTCCTCGACATCGGCCTGCTCGAAGGTGCGAATCACCGCCCCGTGGATCATCCGGCCCAGCACGCGGGCAGTGTCCTTGATCAGTTCGCCCCGCCCCAGTTGAATATCGGTGGCATTCAGGAACATCACCTGCCCACCCAACTCCCGAATGCCCACCTCGAACGACACCCGCGTCCGCGTCGAAGACTTGCTGAAGATCAACGCCCAAGACTGCCCCGCCAGCGGCAGCGACCCAGGACGGCCCCGCTCGAGCTTGTAGCGCGGGGCGCTGGCGAGAATCGCGCGGATCTCTTCGGCCGACAACTTCTCGATGCTCAACAGATGTCTCATCAACGACTCTCCAGGCCAGCTCCCAACCCGCCTACCTCACGCCCCTACGGCTCGGGCCAGCCCCGGAAAGGCGCACTATTAAGCAAATCCCGCCGCGCGAGTCACGTAAAAGTTCTCGCCCGCCTCAGGCCAGCGAACGGATCACGCCGGCAATGATCTCGATCCCCTCCGCCGCCTGCTCCCGGGTCAGGTTCAACGCCGGCAACAGCCGCACCACGTGCGTGCCGCTCGGCACCGTCAATACCCCCGCCGCGTGCAGGCGTTGGACCAGTTGCAGCGAGGGGGGCTTGGGGTCGCTCGCCCACCCCGGCAGGTCCGCCGCGAGCTCGAAGCCCAACATCAGCCCCACCCCCCGTACGGCGCGCACCACGCCCGGGTATTGCCCGCTGAGCCGGGTGAGCTCAGTCTTCAGAAACTCCCCCACGGCACGAGCACGGTCGGCCAAACGCTCGCGCTCGATCACCTCGAATACTTTCAACGCCACCGCGCAACCCAACGGCGTGCCCCCAAACGTCGTCGCATGCGTCCCGGGTCCCAGCAAGTCCGCATACGGCGCGCGGACCCAGAACGCCCCGATCGGAAAGCCGCCTCCGAGCGACTTCGCCATGGACACCCCGTCGGGCAGGAAGCCATCCCCCCCCGTCACCCCCTCGAGCAGGCGTTGGAAGCTCTGGAATCGCCCGGTCCGAAAGTGACCGCATTGGACCCCATCCATCAACAACAACAGGCGCCGCTCATCGCACAGCGCGCGCAAGCCCAGCAGGTACTCCGGTGTGGCCGGCGCAATGCCGCCTTCGCCTTGGATGCCCTCGATCAGAACCGCCACGGTAGCCGGCGAGAGGGCCGCCCGCATCGCCGCGAGATCGTTGAACGGCACATGACGGAAACCCGCTACCATGGGCGCAAAACCCTTCTTGATCTTCTCCTGACCCGTCGCTGCAATCCCCGCCAGCGTCCGGCCATGAAAAGAGTTGTGCGCCGTCAGAATCTCGAAGCGCCCTTCCTCGTGACCGAACTTGCGGGCGAGCTTGAACAGGCCCTCGTTCGCTTCCGCCCCGCTGTTGGCGCAAAACACTTTGCCCCCCCGCAAATGCTGCACGACCTTCTCCGCCAACCGCCCCTGCGGTTCGTGGTAGTAGAGGTTCGAGACGTGCACCAACCGCTCGGCTTGCTCGACCAAGGCCCGGCTCACCTCCGGATGCGCATGGCCCAACGCACACACCGCAATCCCGCTGCCCAAATCCAGGTAACGGCGCCCGGCCACGTCCCAGACATAACTGCCCGCACCTCGCGCCAGCGCCAACTCGAATCGCCCGTAGCTCGGAACCACATACCGGTCGAACAACTCCCGCACCGCCTCGAACTGGTTGTGCACCAGGGGCGGTGGCGGCGGAGTGCACCTCAAGCTCTCACTCATAGCCGCCCTCCTTACGCTGAGCCGGGCGCCTGACTCAACGAAATTCTGCGGGTACGAACGCCTACCCACCCCACCCCTCGCACCCGCACCTCGCCACTCGCGCCCTCTCGCCCCCCTGAGCCGCAGCCCTGGCCAGCCCAACCCTACCTGCCCCCGGCACCCGGCGGAGCCTCGAGCTCCTCGATCAGCTTCGCCAGGCGCCGGCCGTATTCGACATAACTGGCGTACTGATTCGCAGCCGAGGATTGCACCGAGGCGTCATGGAAAACCACCGCCAAATGCGGCTCGATCGAGATCCCCCCCGCGTAGCCACGCGCCAGCGCATCCTGCAGGATGTCCCGCACCCGCCCGGAGCCGGCGCCCGGCCAATGATAATCGGCATCGTTCTTGGCCGGGTTCCATGTGGCGTCTTTGATGTGAACGTGCGCCGTGACATCCCGGACGGCCGTCCAGAACTCCCACGGATCCTGCTTAGGCCAGGGTTTCGCCTGCGACCGATCTGGGTTGAAGATCGGGTTGGCCGTGTCGAAGACCCACTGCAAACCCGGCACCCGATCGAGCAACTCGAGGGCATGCCGCGCGCTCATCCCGCCGTGGTTCATGCAGTTCTCGTGCACCGGCTGCAGCCCCGCGTCCACAAACCGCTGCGTCACCTCCCGCACCCGCTCGAACACCAACGGCGGAATCGAGTCGGCATCCTCTGCCGGCTTGAAACTCATGATCCGCACGTACTTCGTCCCAAGCCGTTGCATCCGCGGAATGGCCCGCCCCACCTCGGCTAAGGTCACCTCGAACGGCGTCTCGACCGTCTTAGCCCAGTTCATAATGGTCGACCCAAAACAGCAGACCCGCACCCCTGCCTGCTCTAACTTGCCCACCACAGTGTCAAACGCCGCCTCGGATAAATCGTGCAGGTTGGCCTTGGGATAGCCGCGCACCTCGACGGCGCGCGCCTCCAAGGCCGGCCAACCCAGTTCCTGGGTCGCCCGGATCTGTACGTCGATGTCGGCCCCTGCCTCGTCCGCAATGCCCGTCAAGTAGTATGCCATAACTCGTTCGCGTGTCCCCCAACCCAACCACACCCGACCGCCTCCTGACAAGTCCCCCCTAGCGGCCAACCCATCCCCAGCCACAAGCCGCACCCCGGGATTGTGCCTACCAGTCCGCCCCGCTTTCTGCCACAATCCTCCCATGAGCACCGCCCGACGCCCTGTCCTGGCCCTGGCCGCCTGCCTGGCCCAAGCCTCCCTGACCATCCCGGCCACCGCCCGCGCCGCTGAGCCCCCCCCCCCCGCCCGGCCCAACTTCCTCTTCATCCTCGTGGACGACCAGTCGCCGTTCGACTTCAAATTCTACAACCCGCAGTCGCCCCTCCCCGCC
>VHCO01000228.1 GCA_016871715.1 Verrucomicrobiota bacterium
GCGAGGCGCCGATCGACGGACCCTGCTTGCGCAGCGTCTTGAGGAACGCACCCGAGCTAGTGGTAACCCACACCACGGTCCAGTGCTTGGTGCCGGAGCCGTTGTAGTCGAGCAGGGTGACTTCCACCCGTGCCGACCCGCCGGTCTGGGCGCGCGCGGTACGCTCGAACAATAAAGGGCTCAACAGGACCAGCACGAGGCTCAGGAGGTTGGCGATCGTCTTCATGATGAGCGAAGGGGCTTCCCAGGCTGCGGGTTGCATGGCACCCGACCCTGGCCCAGACCTTGACCCCGGGCTTTACGAATCTTGGCGAGAACCAGCCATCGGTTGCGGTCGGCGCGGCAACGGACGGACAGCCGGCGGTCCAACTGCACCCTGCCCGCGCCGGCCCGCTCCTCGAGGTCAGCGCCTCGGTGATCGGGGGAAGCTCGCTCAGTGGTTGGATCGTATGGACCCCGCTCCCCGGGATGTCGAAGGCAATCACATCTGCGCCCGGATTGGCATTGGCGGCCGTGATCGCCTCCCGCAGGGTGCATTCCGCGGCGTTGCAGACACCGTCGCCTGGATCGAGGGTCGAAGTAACGACAAACGTGTCAGCGCTGGAGCGCGGTGCGGCAAGCAGCGGCACTCCGCTCAGCAGCAGCGGAGTCCATCGGTGGACTGCCACCCGGACAGAAGAACGCGGGTGGGGACCTCGAACGATTGGCTTCAGCGACGGATGTCTGAGAGGTGGCTTCATAGTGTGAGCAGTGGTGTGGAGAGACGGGAGGGTCGCCATGCCTGACGGGAGCAGCCGGATCCTTGGCGTTGGTTGAGGGAAACCACCGCTCCGAGTTGCATGCCGTGCAGCCCGAGGAACGCATACCGGTTGCGAGGTCCCCCCTGCCGGCCTCCGGTGGACGGCAGGACCATGCTCCGAGTCATACAACCGCCAGAGGCAACGGCGGCCAACTACTACCCGGCCGGCAGGGTGTCGAGCAGGAAACCAGCGGAACCAGCGTCCGGGGCCGGTTGGAAGTGGGTGAGGTCAGCGTAGCGGCGAACTGGCGTTCGCCGAAACCGCACGGTGCGCCCCACCCGTCGGCGGATGCCAATCCGCCGCTACACGCCAGAGTCATTGACCCGTGACCAGGTGCAGAGCCCGATGAAGAGCTTGGGGGGTCACCCCTCGAACGAGACAGCTCCACTAACTTGCTGCCACGAGCTCCCATCCTCACTTCGGAAGACGCGAAAGACCTGACTCCGCCGCTGAAGTCGCAGCCAAGTGGGAAACCTTGTCAGAGGTCCGCCGGCACCGTTCGGCCACAGCTCTGGATAGGCCGGTCCCGTGGCCGCCCGGCTCTCGACCCACCAAGCGTAGTTGCCTGATGCCATGAGGTAGGCCGCCACGAATGGACTATCGAAGTCGAGTGATGCTCTCGCCATGATACCGGCTGCCGGTACTCTCGCGGCCGACTCGAGGGCCTCCACTTGCACGCCGATGTCGAAATCGCCCTCGATCTGCTCATGGCTGAAGTGGAAGTCGTCGCCCCAATAGGTGCCGAAGCCGCTCGCCACCACCTCGATGGAGCCGTCTCCCCGATAGGTGGTGAAACCGGGGTCAGGAGGATGGCCGACATCGCTGCCTTGGAGTCGCCGGTCGGGCAGCAGCGTAGGCGACTGATTGACCTCGCGGATAACGAGCGTGACCACGTTGGTCGTCCGGAACTTGGGCGAGGCGATGGCGGTCGCGACAACCGTGATTTCATTGGTGCTGGGGCCCTGCGCCTCGGTGGGCGTCCAGCGGATCAGCCCGTCATCGGGATCCATGGACATCCCGGCGGGCACCTCAGCTCCGAAGGTGAACGCATGCAGTCCGTAGTCCGCGTCCGGGCCGGTGACGAGGTTCGTGACCACCAACTCCGAGAGCTCGTCGCCGTATTGGATCGGGAGCGGAGGAAGCTGCGGCGGCGTGTTGGATCGGCTCAGGACCAAGTTGTATTTACACGCTTCGACGCTGACCCGGAAGATGCGGGCATCGGTCACGCCTGGTGGCTGAGGGACGAGCCGGCGGGGTGTCTCGGTCCTGACCTGCTCCAACATCTGGTGGAGGAAGACCGGGTCGGGTTCGGAAGCATGCGGCACGGCACCTCCAGCGACTGAGGATAACAGCGGCTATAGGCCACGCCGTTGGCGAACATCATGTCCGTGTCCACCGGCCCATCCCACTTGATGACGGTGGTTGTCGGGTCCTCTCCCACCAAGCTGGCGCTCAACCGGGCGAAGAAGTCCAGGGTCCGGGTGATCCGATACGTGCCGGCTGGAAAGTAGACCGCCGCGGCGTGGCCGGGTGTGGCGACCTCGTGAAGGGCCTGCTGGATGGCGTCGGTGTCGTCGGCCACACCATCGCCGACCGCGCCATAGTCGCGCTTGACGTTAGCCCAACTGGGGAACGGCCCGACGAACTCCTCGTCCACCCAGCCGAAGAACGGGGCCTCGGTGCCGGCGGTTACGAGGTTGGCGGCCGTCGAGCGATCCCGCAGTCCGGCGACCTGCACCGTGTAGGGGATGCCCGCCGATTGGGGACTGGTCGTGAGGACGACGGTCTTGCGATCGGCCAGCAGCACGGCGCTCGAGACGGTCAGGCTGCCGCTGAGAGCGTAGTTGGCGCTGTTGGTTGCATCCTCGAGCCGGATCGGTTCGGAGAAGGTCAGGGTGAGATGTTCGTTGGAGACATTGCCCTCGGCCGAGAGCAGGGCGGGCGGGGTGGTGTCAGGGCTGACCGTGAGGGTGGCGCTTTGACTGGTCGCGGTGGCGCCCGGTGTGGAAACGAGGCAGTCGAACCGGTCGCCATCGTCGCCCAGGGCCAACTCCGACAGGAACAGGCCGGGGCTGTTCGCACCAGGGATGGCGACGCCGTTCCGGCGCCATTGATAGTAGAGGTTGGAAGGCGAACCTGTGGCTTGGAGAGTGAAGGCGCCGGATTGGCCTTCGGCAGCGGTGACGCTCTCCGGCTGTTGGGCGATCGCGACGACGGCGCCGGTGGGATCGCCGAGCACGGCCAGGTGCGCCCCGGCGATGGGGGGATGCCCATCGCGCAGCGGCGGCTGACCGGGCATGCGCCAGGCCAAGCCGAGCACGTTGCCGGCGCTGCTGGTGGCGAGGACCTCGAGGTAGTAGGCCTGGCCGGCCTCGAGGCGGATGGGCAGCGAGGTGTGGGGCTGGGGGTTGCCATGCCAGCCGGGGATGGCGTGGTTTCAAACGCGCGAACCGCTGCCGCCGCACCCGAAACCGCACGGCTCGAAGGCAACGCGGAATGTGTTCAAGGGGCTGGCATCCCGGCTCAAGTGGAGTGCCGCTTCCGACACGTTGCAGAGATGGAACGTGTATTCGCCCGACACCGGAGGCAGCAGCCAACCCGAGAGCCGGAGGCCATCCTGATAATACGCGTGGGGCGTAATCTCGAACTCGTGCAGCAGCGTGGTGGCATCCGGTGCGTTCGGGAACTTCGCGTGCTTGATCAGTGCCTGCAGGCTGCCGGCTGGTTCAATACCAGCGTAGGTCTCCTGGCGGAGGAAACCACGGTAGAGATTCAACGCAGTGAAGGCGATCGAGGTCTCCGGTGCGATCGCGTTCGGGACGCGGGCGCGATCGAGGACGTTGCGCACGGAGAGCGTGTAGCGGGTTCCCGGAACAAGGCCCGTCGTCTGCAACCGCACCGACCTCGGGTTGATGCCTAGCCCGGCCGAGAGGATGCCGACGCCCTGATCCAGCGCGTAGTGGGCGAGATTCGTCGCCGAAGCCAGCTCCAGTGCCTCGGAGAAATCCACCGTCACCAAGTTGCTACTCCCGTAGTTGCCCGCCGCGAGCATCGTGGGGGCGGTGGTGTCCAGATCGCTTAACTTCAACAGGAAGGCTTCGCCGGCGCCGCCGTGGGCAGATTGGACGGCCTGGCTCGTGGGCAGGTTGGTCGAGGTGGTGTCGCCCAGCAGGTACACGTGGCCCAGCGGATCGGCGGCCACCGCGATGGCGGTCTCCAGTCCGGATCCACCAAAGGGGCTGGCGAACAGAAGACGGTCGCCGTCGGGAGCGACTTTCAACAGGAACGCATCGGTGCTCCCACCCCCGTAGGTGGGCTGAATGGGGAGGATCAGCGGAAACTCGCCGGTGGTCAGTTGGTGGTTCTGCACCCAACCGGCGACCCACGCGTGCCCGCCCCCGTCCAACGCCACCCCCCCAGGGCGTCCGCCCGGTAGCCGAACCGAGAACTGGAGCCTGTCTCCCTCCGGCGCCAGCTTCGCCAAATAGAGCACACCCTGCCTGGTGAACAAATCGGGATAACGCGCCGTGTGTGTGAGGGGAGCAGGAACGAGAGGAAAGTCGGCGGAAGCCGACATATCCGCGACATAGGCGCAGCCCTCGCCATCCACGGCAAGATACCCGGCCGACGCGTCCCATTCCCCGCCACCCAGGTAGGTCGAGAAAAGCAGCCCACTGCCGTCTTCGGCAACCTTGGCGATGAACAGGTCATTCGCACCACCGCCGTACTGGGCCTGGAAGGCCCCCGCGGTGGTGGGGAAATCGGCGGACCGAGTCAGCCCCGCGACGCAGGCGTTCCGGTCGCGATCCAACTCGACATTCGGGCCGGTGTACTCGAACTCGTCGCCGCTACCGCCAAGGTACGTCGCGTACGCCAGGCTTTGGCCGTCGGCACCCAGCTTGGCCACGAACACATCCCAAGCACCCGCCAGATGGCCTTGCAGCGCCCCGGCCGCCACCGGGAAATCGCTCGACGCAGTCATCCCCACCACATGCGCCTGCCCCAAACCGTCCACCGCCACATCCCGCCCCTGATCGCTGCCCGTCCCGCCGAGGAAGGTCGAGTACAGGAGCGCGCTCCCGTCCGGGCTGAGCTTCGCCACGAAGGCGTCCTGTCCGCCCGAGTGACCGGACTGCAGGGCATTGACCAGCGGGAAATCGGAACCGCCCCACGTGTAGCCGGTGACGTATGCGTTCCCGGCTGCGTCCACAGCGATCCCAGTCCCAAAGTCACCGCTGCTCCCCCCGAAATAGGTCGCGTACTCGAATCCCGACCCGTCGGACTTGAGCTTCACCACAAAGGCATCGGTATCCTGCAGGCTCGCATCCAAGGCATGGGCGGTAGGGAAATCTGCGGACTGCGTCCACCCGCACAGATACACGTCACCCGGCCATCGAGTCTCTCACCGCCTGCCAACCGCGCCTGCGCACGGGCGCCGACCAGGCGCAATCGTACCTCAGCGACGCCGCGGGTCGGATCCGGCTTGGCGCCTGACCGTGGAGGAGTTGCCGGCTCCGTAGCGGCCGGTTGCCGTTGCCGCGGCAGCCGCAACCGCACCGTGTCAGCGCTGAGCCTGACGTCGTAGCCCAGGCCTCGGGCTGCGAACCCGGCGGGGAGCTCGGGCTCAGAGGCCACAGGCTCGAACCGCAGTGGCAGGGCAAGGGACTTGGCCTCCATTCGCAACGCGGCAGTCTGCGGTTGGCCCTCGACGCCAACTGGCGCGTGGGGCCGTGCGTTGGCAAGCTCCAGAGCCAGGCCGGCACAGACCGGCAGCCATCGGAGCCAACGCTTGGGGAGCCAGAACGTGGTCTTCATACTGATAAGTCACTGAGCTGGACTACAACTCGGCGGTAGGGCGCGCACTCCGCTGCGCGCCGCGGCTTCCTGTGTCCACAACGGTCTACGGCGCGCAGCGGAGTGCGCGCCCTACCCTGAAGCTGTGGTCTACCCAGAGGTCTCATCGGTCCCTCGGGGTTCGTGGACTCCAGCAAGGCAAGGACTGGTTGGACAACCGGCGCCATAGATGCAGCGAACTCGGCGGTTCATGGCGCTCTTCACTCGACCGCCTCTACCCGGTAGTAGCGCGCCTCCCCATTCGAGAGCGGCTCGGCAAACTCCGCAACCGCACCCACAGCTTGGACTTCCACCAGCTCAGTCCACTTGCCAGCGCTCAGATCGTCCTTGACCTGCACACGATAGCATCGCCCCACTTGCGCCTCCCACTGAAACTGGATCTTCCCAGCCACCACCTGAGCACCGGTCAACACGGGCGACTGCGCCCTCCCTTGCACGCCGATCGCAACCAACTCACTGTCCTGTAGCGCCGGCGAACCGTCGTCGACCACCGTCACCACGACCACGTTCGCACTCGGCCCCTGGGCTTCGGTCGGCGTCCATGCCACCTGACCGCTCGGGCTGACCGTCAATCCGGCCGGACCACTCACCAGACTGAACGCGAGCGCGTTGACCGGCAGGTCCGGGTCGGTCGCCACAAGTTCGAGAGTCAGAGGCATCAGTTCGTCCACCGTCTGGTCTGGCACCGCCGCCAACACCGGCGCACGGTTCACTTCGTTAACAGTCACGTGGAAGGAGCTCTGGCTTGACAGCAATGGCGTATCGTTCGCCACCACCAAAACGTGGAAGGCGACCGATCCGGGCCCGTTTGCCTCGTTGGGCGTCCAGCGCAGAGTGCGGGTGGCCGTGTCGATTTGAGCGGCGGGCGGGCTGGGCTCGAGGAGCTGAAACCGAAGGCTGGGTGCGGCAGCGTGGGCGCGCGCCAAACGCAGAGGCAGGCTCAAGCTCTCGGTCTCATCGAGCGCGAGGTCGAGTCGGCTGTCGAGTTCGGGCTCCCAATAGAGCGTGGCTGGGAACAAGCCGACATCCGAGGCGGGCAAAGCGCCCTCGAGGACAACAGGGCCGGCGAATCCACGGGCGGGGCTGCCGCCCTGAACTCGGAAGTCGAAGTGGGACTCGTCCCGGAACAGTGGCTCGAGGAGGAACACCGACGTGCCCGCGGGTGAATCGCCCCAGAGCTGCGCCCAGGTGCGGTCGGGGAACAGCACCGAGTGATCGAGCCGTAGCCGGGCGCGTGGTTGGCGATGACGTTGTGGGCGACCACGGCGTCGAAGGCCGGCAAGAACAGGCCGGTCCCAGTGGCGTTGTCCACCATGAGGTTGTTGTACACCTGCACGGGCGGCTGGGTTTGACTCAGGATGAGGCCACCACGCCGGTTGCGAACCAGGGCGTTGCCCCGGATCACCAGGCCGTGGGAGCCGAGCCGGTCACCCGGCACGATGCCTTGCTCACAGTCCACGACGAGGTTGCCTTCGATCGGATAATGCCGCCCGCCCCGGTCGGTGCGGTCCGCGATGCCCATCCCAAGTGCCCCGACGCAGACGTTGTTCAGGATCCGACATCCCAGGCCGGCCTGGTCGCTCCCACCGAGCAGGAGAACGCATTCCGGACCCCACTGCGGCGGCGGCCCCTGATCGGCCGGGAACCCCACAATCTCGAACCCGTGCAGCCAGACATGCCGCACGTCGTCCAGGACTACCGTGGCCGACGTCGACTGCGGGTTCAGCGGCGCGCGCAACCGCACCTGCTCGCCCGGGTAAGCACTGACCACAATGGGGCGCTCGAGGGTGCCGGAGCGACGGACCAAGAGCTGTTCGACATACTCCCCAGCCCGCGCGTAGAGCACATCCCCAGGGCCCACCCGTGCCAACGCATGGGCGAAGGTGCGCCACGGCTGGGTCTCGGTCCCTGGAAACGCGTCGCTCCCGTCGGTCGCAACGAACCGAGTGCTTCCGAACGCCGTAAACGAGTACGACCGCCGCGGCATCACGGCCGAGAACAGCCCGCGAGCGGTATCGACCGCCACGCGCGCAAAGCCGACCGGCAAGTCGCCCTCCGGAGGCGAGACGCGCACCACAGCCGGCGCGCTAACCACGAGCTCGCTCGCCGAGGTAACCACACAGCGAAAGACGGCCCCGTCGGCCTCAAAACCTAACGGCGCCTCGACGTAGTCCGGCAGAATGGCCCCAGGAAGGTCCACCCCGTCGCGCTGCCATTGGTAAGCGAGCACGGGCGACGAATGCGTCGCACGCACACTCAGGCTGAGGCGCTGCCCCGCCTCCAACGTGGCCGGGCGCGGCTCGAGGACGATGTCGGGCGCACCCAGATCCGGGTTCGCGTAGCACCAGAGATAGGCCCCAGGAATGGGCGCGTCGCCTTCCAGAGGTTCTGCATCGCCCGGCTTCCGCCAAGCCACCCCGAAGTGGTCGCCGCCACTCCCTTCCTTCATCAACGCTTCAACGTAGTAGCGGCGGCCCGCCTGCAACGCGATGGGCCGCGAACGCCGGCCCGGTTGGGCCGGGTCAGCGCTCTCGTGGCCGCCCCAGGCGCGTGGCGGGCTCCAGTCGGTGACCGCGGCGATGATCCTCCGGTTGGCAGGCAGTTCGTCCGTCCTCAGGAAGACGGCGCTGCGGTCGTCCGACGCCGCATAAAACGTGTAGTCGCCGTCCACAGGCGGAGTCAGAAAACCCCAGAGGCGCACGCCGTAATTGTCCCCGGTGTTCTGCGGGATCTCGATCGAGCCCACGAAGTCGGCTCGGTCATACTGATCGGGGAACTTGGCGTGGTTGGTCAGATGCCCCACCTCGTGGCCCGCAATAGCCTCGAATCGTTCCAGGCGCAAGCCCCCGCGCGCGAGCATGAACGCCGTGAAGGACGCCGACGTCCCCGGTGCGATCGCGTTCGCAGAGACGGCCAAGTCGCGGAGGGCGCCCACCGTGACGGTATGCCGCGTGCCGGGCACCTGCGGGCCCGTGCGCAAGACCACCGTGCGCTCGTCCGCCATCAGCGTGGCGCGCAGCACCGCGAGTCCGCCGGAGACCTGGTAGTTCGCGGCGTTGGTGGCCGGCCCCGCGTCCAACCACTCGGAGAACCGCAACCAGACGCGGTCGAACCGCGCATCGCCCTCGATCGCGACCAAGCTCGGCGGAGTCAGGTCCGGTGCCACCGTCAACACCGCATCGGCGCTGCGCTCGCTCGAAAGGCCGTTGCCGGCAACCACGTGGAAGACCGCCCCGGTGTCGGTCGCCCGCACCCGCGGCAACGTCAAGCTCGGGCCCGTTTCGCCCAGGATCTCCTCGCCGTCACGGAACCATTGGTAGTCGTAGGGCGGTGTGCCGGCGAGCTCGACCCGGAACGTGACCGTGTCGAGTTCGTTCGCCGCGAGGGCGGCCGGCTGCGTCACGATGGTCGCCGGCACCGACACCAGCGTCGACGAGAGGAACTCGCCTGGGAGCGGCGGCGCGCCATTGAAGAGCTCGGGATCGCCCGGCTTGCGCCAACTGAAGGCCACGTTGTCCCCATACGTTTCCGCTTTCATCAGCGCCTCGACGTAATACTTGCGGCCGGCCTCGAGTCGGATCGGCGCCGAGATGTTCTCGCGATTGGGTCGGTCCTGAGTTTCGATCCAGCCCCGCGGCCACATCTGCTGGGGCTCGAAGGCGACGAGTTGACGTCCCCCCGGGGCCTCGTCGGGGCTCAGCCACAACGCGCCTTGGTCTTTCGAGTTGAATAGAAGACATAGTCCCCTGACACCGGGGCGGTCACGAACCCCTCGAGTTGCACGCCGTAGTCGGCCCCGTTGTTCACCAGCTCCGGCTCGACGATCCAGCCGACGTAGTCGGGCGCCACGGGGAACTTGACGTGATTGGTCAGATCGCTGAGCCGCCGACCGGGGAGCTGGCGGAATGCCTTGTGCGTCAGAACACCCTGAGTCGGCACGAACCGGATCTGGGAGCCGGGCTCGATCTGGTTCGGCACTGCGGCCCGGTCTTTCACGCCCGTTACGGTGAGCGTGTAGACGCGGCCTTCGGCGATCGGCGAGGTGTGGAGCCGCACTTTGCCGGCCTCGATCAGGCTCGCCCACTCGACCGTCACACCCTGGTCGATCCCATAATGGCGGGCGTCGGTCGCACTGACCGCCGTGACGGGCACGCTGAAGGTCAGCATCACCGCGCGCGGGTTGCCGCGCGTCTGTGCCGACACCAAGCGCACCACAAAGTTATCCCAGCGATCATCCAACACGTCGGCCAGGCCATCCCCGTCCGAGTCCAGGGGCCGATCCAGGTCGCCGCCGACCTCCGCACCGTCCAGAACTCCGTCGCCGTCGGTGTCGGCCAGGCTCGGGTCCGAGCCGAGCTGCCGTTCGTACCCATCCGTGAGGCCGTCGTCGTCACTGTCAGACTCGAGGGCGTCGATCACCCCATCCCCATCGGCACCGCGCGGTAGCGCGAGGTTCGACCCCACCTCGACCCGATCAGGCACGCCGTCGCCGTCGGTGTCGGCCCGCGGCGGGTCGGTGCCGAGAACCGCCTCCTCGAGGTCGCTGAGGCCGTCGTTGTCGTCATCGAGGTCGTTCCACTCAGAGAGGAAATCGTCGTCGTGGTTGGCGGGTCGAGACGCTGCGTCATGAGGGTCACTCTGGCTGCCGGCGCTTTCGTCTGCGTCGGTGAATCCGTCGTTGTCGTCATCCGGATCGAGCGCGTCGGGGTCGCCGTCGCCGTCCGCGTCGGGCTCGGGTTCGAGGATGTCGGCAAGGCCATCGCCGTTAGCGTCGGCAGCCGGCACCAGGTCGAGCTCGAACCGGTCGAAGTTGAACGAGCCGTCCGCCTCGACGCGGAGGGTCCCCTGCCCCGCTGGCAGTGCGAACAGCCCGCTCTCGACCAGGCGCAGATCGCCCCAGTCAGTGGCCGGCACCATGAGGCGAGTCAACAAGGCGCCGTTCCAATAGAGCCGTGCCGCCGACGGAGCCGGGGTGCCCACGCGGGCGCGCAGGCGTCCTACGCCTTGGGTAGGTAGTACGAACGTGTAATGCCACCAGTCCCCTGCTCCAATTCAACCGAGTGCCGCGCCCACCCCACCCTCGATGCGGCCGATCGAAATCTCGCCGCGGTCGCGGTACTCGAGGTCATCGCCATGGCCGCGGTTGGCCTGGTAGAAATCGACACCGGGACGGCCGTCCTTGCCCGCGCCATAGGAAACGCCGGTGGCGGCCTCCGTGGCGTACCCGGGAGCGGGCCCGTCAGTCCAATCGTAGTCCTCAGCCTCCCGGTAAAGGGTCGTAGGCCCAGCCAAAACCACCAACCGATGAGTTACCGAAGCGCCTGCAGGACCGGCGACCACAAACGGCGCTTGTTCGGAAGGCGAGGCCAGGACCCGTGGAACCGCGTGCAGCGAGGATCCGCCTTGCACCTGGAAATCGTCGAAGACCCATCCCCGCCCGCGGGTCGCCAGACCCACCACCCCGTCGGCGGCGATCGCCGTCTCACCCTGCAGCAGCGTCAGCCCATCGACGCTGACGAGGACCACGCCCGGCAAAACATCAACGACGACATCGTAACTCTGGTTCCGGCGCGTGGGCCAGTACGCGCGCCAGACTCCGATCTCGGACCGAAGCTGCAGCGTGCTCGTCGCCCAGTCACCCAGCGGCTCCGGCATGTCCCACACCAACGCCCGCTCCGAGTCTCGATCCGCGTCCGACCAAAGGATGCGGTGCTGGCCAGGTGCGCGGCCGGTGGAGGCAACCCTCACCCCGACCGAGTAACGCAGGCCCGCACCGCTGGCGTGCCAAACGCGTGCCTGCGAAGCGCCTGTATCCGCCTGCTCGAAGCGGCCGTCCGCCACAGTCCACGTGCCGTTGGCCGTCACGAAGCCTTGGGCCGCGCCATCGTCGAAATCCTCGACCGCAATGGGCGTCGGAGCACCCAGCACGTACACCATGACTTCCCCCATGGCGAGGCGTCTGTCGCCATCCAAGCAAATGGCACGGACCGTGTAGGCCCCCGGCCGCGTGTACGTGTGCGACGTCGTCGTCCCCCACCCGACGCCACGGTCGCCGAACTCCCATTGGACCAGGTACGGCGGTTGGCCACCCACCACCCGAGCGGTGAACTGGACGGTGCCGGCATCCGCCTCGACCCGGACCCGGTCTTGCTCGAGGCGTAGGTCCAGATAGCGCGCGGCAAGGTCAGCGTGCAGAGCGGTCATTTCTTGCTGGAGATGGCGTTCGGAGCTGACGGCGTGGTCTCAGCCGTCCCAGGCGAAGTAGCCGAAGCCCGTGACCGGCGCGGCGCTGCGGTGCACGGCCTCCCATTGTTGGTCAATCCCACCCCGGGGCGGCACCGGCCACCCGCCGTTGTCGAGGCCAAAGCCGGAGCCGAGCATGAGCCAGCCTTGGTCGGAGCGGCGCGGCCAAAGGGTCTGCCATTCGCGGAGTTGGTGCGTCAACCAGCCGACATCGCCATGCCAATCGATGGGGTAATGGTAATGCGCCACCCCATCGAAAGCCTCGAAGGCCACCTTGTGGTCGGTGCCGAAGGTGCCCGTCCAGAGCACGCCCAGTTCTGATCCGACAGCACGGTGGCGCCCCACAGCGCCCGCTGCAGCGTCGTGCCCAACGGCCGCACCTCCGCCAACCGGTCCGGCCCGGCCACCGGTGCAC
>VHCO01000229.1 GCA_016871715.1 Verrucomicrobiota bacterium
GCGCCGAAGCACCGCGCGTACTACGCCGCGCAAGGCAACGCCACGCGCTGGTTCTTTAGTCGCCGGCACCCGGTGCGGTTGGCGGGCTGGGAGGCGGTTGAATGCGAGGCTTTCGCTGCGTTCAGCTATCTGCTCTCGGGTGGATTCAGCCGGCGGGCTTGGTACCCCGGTGGCTGGCTGCCGCGGTTCGAGTGGATCGATGAACGGCTAACGCGGTGGCCGCGGCTGTTTGGCGCCCGCTGCCTGGTTGTGCTGCGCAAAGCGTCCGGCGAGGGATGGGGGAGCTGGGCGCTCAGGGGAGTTTCAGGAGTTCCTCGGCGATTTGGACGGCGTTGAGGGCGGCGCCTTTGAGGAGTTGATCGCCGGCGACCCAGAAGCAGAGGCCGTTATCGAAGGCGCAGTCTTTGCGCAGCCGGCCCACGGCGCAGTTGTCTTTCTGGGCCAGGTAGAGCGGTAGGGGATACTCGTTTTTGGCAGGCTCATCGATGACGTCCAAGCCAGGGGCGCGCAGCAGGACTTGGCGCGCAGCCTCGACGGTGACGGGTTTTTCGAACTCGGCGCTGACCGCCACGGAATGGGCTCGGTAGACGGGGACACGCACGCAGGTGACGCTGGCGCGGAACGCGGGATGGTGCATGATTTTACGGCCCTCGTTCTGCATTTTCATTTCTTCCTTGGTGTAACCGTCTGGGAGGAACGAATCGACGTGCGGCAGGACGTTGAAAGCGATCTGGTGCGGGTAGACTTCGCGGGTGACGGGTTGGCCCTGGACGACCTGCCCGACTTGGCGTTCGAGTTCCGCGATGGCTTTGGCGCCCGTGCCCGAGACGGCCTGGTAGCTCGAGGCGAAGATCCGGGTGCACCCGAAGGCGGCGTGGAGCGGGTACAGCGCCATGAGGGCGATCGCCGTGGTGCAGTTCGGGTTGGCAACGATGCCGCGGTGGGTCTTGACGTCGGCCGCGTTGATTTCCGGCACCACCAGGGGCACGGCCGGGTCCATGCGGAAGGCGCTCGAGTTATCGACGACGACGCATCCGGCCCGGGCGGCCAGGGGGGCGAACTCGCGCGAGATGCCGCCGCCGGCGCTGAACAAGGCAAGGTCGATGCCGGCGAAGGCGGTCTTGGTCAGTTCCTGCACCGCGAGGGTTTGGCCGCGGAACTTGAGTTGCTTGCCGACCGAGCGCGCGGAGGCGAGCAGGGTGAGTTGGCGGAGTGGGAAATTGCGCTGCTCGAGCGTCTTGATCATCTCGATGCCGACGGCGCCCGTCGCACCGACCACAGCCACATGCGGATTAGGATTCATAAAAGGCCGGGCACTATAGCGGGCTGGCATAGCGTGTCAACGCAGCGGCAGTGGCCGCAGAAACCCTTGGCGCGCACGGAGCGCCTGAGTAGAGTGCGGGCTTTGGCGATGCGGAACATAGTCTATTTCGACCTCGAGACGCAGAAGTCGGCCGATGAGGTGGGCGGCTGGGGCAAGATTCGGGAGATGCGGATGAGTGTTGGGGTGACGTACGGCACTGCGCGGGGGGGGTACCGCATTTACGCCGAGCCCCAGGTCAACGAGCTCGTCGATGAGCTGCGGCGTGCGGATCTGGTGGTCGGGTTCAACATCTTACGCTTCGACTACGAGGTCTTGGCGGGGTACAACCTACTGTTTGACCCCCACCAGATTCCGACATTTGACCTGTTGGTGGATTTGCAGAAGAGCCTTCCCCATCGGCTTTCGCTGGACGCAGTGGCGCAGGGCACCCTGGGCCTCGAGAAGACCAGCGACGGCCTCCAGGCGTTGCGTTGGTTCCAGGAGGGCAAGCTGCTCGAGATCGCCGAGTATTGCTGCTACGACGTCAAGATCACGAAGTTGGTCCACGAGTATGGCGTCGCCCATGGCCAGTTGTTTTTCCAGAGTCGATTCGGCAAGCTAACCGCGGTGCCGGTCGCGTGGAAATGAAGAGCAGCCGGTTGGTGCGCGCGGCAGGACTTGAACCTGCACGGTGTTACCCACTAGAACCTGAATCTAGCGCGTCTGCCAATTCCGCCACGCGCGCGACCGCGACCGTTGACCGTTTGCCGCGGCGGCTGAGGACGTCCACGGCGGGACGAACTATGCACGAGCCCGCTCGGACGGCAAGTCGATTCGCCGGATCCGATTCGCCGGATCCGGGCCTGCCGGCTGGGGCGATCGCAGTGCCACATTGGTGGTGTGCAGCCGGGCCGGTGCGGCTATACTCGGGGCGGTATGGAACCAACTACAAAGCCGGCCCCAGTTGGCCGTCCTGACGCCGAACTGAAGCGGCAGATTCGGGCGTTGATTGCGCTCAAGGGCGCGGGCGCCAACGCGGATCTGGTGGCGGACATCATCGAGGATGCGCTCAAACTGCTGCGCGACGTCGAGCACCGGGGCGACGTGCGCGTGATTCAGACCGCCGTGCGCGAACTGCGCTACGCCTTCCGCGTTTTTGCCCCCTTCGCCGCGCGCCGCAAGGTGACCATCTTCGGTTCTGCCCGGCTGCAGCCGGATCGGCTCGAGTATCGGCAGGCGGTCGAGTTCGGCCGGCAAATGGCCGCCAGTGGCTTCATGGTCATCACGGGGGCGGGGCCGGGGATCATGCAGGCGGGTCACGAAGGTGCCGGACCGGAGGCCAGTTTTGGCGCGAACATCCGGTTGCCTTGGGAACAAGCCGCCAACCCCGTCATTCAGAGCGACAAGAAGCTCATCACCTTCAAGTATTTCTTCACGCGCAAGCTGACGTTCCTGCGCCATTCCGACGCGATCGCGCTGTTTCCGGGCGGGTTCGGCACGCTGGACGAGGGTTACGAAGCGCTCACCCTGATGCAAACGGGCAAGAGCCGACTGATGCCGTTGGTCCTGATCGATCGGCCGGGCGGGACGTACTGGCGAACGTGGGACCGGCACGTGCGCGAACACCTGCTGCGCAACGAACTCATCGACGAAGACGACCTCAACCTGTACCGGATGACGGACAGTCCGGAACAGGCAGTCCGCTGGATTACCCGTTACTACCGCAACTACCACTCGAGCCGGTTTGTCCGGGACCTGCTGATCTTGCGCCTCCAGCATGCTCCGGCGCCCACCGCCATTGCCGCCCTCAACGAGGACTTTGCGGACATTGTGGCGGGCGAACCGTTCCGGCTCAGCGAAGCCACGGCGGAGGAGCGTGAGGACGAGGACGTTCCGGAGTTGCCGCGCATCGCCTTCGGGTTCGACCGCAAGTCCTACGGGCGGCTGCGCGAGTTGATCGATCGGTTGAACGGGTTTTAGCGGGAGCGAGGTGAGCGGTGGCGGCCGTGCGGGTCGGCGCTTCACCATGCTGAGGATTCGATCTGAGCGTGGGTTGGCGGCTTGGCGACACGCTGCTTGACGAGCGGTGCCAACCGTTGAATTCTGCCGGAGTATGACGACCGCTCGACGCCATTCGGGCCCCTGGATCCACCGCGTGCTGGTCATGGCCGGGACGCTGCTGCTGGGGCTGTTGTTCTACTGGCTGCTGGGTTTTGTGGTGAAGGACATCGGTACCCTCCGCGGACCCGACCGCCGCGCGGTCGAGCAGGAGCTGATCGAGGCCGAGTTGCTGGCGAACGAACGGCAACTGGCGATCGAGATCGAGGACGGCCAGCGCAGCATCACGGACCTCAAGAAGCAGCAGGCGGTCCTGCGGGACAGCGCGGACAATTCGGAGAAGACGATGAACCGCCTGCTCGAGTTGCAGAAGCTCAACCTGCAGAAGGAGGTAGCGCCGTCCGAGGTGGAGCAGCGCGCCCTCGGCGAGAGCCAGCAGCTCTTCCTGGCCAACCAACGCCAGTACCAAACCATCAACCAAGAAGTCGCGGCGCTCACGGATCGACTGCGCGAGCTCGAGGGCCGGCAACGGGAGAACAACCGGCAGTTGCAGGCTGCCCGCGTGCCGGCGGCGCGCGAATACGAGGATCGCGCCCGACGGCACCAATGGAAGCTGGCCGCCTTCAAGCTAGCGGTGCTGGTGCCGCTGTTGGGGGCGGTGGTGTTCCTGGCGCTGCGGTGGCGAGGCAGCCTTTATGCGCCGCTGCTTTTCGCCCTGGGCCTGGCCACATTGGCGAAGGTTTTGCTGGTCATGCACGAGCATTTCCCGCGGGTGTATTTCAAGTACATCTTGATTGTGGCGTCGCTGGCGTTGGTGGTGCGCGTGTTGGTCTATCTGCTGCGGATGGTGGCGTATCCCCGACCGGACTGGTTGCTCAAGCAGTATCGGGAAGCCTACGAGCGGTTCCTGTGCCCGATCTGCGCGTACCCGATTCGGCGCGGTCCGCTTCGCTACCTGTTTTGGACCCGGCGCACCGTCAAGCGACTGCGTCACCTGCCCGAGGGGCAGCCCGCCGAGCCCGAAGCGCCCTACGTCTGTCCCATGTGCGGCACGGCCCTGTTCGAGCCCTGTCCGGAATGTCAGGCGGTGCGGCACGCGCTCTTGCCTTCGTGCAGCCGATGTGGGGCGCAGAAGCCGGCGGTGCAGCTCGTCGGCGTGAACGGCGCGAACGGGACGGGAGGCGATGCCTGAGCTACCCGAGGTCGAGGTGTAGCGCCGGGGGTGCGCGGGTGATCTGTCGAACGGTTGACGGTGTGCGATCCGGGCCGGGCCATCGTGGGAGCGGTGTGGCGCCACCATTCGCCGGATCGTCCAGGGGGAGGCGGCACGTGGCACTCGAGCCACTCAGGTTTTGGGCTTTGCAGGATCGGTCAATTGGCCTACAAACACCCCCTTCCGCTCGCGCGGAGCGCATGAAACCGCAAGTCGAAATCTACGATACGACCCTCCGAGACGGCAGCCAGGCCGAAGGCGTCAACTTCTCGGTCGCCGATAAACTGCGCATCGCCGAGCGGTTGGACGCCTTCGGCATGCACTCGATCGAGGGCGGTTGGCCCGGCTCCAACCCTAGGGACATCGAGTTCTTCGCCCTCGCCCGGCCGCGCCGGTTCAAACGGGCGCAGTTGGCGGCCTTTGGCGCCACCCGGCGCAAAGGGGTGCGGGTCGAGCAGGACGAGCAAGTGCGGCTGCTGCTCGAGGCGGAGACGCCGGTGGTGACGGTGGTGGGTAAGAGTTGGCTGTTGCATGTGCACGAGGTCCTGCGCGCCAGCCCCGACGAAAACCTGGCCATGATCGGCGACACCATCCGGTTCCTGAAAGACCACGGCCGCCGGGTCGTGTACGACGCCGAGCATGCCTTCGACGGCTTCGCCGACGAACCGGAGTACGCGCTGGCCACTTGGCTGGCCGCCGAGAAGGCCGGGGCCGATTGCGTCGTGTTGTGCGACACCAACGGCGGCCGGCTCCCGAGCGAGATCGCCCAGGTCACGCAACGGGCGAAGGGCCGGTTGACGGCGCGCTTGGGCATTCACACCCACAACGACTGCGGGTTGGGCGTGGCCAACGCTGTGGCAGCCCTCGAAAACGGCGCCAGCCATGTCCAGGGCACCGTCAACGGCTACGGCGAACGCACCGGCAACTGCAATCTCACCAGCGTCATCCCGATCGTGGCGTTCAAACTCAAACGGGTCGGCGTCCCGGCAGCCTCCCTGCCCAAGCTGCTCGAGCTGTCGCGGTTCGTCGACGAAATCGCCAATCTGCATCACGATCCCCGGCAGCCCTGGGTGGGCACCGCCGCGTTTGCCCACAAGGGAGGGATCCATGTCCACGCGGTTGACCGCGTGGCGCGCAGCTACGAACACATCGACCCGACCGCGGTAGGGAACGCGCGCCGCGTCCTTGTCAGCGACTTGTCAGGCCGCGTCAATGTCCTGTTGAAGGCCCAAGAGCTGGGTTACCCGCTCACCGCAGACACGCCCGAACTCAAAACCATCCTCGCCTCGATCAAGGCCCTCGAAAATCAAGGCTACGAATACGAAGCCGCCGAGGCCTCCCTCGCCCTGCTCATCGGCCGCACCCTCGAGAAACGGGAGCTGCCGTTCACCGTCCTGGCTTACCACGTCTCGATGCGCCGGGACGGCCTCGAACATGTCTGCGAAGCCACCGTCAAGGTGCGTGTCGGCGACCAACACGCTCACACGGCGGCCGACGGCGACGGACCCGTTAACGCGCTCGACGGCGCCTTGCGCCGAGCGTTGATGGGCTTCTTCCCCCGGCTCAAGAAGGTGAAACTGACCGACTACAAGGTCCGCATCCTGGATTCCGCCACGGGAACGGCGGCCAAGACCCGCGTGTTGATCGAATCCAGCGACGGCAAACGCGAGTGGGGAACGGTTGGGGTGAGCGAGAACATCATCGAGGCCAGTCTGCAGGCGCTGGTGGACAGCATGGAATACGCGCTCATGGAGTCGTGATTGACGTATATACATCACGATGGGTCTTCGGCCCATGAAAAAGCGCGCCAAGCTCAAGACTGCGCCTGTGGCTGTTGGGAGCGTTCTGGAGGAAGCTCCGGCTCTGGCTCCAGCGGTCGATGTCAGCGGTTCGGAGCCCATGGTTCGGACGCAGATCTACCTGAGTCGGGCCGAGCACCGCTTCTTGCAGGCGGAAGCGGCCCGTCGCGGCGAGCCGATGGCGGCGGTGATCCGTGGGTTGGTGGATGAGAAGATGGCGGTACCGGAGGAGGCCTGGACGAACAACTCGTTGTTGGAACCACCCGCCGATCCCAGTTTCCTTGGACCGGAGGACGGGGCGATCAACTGATTCCTTTTTCCGTTTATGTCCGAGCTACCGAAAGGGTACGAACCGCAAGCCGTCGAGGAGAAGTGGTACCAGTACTGGCTGGACCGGCAATGCTTCGTCGCGGATCCGGCTCGAGTGGGTCCGGCGCGACCGGCCTACGCGATCGTCATCCCGCCGCCCAACGTGACCGGCATGCTCACCTTGGGGCATGTGCTCAATAACACCATCCAGGACATCCTCGCCCGCAAGGCGCGCATGGACGGCAAGGAAGTGCTGTGGCTGCCCGGCACCGATCACGCCGGCATCGCCACCCAGGCGGTCGTCGAGCGCACGCTCAAGAAACAAGGCGCGATGAAGCACCGGGAGGAGCTCGGCCGCGAGAAATTCCTCGAACATGTCTGGGACTGGAAGGACAAACACGGCGGCATTATCATCCAGCAACTCAAAAAACTGGGCGCGTCCTGCGACTGGACCCGCGAGCGGTTCACCATGGATCCGGCCTACTCGAAGTGCGTCGAGCGAGTCTTTGTCGAGTTGTATCGGAAGGGCCTGATCTACCGGGGCAAGCGGATGGTGAACTGGGATCCGGCGGCGCGCACGGCGCTCTCGGACGAGGAAGTCGACATGCTCGAGGAGAAGGGCCACCTCTGGCATCTGAAGTATCCGCTGCTCGAGGCCGCCGGCCAAACCGCCACCCAGGAGTTCGTCGCGGTGGCCACCACGCGCCCCGAGACCATGCTGGGTGACGAAGCCGTGGCGGTCAACCCGCAGGACGAACGCTACCGGCAGCTCGTGGGGCGGCACTGCTTATTGCCGCTCCAAAACAAGCCCATCCCAATCATCGCAGATGAGCTGGTGGACCCGAAGTTCGGCACCGGCTGTGTCAAGGTGACGCCGGCGCACGATCCGAACGACTACGAGATCGCCCAGCGCCACCGCTTGCCCTTGACCGTGGTGATCGGCCCCGACGGTTGCATGACGCCGGCGGCCGGCGAAGATTTCGTGGGCTTGGACCGACTCGAGGCGCGGCGAGCGGTGGTCGAGCAACTGACGCAGCAAGGGCTGCTGCTCAAGACCGAGGATTACGTCCACAACGTCGGCTACAGCCAACGCAGTCATGTGCCCATCGAGCCCTACCTGAGCGAACAGTGGTTCCTCAAGTACCCCAGCGTCGAGCCGGCCACGCGCTGTGTCGAGGCGGGCAGCGAGCAGGCACCGCACCCCGACGCGCCGGGCGGCCCCGAGTCGCTCGCGCCGGGCGCGATTCGGTTTCATCCTGACCGTTGGGCCAAGACCTACACGCACTGGATGAAGAACCTGCGCGACTGGTGCATCAGCCGCCAGCTCTGGTGGGGCCACCGGGTGCCGGTCTGGTATCGGAAGCCGGCAGGTCAACCGGCCGCAGGAGACCCACCCGCGCCGCAGATCTATTGCGGGACCGAACCGCCGCCGGACGCAGCCCAGTGGGAGCAGGACCCGGACGTTCTGGACACCTGGTTCAGCTCGTGGCTGTGGCCCTTTGCGACCATGGGCTGGCCGGAGCGGACCGACACGCTCAAGGCCTTCTACCCCACCGCCGACCTGGTGACGGGCCCGGACATCATTTTCTTCTGGGTGGCCCGCATGATCATGGCGGGTTACGAGTTTATGGGCGAGTTGCCTTTCCGCAACGTCTATTTCACCGGCATCATCCGCGACAAGCTCGGCCGCAAGATGTCCAAGAGCCTGGGGAACTCGCCCGACCCACTGGAGCTCATCGCCAAATACGGCGCCGATGCCCTCCGCTTCGGCACCATGCGCAGCGCGCCGCTGGGCCAAGACATCCTCTTCGACGAACAAAACGTCGAGTTGGGCCGCAACTTCTGCAACAAGCTCTGGAACGCCTGCCGCTTCCGCCAGATGGTGGCCGGCCCGGACACGCCCACTGAGGGCGAAATCGACCCCGCCCTCCTCACCAGCGACGACCGCTGGATCCTCCTGCGACTCGACACCGCCATCCGCGAGATCGACGCCGCCTTCGCCGAGTACCGGTTCAACGAGGTGACCCAAACCCTGTATCGCTTCTTCTGGAGCGAGTATTGCGATTGGTACGTCGAGGCTAGCAAAGCGACCCTGGCCAATTCGGACCGCGGAACGCCGAGTGCCGAACCGGGAGCCGGTCCCGCGGAGGGCGCGGCGCGGCGCGCCAACACTGTCGCCGTGATCGATTTCGTGCTGGGCCATATGTTGCGCTTGTTCCACCCCTTCCTGCCGTTCATCACCGAAGAACTGTGGCAGGGCCTGGGTTACCGCGAGAGCCTGCCCGCCGATCAGGGCGGAGCGACCATCATGTTCGCGCGCTGGCCCAAGCCTTTCGACGACGCCGAGAAAGAGCATTTCCGCCTCGACCCGGCCGCGGCGCAGTCCGCCGAGGCCAAGTATGACCTCGTGAGCAAAGGCCGGAACCTGCGGCGCGAGTTCAACTTGCCAGCCGGCAAGAAGCTCAAGTTCGTCCTCAAGCCGGCCACCGACCTGCCGGCGCACGAACTCGAGGTTATGCGCCTGCTGCTGCACGCGGAGACGATCGAGATCGACGCCGCCTATCTCCCGCCCAAAGGAACGCCCCTGGCGGCCAACGCGCTCGGCGAGCTCTACTTGCCCTTGGCCGGCTTGATCGATGCGGGGGCTGAGCGGGCCCGCCTCACCAAAGAGTTGGGCAAGATCCAAGCCGAGATCGCCAAGGCCCAAGCCAACCTGGACAATCCACAGTTCACGGCCAAGGTCCCGCCGCACGTGCTCGAGCAGCACCAGCAGCGCCTGGCCGGTTGGCAGGCGAAAGAGAAACAGGTGCAGGCCGGCTTGGCCAACCTGTAAGCCCACCCCGCACTCCTGCGCGCGGTTCCGCCTGCGCGTCGTCACCCGGCCAGACCGACCCGGCGCGGGGGACCGTCGCTGCCGACTTCGAGCGCCCACGTTGGCGGCAGTGCCCGCGGAACTGGACCCTCGAGATTGCCCGGGCAGGTTTCACCCAGGGGGGTTGGACAGCCTTTGTCCAGGAGCCCCTGCTAGACTGCGCGCCATGATTGCCTATGAACTGTGCGCCGCCGACCTCGGGGCGCTTTTTTGCCTCGGGCTCCTCACCGGACTGGTTTGCGGGTTTGTCCTGCCGAATCGAAGCGATCCGCCTCGAGCGGAGACCGAGGGACGCTTCGGCACGCGCGGCTCGACCCGGTGCCGCTGGACGCCAGAACTCAGTCGCCCGCGATGGGCACCGCGGTTGCCTCTGCGCCACTCGATGCCTCGCTCTCATCGCGTGTGAAAGTTGAAACCGGAACGGTCGCTTCTGGGTATCAAGACCTGTCCGCGATGCTGCACCCGGTCGCCCGCAGCGGAAACAAGTGCGGGCGGCGGAACCAGAAACAAAGTCAGAAGCTTATGCCAGTGCTCGCCAAATTCTACGGGATCGTGATTCGGCTCTTGTGTGTGCGTTCGTTGGGGGCGCGACTGCACGCGTTCTACGGCGACTCGGAGCTGGTGATCCACCTCGACACCCTCAGGGTTATCCAGGGGGATGTGCCGCAGCGCGTAACCGAACTGGTGCTCGAATGGGCGCGGGCGCATTACCAGGAACTGCTGGCCGATTCCGCCCGAGTCTTCAGCGGGCTACGCCCGCTGCCGATCGCGCCGTTGGCCTGAACGCCTAGGAACGACCGCCAATGAAACCACACCGACTGGGGAGCCGAGCGATGACCAACAAGACCAAGATCCTAACGACGCGCGTCAACGATGTGAGCGAGGCGCTCGTGACTCTCGCGCTCTGGTTGTGCGGCCTCAGCGCCGTCCTTCATTACTTGGCGAGCGTCACCTGACCCAACACCGCACGCGGCAAGCTCCTCGCTAAGGATTCGCGACGGTCCGACCAACCGTTCTCCGCTTGCTTGACCCGCCGGATGGCCTAATCCTCCGCTGCAACAGGCAGAACTTGGGGCCGCGGTGGATTTCGCAACGGCACAAACGTCGAGTTCCACGCGGCGTTTCGCGAACCGTAAGCGCCCCAGACTTGTCTTGCGGGTAGCTCAGGGCGCCTAGCTCCGCGTGAAGACCAGCTCGATTGTCATCGTCGGCGGTGGCCTCATCGGCCTCAGCACGGCCTATTTCTGTAGCCGGCGAGGTCATCGGGTCGTCGTGCTGGAACGCTAATCTCCGCCGCGCGATGGCTGCTCGTTCGGCAATGCCGGCCTCGTCGTGCCGAGCCACTTCATCCCGCTGGCGGCGCCGGGCATGGTGACGCTGGCGCTCCGATGGATGGGCAACCCCGAATCCCCGTTCTACCTCGAGCCCCGATGGAGTTGGGACCTCATCGGTTGGGCTTGGAGATTCTGCCGCGCGGCGACCGCCGGGCGCGTGGCACAGGCGGCGCCCCTCCTGCGCGAGTTGAACCTCGCCAGCCGCGCCCTGTTCGAGGAATTGGCCTCGCGCGAGGGCAACCGCTTCGGCTTCACGCGCAAGGGGCTGCTCATGTTGTGCCGCACCGAGCGTGCGCTGCACGACGAGGCCAAGACGGTCGAGCAGGCGCGCCGCTTGGGTTTGGCAGCCGAACTGCTGACCGCTCGCCAGGCCGCCGAACTCGAGCCGAACGTCCACATGACGATTGCCGGGGCCGCCTTCTTCCCGGACGACTGCCACCTCTCGCCCCGAGACTTCGTGCTCGGACTCGAAGGGAACGGGCGACCGCCATCGCCCCGCCGCGGAGGACCTTGTGCCCATGCAAAGCCTCCTGGAGCGCATCCTTGAGGAGTTGCCCGCCGACAGGTCTTGGCGAAAAGACCTGCTCCAGGAAGGGTTGGTTTACCTTTGGCGAATGGAGACACGACGACCGGGACAAACCGCCAGTTGGTATCTCCAAAGCTGCCGCTATCGCCTCGAGCGGCTGCTGCGCGAAGGATGCAGTCTCGACGCGCCCAGACGGTCCTCGAAGCGCGTGGATCTGCCCGAGAACCACACCGAGGCGTGGGACGATCTCCTCGATCCGTCGAGCGAGAGTGTCGTCGTCGCAGAAGAACCGAAAGAAAGGAAAATGCAGTTGACTGTATGACTGTAAGAGGCGCGTGAAATGGTACGTATATATCTACAGTGACTACGAGCAGGCCGCGTGCATGTGAAAGCGGGAGCTGACAAACCAGCTAGATCTTGCGCCAGAGCCGTTTGCGTCGGCCGCCTCGAGTCCGCGCGGCTGACCCTGGCTGGGGGTGAAGCCGGGAACGACGCCTTTCGCGTGACCGGGGCGTATCCAACCGGCAGCCAGGCCCTGCGCCGGATCTCTGCGGTCAGGGCAGACCTGGTTCTCCTGGCCGAGCGACTGCCGGACATGCCGGGACTGGCCTGCGTAGGCCGGTTGAAGCGAATCGCCCCACGCCTCCGGGTGCTCTTGGTGGGGGAAACGGAGGTTGCCGAAGCGGTTGTCAACGGCCTGGCGGCCGGGGCGGACGGCTGGGTGTGGCAGCATGCGCCTGCGGCCGAACTGGGACGGGCCGTGCGCGCGGTGTGTGAGCCGCCACGGTAGTTTAGGGAGGTCTGATCGAGGCAATCAAGGGAACGGCCGCAGGCTGGGCGTGGCCGCTGGCTGGGGCATGGCGCGGCCTTCCTGGTGGACGCTGTCCCCCA
>VHCO01000230.1 GCA_016871715.1 Verrucomicrobiota bacterium
CCGGTCGCAACCAGCCCCTCTGGCTCACGTTTCATGTGCCCCGCGGAGTCGGTTCCGGCGATTACACCGCCACGTTGACGCTGCGGACGTCGCTGGGCGAGTTGAGCGTGCCGCTCGAGGTGCATGTGTACGACTTCGCGCTGCCGCGCGACACGCATCTGCGCAGCGCACTCGGGTTGGGCAGCGGCGCGATCAACCGTTACCACCGCCTCACCAACCGCACCGAGCAGGTCGCCGTGTTCGAGAAGTACCTCGAGAACTTCGCCCAGCATCGGATTAGCCCCTACTCCTTCTACGATTACGCCCCCATCGAGGTCCGGTTCGATGGCGAAGGCGCCCACAAGACTGCGCGTGTGGATTTCTCTCGGTTCGACCCTGCGGCGGAGAAGTGGCTGGATGAACACCGCTTCAACACCTTCCAACTCCGGCTGCGCGGCATGGGCGGGGGCACCTTCCACAGTCGCCACCTGGGCAGCCTCGAGGGTTTCCAGGAAGGCACACCCGAGTTCGCACGGCTCTTCCGCGATTACCTCGGCCAGGTCGAACGCCACCTGCGCGACCGCGGCTGGCTCGATCAGGCCTTCACGTACTGGTTCGACGAACCCGACCCGAAGGACTACGCCTTCGTGGTGGCGGGTCAGCAGCGCATCAAGGAGGCCGCGCCGGGCGTCCGGCGGATGCTGACGGAGCAACCCGAGCCGGAATTGCAGGGCCATGTCGAGATATGGTGCGGCCTGACTCCCGAATGGACGCCGGAGAAGGTGCGAGCGCGGCGCGACGCCGGCGAGGAAGTCTGGTGGTACATTTGCACCGGGCCGAAGGCGCCCTACGTGACCGAGTTCATCGATCATCCCGGGACCGAACTGCGCCTCTGGCCCTGGCAATCCTGGCAATACGGCGTCCACGGGATCCTGATCTGGGCGACGATCTATTGGACCAGCTCCTGCGCTTACCCCGCCCCCACGTTGCAAGATCCGTGGCAAGATCCCATGAGCTGGGTCTCCGGCTACGACACGCCCGTGGGCCAACGCCGGCCCTGGGGCAACGGCGATGGCCGATTCCTTTACCCGCCCCGGCGCGACCCCAACGCCGCCACCGCCCCGCGCCTGGACGCGCCGATCAACTCGAGTCGGTGGGAGAACCTGCGCGATGGCATGGAGGACTACGAGTATTTCTGGCTTCTGAACCAAGAGGTCAACCGCGTGCAAGGCGTGACAGGCCAAGCGGCCCTGGTCCAGGCCGCCCAGGAGCTGTTGCGCGTGCCGCCCGAGGTATCGCAAGACCTGACCCACTTCACCACGGATCCTCGCCCGCTGCTCGCCCATCGCGACCGACTGGCTCGGATGATCGAACGTCTCCGGACCGTGAGGTGACGCCAGCGTCTCGCACGCTGCCCACCGCGGCCAAGACGGCCGCGCTCCGTCCCAAACGGAGAGCGGGCGTCTCGCACGCTACCCACCGCGGCCAAGATGGCCGCGCTCCGTCCCAAACGGAGAGCGGGCGGCTCGCACGCTGCCCCGCGGCCAAGATGGCCGCGCTCCGTCCAGAACGGAGAGCGGGCGTCTCGCACGCTACCCACCGCGGCCAAGATGGCCGCGCTCCTTCCCAAACGGAGAGCGGGCGTCTCGCACGCTGCACCCCGCGGCCAAGATGGCCGCGCTCCGTCCCAAACGGAGAGCGGGCGTCTCGCACGCTACCCACCGCGGCCAAGATGGCCGCGCTCCTTCCCAAACGGAGAGCGGGCGTCCCGCCCGCTACCCACCGCGGCCAAGATGGCCGCGCTCCGTCCCAAACGGAGAGCGGGCGTCTCGCACGCTGCCCTCCGCGGCCAAGATAGCCGCGCTCCTTCCCAAACGGAGAGCGGGCGTCTCGCACGCTACCCACCGCGGCCAAGATGGCCGCGCTCCTTCCCAAACGGAGAGCGGGCGTCTCGCCCGCTGCCCTCCGCGGCCAAGATAGCCGCGCTCCGTCCCAAACGGAGAGCGGGCGTCTCGCACGCTGCCCTCCGCGGCCAAGATAGCCGCGCTCCTTCCCAAACGGAGAGCGGGCGTCTCGCACGCTGCACCCCGCGGCCAAGATGGCCGCGCTCCTTCCCAAACGGAGAGCGGGCGTCTCGCACGCTGCACCCCGCGGCCAAGATGGCCGCGCTCCGTCCCAAACGGAGAGCGGGCGTCTCGCACGCTGCACCCCGCGGCCAAGATGGCCGCGCTCCGTCCCAAACGGAGAGCGGGCGTCTCGCACGCTACCCACCGCGGCCAAGATGGCCGCGCTCCGTCCCAAACGGAGAGCGGGCGTCTCGCCCGCTGCCCTCCGCGGCCAAGATAGCCGCGCTCCTTCCCAAACGGAGAGCGGGCGTCTCGCCCGCTGCACCCCGCGGCCAAGATGGCCGCGCTCCTTCCCAAACGGAGAGCGGGCGTCTCGCACGCTGCACCCCGCGGCCAAGATGGCCGCGCTCCTTCCAGAACGGACTCATGAGTACGAGTATGGCGTTCTTCGATTCCGGTTGGCACACCCCCTCGGCTCAGGCAACCTCACCCTCAACGCGCGCCGGGAGCGTAACGTAAGGGTAAGCGCACCGTGAACCCGGCCATGCGCGACCGAACGCAAGATGACACAGCCCAGTTTGCCAGAACAGGCCTTCAAGGCTCAGCCAGGCGATCCAGACCGGGGCGCCGCATGGACCATCGGCCGCGAATCAGGCGAGCGGCCGGGTAGGCCGATATCTGAGGCAGACGGCCTGCTCGACTTCGGAACTCGCGAGAACTACTGCGGCGCGGAGTGCAGGCACACCGCCGGTGTTCGACCCGAACCTTTCAGCCGAGTAGGCCAGCGGGCCAGGCCCCGCTGTTTAGCGCCGCGAGCCTGGCGGCAGGCCTGGCCGTGGCCGCTCATCTGGACTCTGAGCTGGCTAGGCGTCGGGCTGCTGCTGGCCCAGGACCAACGAACGACCGCCCCCGGCGGCCCTGGTCGCGAGGGGGAGGGGGATCGCGGGTCGATGCGGCGGGTGACGCCGCCCATCGCCCCGACCCCGGGCGATGGGTACGAGGATGTGACCGCCCAGGCGGGCCTGGACTTTGTGCATCAGTTCTGCCACGAACGCATCGCGAACATCTTGTTATCGAACGGGTCGGGCGGCGCGGTGTTGGACTATGACAAGGACGGTTGGGTGGACATCTACCTTTTGAACTGGGGCCCGCTCGAAGGTGTGACCCGGGCGGCGCCCGGCACACGGCGGCAACCCAACCGGCTCTATCGCAACCGCGGCGATGGCACCTTCGAGGACGTCACGCGCCGCGCCGGACTCGATGGGACAGGGTTTGCTAGCGCGGCAACCGCAGGCGACTTCGACAATGACGGTCACACCGACCTCTACGTGGCGAATGTGGGGCGCAACTTGCTCTATCGGAACCGGGGCGACGGGACTTTCGTGGACGTGACGGACCGGGCCGGTGTGGGGCATCCCGGCACGGGGATTTCGGCGGCATTTGTGGACGCGGACCGAGACGGCTGGCTGGATCTGTACGTGGTCAACTACCTGACCTACACGCCCGAGAAGGAATCGGAGCAGAACCCGGGCGCTTACCCGGGGCCGCTGGCTTACCCGGGTGAAGCGGATGTGTTTTATCGCAACCGAGGCGATGGCACGTTCGAAGAGGTCACGCGGGCGGCGGGCCTCTTCGCCCCGGTGCACCGGGGCATGTCGGTGTCGGCGTTCGATTGCGATTGGGACGGAGACGTGGATCTGTATGTCAGCAACGACGACACGCCGAACGGGCTTTGGCAGAACGACGGCCGCGGCGGCTTCCGGGACATTGGCCTCGAGGTCGGTGTGGCCTTCAACTCGATCGGCGAAGCGCCTGGCTCGATGAACGCGACGGTTGCGGATGCCAATGGCGACGGATTACCGGACCTGTTCATCACCCGGTTGGGTTACGGCTCGCTCTACCTGCGAACGGCCCAAGGTCTCTACGACGACCGCATGTGGGCGAGCGGGCTAGGCCGGTTAACCCAGAAGTACGTCGCCTGGGGCGGGGTCTTCTTGGATTTCGACAACGACAGCGACGCGGACTTGTTTATGGCCAACGGCGACGCGTTCAAGCTCGAAGGCGCGCTGAGCCTGCTGCTCGAAAACGACGGGCGCGCCCACTTCACCGACGCCGCCGCCAAAGGCGGATCTTATTTCCAGCGCCCGGTCAACGGCCGAGGCGCGGCGGTGCTGGACTACGACAACGACGGCCGGCTCGATTTGCTGGTGACCGCGCTGGCGAACCGGGTGTTCCTGTTGCGGAACCGGTCGCCTCTCGAACATCACTGGCTGAAGCTCCAGCTCGAGGGCACCCGCAGCAATCGCAACGGGTACGGCGCGTTGGTCACTCTCACGGCTGGCGAACTGACCTTGCGGGCCGAGGCGCTGTGCCCTACGGGTTTCTTGATGCAGGGCGATGCCCGTGTGCATTTTGGCCTGGGTCGACACCGCGTGGTGGACCGCTTGGAAATCCGTTGGCCCAGCGGCACGGTTCAAGTCCTGGCCAACCTTGCCGTCGACCAAATCCTCAAGGTGCGCGAACCCCATCCATGACTGCCAAGACCTTAACCGTCACGGTCCTCGCCGGAGCCTTAGCCTTTGCCTGGGCCGATTGGGTCGGGCGCGGGGCGGAAGAGAAGACGCACAAGCTCACGTCGATCAGCCCGCGCAAGTTAGCCGATTCGCTTCATGCGGTGATTGCGGCCGACCGGCAGGCATATGCCGAGTTGGTGGTGCAGCGGCTGCAGGCTGAGGAGGGACGGCCGGCAGCGACCGAGCGGCGGATCGAGGCGCACGGTCTGCCGGTGCACGCCCAGATGCTCCGGGCGGCGGGCCAGAGCATCCAGCAGCGGGGCGCAGAGTTTTCGTACACTCTGCGTTCGCTGTGGCCGATCAACACGAGCCACGGTCCGCAGACTGAGGTCGAGCAGACCGGGCTGGAGCGCGTGGCGAAACAGCCGGAGGAACCTTACTACACGGAGGAGGTATTGGGCGGTCGAAGCTACTTTACGGCCGTGTATGCCGATCGCGCGACCTTGACCTCCTGTGTGGACTGCCACAATCGCCACCCGAAGAGCCCCCGGCGAGACTTCCAGCTCAACGACGTGATGGGCGCGATCGTGGTGCGCGTTCCGCTCGAGTTTTGAGGCGGGTTTAGCCGCGATAGACGCAGCGGGCGGTGCAGGTCTCGGCCACGACGATCTCGGCGAGGGATGGCAGGTGCGGCTGCAGCCGGGCCCAAATCCAGGCGGCGAGGTTTTCGCTGGTGGGGTTTTCGAGGCCTGGGATCTCATTGAGGTAGCGATGGTCGAGCTGTTCCCAGAGGGGTTTGAAGGCTTGAGCGATGTCCGCGTAGTCGATGAGCCAACCCAGGTGGGGATCGCACGGACCGGCCACGACGACTTCGACCTGGAAGCTGTGGCCGTGGAGGCGGCGGCACTTGTGGGTGTCGGGCAGGCGGGGCAGGAGGTGAGCCGCCTCGAATTGGAAGGTTCGGCGTAGTTCGACGTTCATCGTTCCCAATCGCTCCAGGTGACCAGATCGCCCAAGCTGGGGCGCCCGTCATGGCGCCAGGTCAGGGGCGGCTTTTGCATTCGACCGAGCGGACAGATGCGCGGCACGCCCCAGCGGGCCAAGCGCCACGCCAGTTCCTGGGCCTTCTGGCCCTGGGCGGCCAGGCCTACCGTGGTCACGATGGCTTGGATTGCCTCAGCCCCTTTGAGGGCGTGCTCGAGGTCGGGCACGGCTTTGACGTAGATGAACCGGTTGGCGCAGGAGGGCATGAACCGGGGCTCGTTTTCGTAAACGACCGTCCAGGCCGTCGAGCCGGGACTCGACCAGAGACACGTGTCGCACGAGTGCGCGGCCCGCACTTCGTAGAAGGTCCGCCGGGTGGCGATAGCGGCGGCCGCCTCGAGTGAAACCGGTCCGCGTGGCTGGGTCCGCTCGCAGGCTTCGAGCTCGGTGGCGAGCGCCTGGGCGAACTGCTCGGGGGAGTTGCGCCCGCCGGTCTCGACGTAGAAGACCTGGGGCGAGAGGCAACCGCGCTGGTTCCAAGCCACAACATCCTGAGCCGCGGCGGCGACGGTCTTGGGCAGTCCATGCGGGTTGAGGCTTTCCTGGGCAACATAGCCGAAACTGACGCGGTGGCCGTAACTTAGGAACCGCACGCCGACCGGCAATTGGGCGCGAAGGGCGCTGAGCGTGGCATCCTCGCCCGTGGCAGTGACGCAATCCGCTTGAGCCAGGAGGGCACCGTCGAGTGCGGCCGTGCCTCCCGGCCACTCCGCGATCTCGAGGCAAGCGCCCAACTTGGGCTCGACTTCGTGCAGGGAGTGGGCGAAGAGGCGTGGGAGCAACGAACTGCCCGAGGCACACTTCATGAACTGTGCCGAGCGGACGAGCAGACCCAAGACGAGGCTCGAGAGGGCGGGTGCGGGCAAGTTGCCGGCCGCCACGTGCACCAACAGCGCCGGACCGCGGGCCATGGCCAACCGCGGCGACAGGCCGGGCAGCTCGACGGGGGTGAGCCGGTCGAGTTGGGCGAGTTGGCCCAGGTCTTGGAGGATGAGCGCCTCGAGGGCTTCGCTCGAAAGGGCCTCGAAGAAGGCATCCAGACCGGCCGCCAGGACCTCGGGCGGAAACCCCGTCGCCGCAGGATCGGCCTCGAGGGCCAGGCGACGAAAGGAGTCTGTGGGGTCGAGCCAATTCTGGGCCAGGGCCGACAGGACGCCCACGAGCTCCGCGCTGCTCCGCTCGGCGAGGTAGAGTTGGCGGTTGGCCTTTAAGGCCAAGCAAGCGTCGGTGACCAAGGCGGGCGTCAGCGCCGCCTCGGGGGGCAAGTCAGCAAGGAAGTAGTCGGGTAGTCTCATGCGTTTCCCTTCCCGAGTTGGGCGGCAGTGGTGACGGAGGCGAGGGGCGGCTCGATGGCGGCGGCGAGATCGAGGCGGCGCAAGGCCCGCAGACAAGGCAACGCGCCGAGGGCGACGAGCACCAGCGCGCCCAATAGACCGTAAGCCAGATCGTAGCTGGAAGGCTGGGCTGCGGCTGGGCCGAGCCGCTCGACATAAGCCCCGGCGAGCCAGTGCCCGAGGTTCCCCACCAGGCCGCCCATCGTGATGAACATCCCGAAAACGCGTCCCCGCACGGCAGCGGGCACAGTCAGCATGAGGGCGGCTTCGGTCGTGGGATAGCTGGCGAGGAAGAAAAAGCCGTAAACCATCAGGGCCGGCGCCAACCCAGCACGGGGCAGGTGCGGAAACGCGACCATCACCGCGGCCGCCGCCACGAGGATGAAGGCCGTCCAACGCGACCGGCCGCGGTCGCTCAAGTGGCCGAAGAGCGGGTTGCTCACGGCACTGGCAAGGAAGATGGCGCTGAGGCTCAGGCCGGTCTGGGCGAGGCTCAATCGGTGGGCGCGTTGGAGGAAGAGCGAGCCCAGGCTGCCCATACTGCAGCCCGCGAGGTCGCGCAAACTGAAGAGCAGGCCCGCCCCCAGAAAGAGCAGCCACGCGGTGCCGGAGGGGAAGATGGCACCGGAGCGCTCGGCAGCCGCCGGCTGAGCGCGTGGTCCTTCCTGGGCCAGCCAAAAGAAGACTGCCGCCACGCCGAGTCCGAGCAAACCCAACTCGAGCAGCGGCGCGCGCCAACCGGCAGCGGCGGCGCGCCAACCGCAGTAGAGCGGGCTCAGGAAGAAGCCCACGCTGGCGCCGATGCCGGACAAGCCCAGGGCGCGGCCGGTATTGACCGGGTAAAGCTCGACGATGAGCGCGGTGGCGGGTGGATGGTAACAGCCTCCGCCCAGGCCGGCCACGACGGCGCACGCGAGGGCCACGGGGTAGTCCGGGGCACAACTCAGTCCGATAATCCCGAGGGCATTAAGGGCGAGGCCGGCGCTCAGGAGCCTCTTGCGGCTCAGGCGATCGGCCAGGATCCCCATGGGATAGCTCACGAGGAAGTAGGCGAGCATCATGGCCGTGACCAGGAACGTCGCCTGGGCCACGCTGGCAAGGCCGAGGTCGACCTGAACCAGGTAATAGAGCGGCAGTAACGCCACCATGTACAGGTGCGTGAAGGCATGCAGGACGGTGCACAGGAACAACGTTCGTCCCTTGGGCACCGCTCGGCCGGGATCTGGATCCGCCGTTAGGTTCACTTGGTCACGGGCTCATCCACGAACAACCTCGCCACTCCGACGCCTGCGCCCGGCTCAGGTACTCGAAGCCCTGCGCCTGCCGCCGGACGAGGTCTTCGGTCTGCACCGCCAAGACCGACCACACGTTCGCCAAGTCCACCACGCGCAGCAGGCCCGCCTCGCCTACGCCAACTTCCCGACCCGTTTCCGGCGAGATCACCAAGGCGCGAGCCCAAGGCGGAAAGCGGAACTGGCGGCCGCTCGGCGGTCGAGTTGCCGAATCCGGCTCAGGGTGGCGCAGGTCCTTGGAGATCACAAGATCGTAGGCCTGAGAACTGAGCTCGCACATGCCGTACTCGGACACGATGTGAGACGGCGGCACGCCCAAGGCTCTGCCGATCCAGGCGTACAATTCCGCCCGCGGCAACGCCCGGCTGCGCCCCTTGTATCCACCGGTCTCGAGCACACGCGACCCCGGGGCGAGTTGGATCCGGCCGGCGACTTGGTCCAAGGCCTCGAGCAGTTGCACGAGGCCAAAGGCGGTCCCCAACACGCACACGGGCTCGGCGGCACCCGCCGCGGCGGCAAGGCTCTCCAGCGCTCGCTCGGTCTCGAGTCTCCAGGTTCGATGGGCGTCAACCCTTCCCAGAAAACTCGACGCGGGACTTCCCCATTCGCGCATGACCGTGGCGAACATGTGCACCAACGACGAGTGCGGAACCGCGCGCGGCTCGGGGGTCAGGGCGAGGAAGCGCAGCCGGGGCGAGCTGGGCCGGGCGGCTGCACCCGCGGTGCTGGTTTCGGGCAGGAGATGGACGGCGAACCAGGCTCGCAGCGCGCATTCGTAGAGGGCGAGGGAAGCCGCGTTGTGGATGTGCCGGCTGGGCCGTTGTTGCGTGCTGCCGCTCGACTGAAAGATCGTGGTGCGCAGGGCCGGCGGCAGGCTAGTGAACTCGATCGTTTTGAACGCAGTCGTTGGCACGGCCGGAAGTTCTCGCCAAGAGCGTACTCGAGAGGGCGTGAGGTCGCGCGCCTCGGAGATTCTCCGGTAAGGGGCGACGTGGCCGAACTGCAGCTCGAACAACTCGAGGGCCAGTTCGCTAAACCGGCCCTCGCCCTCCAGGCACGCCGTGACCTCCTGGGGGACTGACCCGCCGCTGAAAGTGTCGAGGCATCCGCGCTGGAGGCGCGCGGCGAAGTCGTCGAATGGCCGGGTGCAATGGTGCATGCGGTTTTTGTTAAGCATCCCTAGGATGCGCGGCTGGTTGTCCGCCACAGCCGTCGGCGTCCGGGAACGACGTTACGCGACTCCGGCAGGCGCGGCAAGGGATGAGCGTTGGCCCAGGTCGCGCAGGCTAGTCACGCAAGAGCTGACTTCCGCTGGCTGAGCCGCTACAGTGACTGGATGCGGACCGCGGACTTCCAGTACGAGTTGCCGCCGGGATTGATTGCGCAAGCGCCAGCGCTTGAGCGCGACCGATCGCGGCTGTTCGTGGTCCATCGGGCGAGCGGTCGGTTCGAGCATCGACACTTTCGCGACGTCCTGGAATACCTCGGGGCTGGGGACGTGTTGGTGCTGAACGACTCGAGGGTGATCCCAGCAAGGCTTTGGGGGCGCAAGCCCAGCCACACCGGCCGGATCGAGGTGCTCCTGGTGGAAGCGTGCGCGCGGAACGACTGGTGGGCGTTGTTACGACCCGGGAAGCGAGTCCGGGTCGGTACCCTGCTCGAGTTTCACCCGCGAGGAACCTGGCTGGAGGGCGGTAGCGACTCGAGGGGCGGTTGCCCGGCATCGAGGGCGGCCGGGGCGGTGGCGACGGCGGTGACGGCTACCGTGACCGCTAAGAGTCCGGAAGGCCGGTATCGCCTGCAGTTCGCAGGGGTACCGGACCTTGCGGACGCACTGGACGCTCTCGGCGAGGTGCCCCTGCCACCTTACCTCGATCGCGCCACGGCGCCAGCGCCGGAAGACCGCGAGCGCTACCAGACGGTCTATGCCCGGCCGGCCGGATCGGTCGCGGCCCCTACGGCGGGTCTCCATTTTACCGAAGCTCTGCTGGCCGCCCTACGAACCCGCGGGGTGCAGGTCTGCTTTGTAACTCTGCATGTGGGACTGGCCACCTTCGCTCCGGTGAAGGCCGAAGAAGTTGCAGACCACGTCATGCACAAGGAGAGGTTCGTCCTGCCCGCGGACACCGCCGCCGTCCTGAGGCAGGCGAAGGGGGAAGGCCGCCGAGTGATTGCGGTGGGCACGACCAGCTTGCGCGTCCTCGAGAGCGCAGCGCTAGCCGGCGTCGAGGGTGGCCAAGGCGGGGCAGGCCGTAACTCACTCGCGGCGGCCGGTGGCGACACCCGGTTGTTCGTTTATCCCCCGTTTCAGTTCCGGGTAGTGGATGGTCTGCTGACGAATTTCCACCTGCCAGGCTCGACGTTATTGATGTTGGTGGCCGCGTTTGCCGCCCCGGGGACCGATCGGGGCCGCGAGTTGGTGCTTGCCGCGTACGCGGAGGCCATCCGAGAGCGTTACCGCTTCTACAGTTATGGCGACGCGATGTTGTTGCTCTGAGGCGCCGACGCGGAGCCGAGGCAAAGGCAAGACCGGCCGAGCAAGGCAGCCGACGACCGCACGGGTGACCGACGCACCCCGGCCCGGTGCCCAAGCGCCGGTGGCGCCCGCCATACGGGTTCTGCCGGCGAAACCGCTTGGCCCGGTTCCGTTTGTCCTGGTGAACATGGCGATGACCGCGGACGGTAAGATCGCCACGGCGAACGGAGCGGTGGCATCGTTTGGCAGCGCGCGTGACCGAGCCCACCTCTACGAACTGCGGGCCACCGCAGACGCGGTCATGTGCGGGGCGCGAACGGTGGCGGCGGGGCCGATCTTGCTGGGGCCGGGCCCGGCCAAGTATCGGCGGCTGCGCGTAAGACGCAGACTGGCGGAGTACAACCTGCGGGTGATCGTGAGCGGCACGGGTTCTCTGCCGGCGAGCGCAGCGGTGTTTCAGAAGCGGTTTTCGCCAATCGTCATCCTGACGACCGAACGGGCGGGCTTAGCCACGCTACGGCGGTGGGCGCAGGTGGCCGACGAAGTGCTGGTGTGCGGTCGGCGCGAGATCGACTTCCCGCGAGCGTTGGCTTGGTTGCGCAAGCGGTGGCAGGTCCGGCGCCTCCTGTGCGAAGGGGGCGGCGAACTGAATGGGGCGTTATTCGCTGCGGGTCTGGTGAACGAACTGCACTTGACCATCTGTCCGTGGCTTCTCGGGGGGCGGCGCGCCCTTACGATCGCGGACGGAGTGGGGGTTGAACGGTTGGCGGACGCCACCCAGCTCGAGCTCAAGCGCCGGAGGCGAATCGGGGCAGAACTTTTTTGTGTCTATAAAGTGAGGGCAGCGGGCCACGAGACCTAGGGATGCCGTTCTTCTTTGTCCACGCGCCGACCTGGCAAGCCCATCGCGACGCCGCCGACGGCACCGTCACCGGCAGGGGACCGGCCCCGCAGCCCCAGGCCGCGACCACGCCCACCGCCAGCAGGGGAGAGTGTTCAGGCGACTACGGGGAATCAGGCATGTTTTGGGCCAGCGCCAGACCTCCGAATCCTTAGCGAGCTTGCCAACGTTCGCGGGCGTCGTTAGGTTCGCGGCCGGCTATGGAGAATGTCGTCATCATTGGAACCGGTTGCGCCGGGCTCACGGCCGCCATTTACACCGCTCGGGCCAATCTGAATCCGCTGGTGCTTACGGGCACGATGCCTGGGGGCCTGCTCACCACCACGAGCGTGGTCGAGAACTACCCGGGTTTCCCGGAGGGTGTGGACGGTTATGAACTCATGACGCGGATGCAGAAGCAGGCGGAACGATTCGGTGCGCGGGTCCAGTTTGGGAGCCTCGAGGCGGTCGATCTGTCCCGAGCGCCCTACGCGTTGACCGTCGAGGGGGAGCGGGTTGCGACCCAGACCGTGATCGTGGCCACCGGAGCCGGACACCGTCATCTCGGGCTCGAGAGTGAAGCGAAACTCGAGAAGAAAGGCGTGACCTACTGCGCCACCTGCGACGGCGCGCTGCCCATGTTCCGCGACCAGCCTTTGGTGGTGGTCGGTGGGGGAGACTCAGCCTGCGAGGAGGCCTTATACCTGACGCGGTTC
>VHCO01000231.1 GCA_016871715.1 Verrucomicrobiota bacterium
CCGAGCCCGGGCGGCCGGCCCGGCGGTCCGGCCCTACCTCTAGCTGGCAGTTCATGGGGAGGTCGCTGAACCGTGCGAACGTGCGCGGCTTGCCCGGCAAGGTGGGCGACTCGAAGGTGACGCTGAAGGGGTCCCCGAATACATCCGCCAGCACCTCGGCCGCGGCGGTCATGACGATGGGGGCTGCGCCGGCATACTCAGGATGATTGGGAGACGGACGCAGTGAAGTCCACGTGGAATCGGCTTCGGTGTCGGGATTGCCGTCCGTATCCGCGTTCCGGATGGCGGTTTGCGGACGCCAAAAGTTGTAAGTGTACTTGGTGTCCCATTCGGTAATGGCGGCGTCTGCGCACGCCATGTTGAGCGGCGCGAAGAGGCGCGCACTTTGCGCCAACGGCAGGGGCCGTGCGGCCAGCGCCGCCCTGGCCGCATAGCAGCCCAGGTAGAATTGAACCTCGACGTGAAAGAGCGCGATGTCGGTTTGATCGGGCGTGCGCGTGGTGCCGTTGGTGGCGCCGAGCGCCTTGATCTCGTTGAAATCGGCCGTGTAGGTAGCGCTGGTGAGGGCGGGCGGCGGGCCGGCTCGGAACTGCGAGGCGCCTTTCATCGTCCACGGATTCACGTAGCGCCAGTGCGGCGAGACGATCGCCGCGTTGGTGCGCGGCTCCCAGAGGCCGGGACCGGGTGTGGGTGCCGTATAATGGACGGAAGCGTTGAAGCCATCGCCAGCCCGCGCGGCAAGCAACGCGGCGGCCGTCGCGTTGCCGAGCGCGATGCCGTCGGTTTTGGGCGGGCCGTCCGGCACAGCCGCCAGCGACACCTCGAGTGCCTGGGCGGCGAGAGTGTTGGTGGGAAAGAGCGCCATGAGCACGGCGTACGCAGCCTGGGCGGCGGCGGCCTCCGCGGAGGCGCCCGGCGCCGCCAGACTGCTGAGATACGGCGTGTAGCCGCCGGTCGCGGCATTGACCGCATCGAACTGCGCGACATGCACGAGCGCCAGACTGCGCGTCGGGGCCACCCCGCCGACTCCGGCGGCTTTGTTGACCTTGATGGTGGTGTCGTTCCAGTCGCTGATGACGTCCGCTTTGGTCGGCGTGATGGGTGCGAGCATCGATGTAAGGGCCAGGGTGCTGAAGACATGGAGTTTTGTTGTCTTCATGGCTTTCTTGGTTTCAGGCGACGGGCACCTGATTTGTCGTGTCACCGGTCCAAGGCGTTTTCCGCCGCCGAATCACGTCACGACGGTGGAACTACTTTTGATCCATCCAGTCCAATCCCAAACTGCGCAGTTGCCGGCGCGCTTCCTCCAGGTCCCACACCTGCATGTGTTGCGAATCTACCCTCGCAGCGAGATAACGGCCGTCGGGGCTGAGGGCCAACGGGATGGTGTTCGGGGGTAGCGGCAGGAGCGGTTCGGTGGTGGGTGCGTTGTAGAGGCCGGACGCGCTGTAATCCGTGGAGAGCCAGAGTGTCCGAGCGTCGGATGAATAGAGGATGCCATTGAAATTGGTCAAGTGGCGCGTTCGCTGCCAGGTCGTGGTGCTCCAGAACTCGACTCCCTTCCGGCACGCGACCGCCACTTCGTCACCCAGCGGGGAGAATTCAAACCGTCGTATGCGCTCCCGATTCGTGAGCACGGTCACACGTGCAAAATCCGCCAGGCGATGAACATGGAGCTCCGGGCTGTACGGACGGAACATGGCCAGCCATCGCTCATCGGGCGATGCGCCGTTCAACCCGGGAATCGACGGTGACCAGCGCAGATCATCGCCGCCCATCTGATCGAAGGCAGCGGTTCGCGAGCCATTGGTGCCGGTGAACACGACGCCATTCGAGACCTGGCAAAGGGAGAACAGTCCGGCTGGCTTGGGCAAATCCAACCGACCGAGCTCAGGGGGTGACGCGGTGTTCGCTCCGGGACTCACGCGCCACCGGGAAGCGTCGCCCCGGGGATTGACGAACAGTTCGCCGTTGGCCGCAAAGCTCAGGCGTGCTTCCGCGAATCCTTTCATCGAACCGCCGGGACCGTCGCCGTGGAGGTCCCACACGACCCAGCGTTCGTCGCCCGAGGCAGCCAGCCAGCGCCCATCCGCGGAGAACGATGCGAAGCCACGTGGCCCGCCCAAGTCCTCCGCGAACTTGAGCTGCACCGGTCGTTCGAATGCGTGCAATTGCACGCGCGCCTCCGGTTGTCGCCGGACGATGGCGCATTGGCGTCCGTTCGAGCTGATCGCCACGTCAGAGCTATCCAGCGCGATCATAAAGGCAGGCCGCATCGCCCGCGCATCCCCACAGATCAACTCGCGGTCCCATCCACCGCTCAAGAGGTATCTCCCGTCAGGACTGAACTCCGCCTTGACTGCACTTGATTTGTGGCGGCCCAAGGTGCGCGTCTCGCCCGTCTGCGGGTCCATCAATTGAACCGACCCGCCGTGATCGGGCACGCCGAGCCAACGCCCACTCGGATGCCAATTGAGTTCAGTGACCCCCTTGGTGAACCGCTGACTCACACGCAATGCCCCATCCGCGACGCGATGGACTGCGATGATGCAGTCCTCGTTCCAGTCCTCCTTCAACGGAATGGATGCGGCGAAGGATTCACCGTCCGGAGCGAACTTGAGAATGATCGGATTTCCCGCCAGGGGGTGGCGGGCGATTTCCTGACCCGTTTCCAAATCCCAAATGGCCGCGGTCGCTGGCGCGCGACCGACGATGATTCGAGGCAGGTACGGATGAAACGACAATGCCCCGCCGAGATGGTCTCGCAACAGTAGAATGCGTTTCACTCTGTCCACATCCCAGATCTCCCAATCGGCGCGCGCGGCGTCGGGAGGATGATCCCGCTTCACTGCCAGCAAGCGTCCATCTCTGCTCCAATGCCCACCGTAGCTCATCAAGTTGGTGCCGGCCGGCAGCGTGGCGAGCAATTGGTGATCGCGCACGGAACGAATCTCGACGGCGCCGCGGCCTCGACCAAGAGCGATGCGTTCGAACGCCGGGTCCAGTTGAATCATGGTCAGGTCCGGAGCGAGCGGCAATTCCCGCACGAAGGAAAGGTCCGGTAACGCCAGCGCGGACATGGCGACTCCGCGCAGCGCCGCTGAATTGGAAATGGAGCCTGCCCGCCGCAGCGCATCGAGCGCACGGACGCGATGGCCGAGTTCGCCGGTCAAGACCGTGGCCCGCGCCTGTTCCAGCAGCGCCGTGTAGAGATGTTGTTGCGCTTCCCGTTCCGCGTTCTCGGCGCGGTGCCGTTCGGTCTCAGCTCGTCGTCGCTCGGCTTCCGCCTCGGTCCGCTTTTGTTCCGCCGCCTGACGCTGTTTCTCGGCGCGGAGCAGTCCGATCGTGGTGCCAATCACACCCAGAACCAACGCCGCCACGATGGCGGTGCCCGCCGCGAAGATCAGTTTGTTCCGCCGCCAGGCTTTTTGAAATCGGTAGGTCGCGCTGGGCGGGCGCGCAACGATCGGCTCGCTCTTCAAGTGCCGCTGGATGTCCATGGCCAGGCCATTGGCTGTTTCATAGCGCCTCGTCCGGTCCTTTTCCAGGCACTTCATCACGATCCAATCGAGATCGCCTTGAAGTTGATGGACAAGCTTCCCGACCTCCGTCTGGCGGCGTTTGCCTGCCGTGGTGCGGGTGTCACCTTGCAGCGTGTTTAGTTTGGTCGAAAGGGGAAGCGGTTCTTTCTCCCGGATGATCTGTCGCAGCGCGTCGAGCCCGCCCTGCATCATTTCCTTGGCATCGAACGGCGTCTGGCCGACCAGCAATTCGTAGAGCAGCACACCCAGGCTGTAGATGTCCGCGCGCGTATCGACGTCCAGCCCGCTCATCTCCGCTTGCTCAGGGCTGATGTAGGCCGGCGTGCCGATAAACTGTTGGAACTGCGTGAACACCGTCTTATCCGTCAGTTCGCCCTGCGTGGCCTTGGCGATGCCGAAATCGATGACCTTCGGCACCGGCACACCGTCGTGGAGCGTCACGAGGATGTTCGAGGGCTTGATGTCGCGATGGATGATGCCCTTCTGATGCGCGTGCTGGATGGCCTGGCAAACGAGGATGAACAAGTTCAGCCGTTCGCGGGTGGGCAACTGCTTCTGATCGCAGTACTCGGTGATCTTGACCCCGCGCACCAGTTCCATGACGAAGTAGGGCCGGCCGGTGTCGGTCACATCGGCGTCGAAAACCTTCGCGATGTTTGGATGATCCATCATCGCCAGCGCCTGACGTTCCGCTTCGAATCTTGCAACGACTTGCCGGCTGTCCATCCCCAGCTTGATGACCTTGAGGGCGATGCGGCGTTTGACCGGCTCGCGCTGTTCAGCCATCCAAACCTCGCCGAAGCCGCCCTCGCCGATCCGTTCGAGGAGTTTGTAGCGGCCAATCGTTTGGGCCGGAGCTTCCGAGGCGGGCGGGCTGGGTTCGGGGGGCCGTTCCCCCTCCAGGGCGGGACCGGCGAGGAGACTATCGTTGGAATAATGCTCCTTCAGCAACTCCTCGACCTTGTGGCGGAGCGCGACATCCCCGCCGCAAGCCGCTTGCAGGTAAACTGCGCGCGACTCGGGTGTCGGCATCTCCAAGGCTTCCAGAAAGATCTCCCGCTCGGTCATGATTTAAGATCGTTCGGTTCGGGGCCGATCAGACCACCAACCCCAACAGGCGACATTTCGGCGGAAACCACGCCACGGGATCTGAAAATGTCTAGTCCGGACCCGCCGGGCCGGAAAGCGACGAGCGGATCGTGCGTTTCAACCAGGCCCGGGCAAAGGCCCAATGCCGATCCACCGTGCGGGGCGCCAGGTCGAGGGCATCGGCGATTTCCGGAACGGTCATGCCAACGAAGTAGCGCATCTGAACCACTTCAGCCGCCTCCGGATCCTCCCGTGCCAGCGCCGCCAGGGCTTCGTCGACTGCCAGCAACTCCTCCGACGGCACAGCCACGGCGATGCGGGACTCGTGCAGTTCCTCGCCGGCCTGGTTGGCGCCGTGCTTGAGCCGCCGCTTGCGCCGTGCATTGCCGATCAGGATCTGCTGCATCGCCGTGGCCGCAGCCTTGAAGAAATGCCGGCGATTGGCGAAGTGCTGTTGGCCGTCACCTGCGATCTTCAGCCACGCCTCATGCACCAACGCCGTGGGTTGTAGCGTTTGGCCGGCCTTCTCATTGGCCATGCGGACGGCCGCCAGCTTGCGCAATTCCTCATAGACCAACGGCAGCAGTTGATCGGCCGCCTTCGGCTCACCCGCTTCGATGGCGTTGAGCAACCGCGTAACGTCGCCGCGTATGGCGGTCATCTTAGACGAGCGGGCACCGTGCGACCAGAGGGAACGTCTCCGCCAGAGACCATTCACGTCGCTCCGCGAACCGCCGGATTTCCCAAAGCGTTTCATCCGGCACTTGGATTTGTGTCGTCGTCACGCCTGAAAATACCCTCCTCCATTGTAAGCTCGGTTGCCATTTGGTTCTGAAAAGGAGTGGCCTCGGGTGGTTGACCGCTCCTGGATGGAACGGGCCTGCAGGACCAAAACCGTAGCAACCGCAACAGAGAGAAACTATGAAGAACCACTCCAGAATCGCCGTGAGCGCGGCGAACGCCCTGGCGCTCACCTGGCTGGCGCTGTTCGTCCGGCCCAGTCTTGCCCAGCCTGGCAGTCCGCCCACCGTTAGCCTGACCTTCGAGCAGTGGCTGGCCACACCGGGACCGGCGCCTGACGTCGCCACTTTCGCGGGGTCTGTCAACGGCGATGTCCATGGCCGGTTGGTGGCCCGGGTGCTCGAACGGGTGGAGGTCGGTCCGGCGCTCGTCGAGCTCAAGGCGCGTTATATCGTGTACGGCTCGGATGACCCCTCCGCCGGGCCGTTGCTCGTGGCGGAGCTTGAAGGCGTGCAGGACGGCACGGTGGCTTCCCTTGCCGGCAAGGTCCTCGAAGGCTGGCTTGCCGGCGCAACCGTTACAGTCCGGTTCGAGGCCATGGACTGCGCGCCGGGTCGAGAGCGCTGCTCCCGCGGCACGCTGAACGTTTACGCCGTTCCACCCTCTGCCTGGCGGTTCAGTTGTCGGAAGTGGGTGACCGACTGGCCCCGAATGGCCGGTGTAATTGACGAAGGCGACCCGAATGCCGGCACGTTTGTTGGCGAGGTGCTCGCGGCGGCGCCTTCGACCGACGGCAAACGACTGCATCTGATTGCTAGCTATGCCATCGCTGCGGGCGACAAGACGTTTCACGCCTGGGTCGAAGGCGACCAGGACAACGAAACGGGCCGATCCGTCTTGATCGGTTTCGTCACGTCCGGCTGGTACCGCGGTGCCTGGGTGCGCGCGGAATACCAACTGACGACCTGTGACGGTCATGATCCCTGCTGGCAAGGGTCGATTACCGTCGCGGCGGTGCCGCCCGCAATCCAACCCACGACGGCATTTCAGCACACGGCAGTGCATCGGGACCGGTCCAGCAGTTTTGCGGTCAGTGCCACGGGTGTAGCGCCGATGACGGTTCAGTGGCGCCGAGATGGCACCGCCCTGCCGGGCCGGACGAATCGGACTCTGGTCATCTGGCCCGCCCAGCCAACCGATGAAGGGGATTACACCGTCGAGCTCCGCAACCCCGGTGGGACCGTGGTCAGCCCGTCGGCGCGACTGGCCGTGGTGCCCCCCACCGCAGAGTACCTCAAGCGCAACTTCACCAACGCCGCTGGGGTGCGCATCCCCTACGTGATTCACGCGCCGGCCGACTACCATCCCTCCCGACGTTACCCTTTGGTCTGCTTCCTGCACGGGATGGGCTGGAGCGAGAGCGCGCTGCCGGCGGGGTTCGAGGAGTGGCCGAACGTCGTCGCCGTCACGTCGTATCGGCAACAGGCCACCGACCCGGCGATCATGGTCTGGCCCTTGGGGCGTGGGGGGGCGGACTGGAGTCCGGCGGTCTTGCGGCAGGTGCTGGACTTGCTGAACCACCTGGCTATCGAGTTCAGCCTCGATCCGGAACGTTTCTACGTGGGTGGCTACTCGGCTGGGGTGACTGGGGTGTGGGACCTGCTCGGGCTGCGTCCCGGCTTTTTTGCCGGTGCCCTGGTGTGGGCTGGCGGCGCCGGGATCACCCCTGCCACAACCCTCAAGAACATCCCGTCATGGGCGTTTCACGCGAAGGATGACTCCTATGGTGTGTCCGGTTCGCAAAACCTGATCGCCGCCCTACGGGAAGCTGGCGGCCGCCCCCTTCTCTCTGAGTTCCAGACGGGTGGACACGAAGGCCCGATGCGTGTCGCCTCCTGCTCGCCCGTCGTGCTGAACTGGCTCTTCAGCCAACGCCGAAGCCAGCATCTTCCGCCGCCGTTCGCCGTCGAGGTTGCCGGGCCAGATGGGCCCCCACCGACGGCGACCGGAGCGTCTTCCGTTGACCTGGCAGGCACAGCGCGAGCCCTGGCGGGGAACATCACGGCAATCGCCTGGGAGAACCGGGCCAACCGGGCCAAGGGGGTGGCGTCAACGGACCGGCCGGCGGACACGACCTTCTGGGTTGTCGACGACCTTCCCCTCGCGCCCGGCAAGACCAACGTCATCGTCCTCACGGCAACCCTGGATACGACTTGGGCGCCGGCCTTTGGCGGCACGACGACCTTCAGCGACACGCTCTCAGTCTTTAGCACGCCGGTCCGGCTGAGCCTCACGCGCCAAGGCAAGGACGCGATCCTCGATTGGACCGGCGGGGTGCCGCCGTTCACAGTCCAGTCCGCACCGACGGTGGACCCCGCTGCTTGGGCCGACCAGCTTCAGAACGCCACGCCGCCCGCTACCCTGCTGGCGCCTGGCCCGATGCAGTTCTATCGCATCACGGGCCAGTAGCCCCGCCCGGTCCTGGCGGCGCAAACCTCCTTTCGGTGTGGCCGCTCAGGTGAGCGGCCACGGCCCACGGGTGATGCTGGTCATCCCGACTGAGCAGCGCCGCGGGCGAGACGCCCGCTCTCCGTTGGGGAGGGAGCGCGGCCATCTTGGCCGCGATGGCGCGCCGTTGTACCGCCGGTTTTCTAACCGGCTCGGTGCCGACTGGAGTCCGCGAATCTCGAACCGCGTGGCCGCGGAGCCGGTCCGCCTACGGCGCCAAGTGTCCGATCAGGCGCGGCTTCTTCGTGGGCCCAAAGGCGACGTTGGCTTCGTTGTCCAAGGTCACTTGGTCGCCGTCGAACTGGAGCGTGAGCGTGGTGTGGAACGGCGTCTGGTAAGCGCAGAGCTTGATCACGCAGACGTCCTCGTTCGACCAGGCAAACGTGCCCGCGGTCGGTTCGTCCGAGAACTGTGCCAGCGGGCCGCCCGGCAGCGACGCGCGTCCCCTCTGCCAGGCGCCATAGCCACACGGGACGGTCGTTTCCTTCCCGCCGCGGCGAGTCGTCAGATTCACGCTTTGGCCTGGCTGGGTCGGGGCGAGCGTTAGGCTCTCGAGTTGTTGGTCGTTGGTGGGGAAAACGTATTTCCGATTGAACACGTCGCGAGCGCGGGGCGAGGTGGCCGCGCCTTGGGCGGGTCGGATTGCGAGGCGGGCCAGTTTAGCTTCAAGTTGCTGGGTGGCGCTGGGGTTAGCCGGCAGCGTGTCCGGCTGGAGCGCCGGCAGCAACTTGTCCCAAATCGCATTCAAGACGGCCTGCATTTCTCGGACGCCGCTAGTGATGGCCACCACCGCGTCCTGGTTTGGCAACACCACGCAGAACTGGCCAAAGGCGCCGTCGCCGCGATACGCGTTGTGCCGGGAGCGCCAGAATTGAAATCCGTAGCCTTGGTTCCAATCGCTCTGCGGGTTGCTGCCGTTGGAGGTCTGTTTCGAGGTGGCCAGGGCAATCCAATCCGCAGGCAGCAGTTGTTGGCCCTCCCACCGGCCGCGTTGGAGGTAGAGTTGGCCGAACTTGGCAATGTCCTCGGTGCGAACCCGCAGCCCGTAGCCACCCAGCGAAATGCCCTGGAAGTTCGTCTCCCAGGCGGGGTGCTCGATGCCCAGGGGCGCGAAGAGCCGTGGCCGGAGGTACTCGAGCGCGGTCTGCCCCGTCACGCGCTGGACGATCGCCGACTGCATGAAGGTGGCGGGCGTGTTGTACTTGAAGTGCGTACCCGGCAGATGCCGCACCGGATGGGCCAGAAACGACTGCGCCGACATGGCCTCCGGCGTCAGAGGCGGTTCGTCCTGATGCCCGGTCGACATGATCAACAGGTCGCGCACGCGCATCGCTTTCAACTGGCTGCTCGCGTTCGTCGGCGTGTCCTCGGGGAAGAATCGCACGACCTCGTCGTCGAGGCTCAATTTCCCTTCCGCCACTGCAAAGCCCACCGCCGTCGAGGTGAAGCTCTTGCTCAGCGAGTAGAGCACGTGATTCTGGTCTGCGGCGTAGGGTGTCCACCACCCCTCGGCGATCACGCGGCCGTGGCGCACCACCATCAGGCTGTGCAAGCCGTCGATCTGCTCGTCAAGCGCGGTCACCCACTCGAGCAACGCCACCGAGGATACCCCTTGCGCCTCCGGCGCGCTGCGCGGCAGTGGGCCGGCAGCCGCAAGCCCAGCCCAACTCAGGACCCAGACCAAAAGACCGCTGGTGCGAGCCAAGTTCTTCATAGCGAGTGGCGCTGTTCTTAACTCCGCGCGGTGGGGCTGTCACGCTCCGTTTCTTGAAACCATCGGCCGATTCGTTCATCATCCGCCCATTAAAGGGATGGCACATAACCCGACCTGATCGCCTTGGGTCGTTTCGGGAGGAGCACGCCTAACCGCCGCGCTTCGGGCTCGTGCCGGCGGGTGCGCCCAATTCCTGCGTGCGCAGCGGATGGGGCTCGTTGAACAACTGGCCCCGGTCCCGCTGTTCTTTCATCCAGCCATCCAGTTTCTCGCGGAGTTCACGGAGTGTGGCCTCGCGGTCGGGCCGCAGCGCTAGGTTGTGACGCTCGTCCGGATCGGTGAGCAGGTCGTAGAGCTCTTCGGCTGGGCGTTGGTGGTACCGCTGCACGATCTGGGCCGCCGCCTCGTTAGTCCGCGCGGCGACCACCCAACTGCGCCAATAATACAACCCGCTCGTCTCGGTCGGAGACCGGTCGATGTGGGTGGTGTACTGGTAGCCGGGAAAGAGGTTGCGCACGTACTTGAACCGGTCCGTGCGCAACGCGCGCATCGGGTACCCATTCATCCGCCCATCGCCACTGTGCGTGGTGTAAATCGCTGCCCGATGATGCGCCGTGCGACCCAGCAGCACCCCCATAAAAGACCGACCGTCCAAACCCGGTGGCGGCGTGCCGCCCGCCAACTCGATCAGCGTCGGCGTGAAATCGACCCAACTCACCAGGGCCCCAGTTCGCGTCCCCGGCGCGATCGCCCCGGGCCACGCGGCCAGCAGCGGCGTCCGAATGCTGGTGTCGTACAGGTTCCACTTGCCAAAAGGCCATTGCGCACCGTGGTCGGACGAAAAGAGGAACAGCGTGTTCGCACCTAGTGTCTCGCGAACAAAGTCGTACAGCGTCCCCAGGTCCGTATCGGCCCGAGTCACCTCGGTGTAGTAGTCCGCGCGGTACTCGCGCGTCTCAGGCGTGTCCACAAAGTTCCAGGGCAGCTTCACCTTGCGAACGTCGTAATCCCGGTTCTGCTGCCACGGCACGTGCGGATCGTGCGTGCCCACAAACAGGCAGAGCGGCTTGGTGCCTTCGCGCTGGGTCACCCACTCGCGCACCCGTCGCAAATCGAATTTCAGATCGAAATGTGTAAAACCCCAACGCGCCACATCCTGGCCATGCGCCACCTTCCCAAACGCGGCGGTGTCATAGCCCAGCTCGCGCAGGTAATGTGGCCAGCCTCGGATCTCCAGCCGCGCGAACGTGTGGTTGGCCTCGGCGCCATTGCGGGCGGGCATCAGCCCGCACAGCATGGCCGCCCGGCTCGGCGCACAGGCCGGCGAGGCAATGAAGGCGCGCTCGAACACCAGGCCCTCGCGCGCGAGCCGTTCCAGGTTCGGGGTGCGTACGTCGGTCGCCCCGTACGGCGTTGTGTCCAGCAGACCGAGATCGTCGCAGAGAAAGACCACAATGTGCGGCTTTGCCGGCGGGCCTTGGGCCGCGGCGGCCGCCCACGAACCGCACGCAACCGCCACCGTTAGGCTGAGAATGAGACCGTCCATATCGCTCGGGTACTTCCCAGGTCTTTCTACTGCACGGGAGGGATCTTTGGCCAGTCTGAAGCTTCTCCCGATCCCTGTCTGCGCTCGGTCCTAGTAGAGTACAGGCCGGTCAAGCTGCCCGCCGACACGACCCCAAGATTCGGGAGTCACCCCGGGCCCCAGGGTTTAACAGTGCAATGTCGCCGGGCACCGATTGCTAATCCGGCCGGCCGATGAGCGCAGCTCTTGCCTTGGCCCGTGATGCGTTCTGCGGAGGTGCGGTGGAGTCTAACCCGAGCTCCGTCCGGGAAGTGGCCCCGTCGTTCATCCACTGGAGTGTCGACGACTGAGCGACCACATCGCACCAGGAGCGGTTCTGCAGCTCACGAAATGGCCGCCACGCGCAAATCCCGCAACGCAGTCAATCCTGCCAGTGGCGCTCCTGCACCCCGAATCGGCCGCGCCCCACTCCGCCGCTTCGCCCCAAACCGCTCCCGATGCGCCAACCATACCCCGTCCACAAACCCCTTCGACCCCAACACCACCCCGTCCGTCATGTGCCGAATCCGCAACCGCAACACCTCTCCCACACTCAACTCCCCACCCTTCTGCAACACCCGCCTAATCTGCTCCCGACTCATTGCCACCTTCCCGCTGCTCCCAGAAACCCCACCCCGCACAAACAGCCGCCGCCGATACTCCGCCCCCACCTCTTTCCATTCACGCAACTCCCGACTCTGCACCGTCCTGGAAGCCTCGGACCCCGCTGCTGCCTCCGCGCCAGCCAAGATCGGAGCGCGGGCATCTTGCCCGCGGTCCCTTCCCCCTTCCCCAGCCTCCACCGCCCCAACCACTCCCGATCCTCCCGCCCCAACCCCGCACCGTGACGCTCCCGCACTCCCGCCCGTATACAGACTCAACAACCCTCCCCGCGCCTTCGCATCCCCAGCCACCGCCGCCGCATACCCGCAGTGCCGGTAATCCTTCGGATCCTCCACCAATCCCGCCCGCACAGAGTTCAAATCGATGTACGCCGACACCGTCTCCAGCACACCCGTCTGATCCTCGGCCAACACACTCCGAAACCGTTCCGCCCACAGCGTCCCAAACCGCTGATGCCGTATGTTGTACCACTTGCTGAACCGCTGCTTGAACTCCTTCATGAACTCCGACACATCCC
>VHCO01000232.1 GCA_016871715.1 Verrucomicrobiota bacterium
CCAACCACACAGCATCCACAAACCCCTTAGACCCCAAAACGACCCCGACCGTCATGTGCCGTATCCGTAACCGCAGCACCTCGCCAGCACTCAATTCCCCGCCCTTCTGCAACACCCGCCGAATCTGCTCCCGACTCAACGCCGCCTTCCCGCTGCTCCCAGACACCCCTCCCCGCACAAACAGTCGCTGCCGATAAGCCGCCCCCACCTCCTGCCACTCACGCAACTGCCGAGCCTGCACCGCCCTCGATTCCCCGGGCGCCCCTGCAGCCCGCGTGCCGGCCAAAAACGGAGCGCGGGCATCTTGCCCGCGGGTCCCTGTCCCTGCCCCTGCCTCTTCCCCTGCTGCCCCCGCCGCCGCCCGAAACCCTTCCGCCCCAACCGCCCCAGTCGCGCCCTGGAGAATTCCCTCACTCTCACGCGAGTACATGCTCAGTAACCCCGCCCGGGCCTTCAAATCCCCAGCCACCGCCGCCGCATACCCGCAATGCCGGTAGTCCTTAGGATCCTCCGCTAACCCAGCCCGCACCGCGTTCAAGTCGATGTACGCCGACACCGTCTCCAGCACCCCCGACTCATCCTCGACCAACACACTCCGGAACCGTTCCGCCCACAGCGTCCCAAAGCGCTGATGCCGTATGTTGTACCACTTGCTGAACCGCTGCTTGAACTCCTTCATGAACTCCGACACATCCCCCATCCGCGCCAGCATCCGCTCCCGGATGTCCGCGTCCACCCGACCATGCTCGTGCAACCCCTTCTCGGCCTCATAGAGCAGGCCGGCCTCTCGGGGCTTGGCCTTCCCGTAGAGGGCCTTCATGCGCTCGACCAATTCCTCGTCGGTCGGGTTCTGCTCGGCCGGGACGCGAACCAGGACATGGAAGTGATTGGACATGATGCAGTAGGTGATGACCTCCAGGCCGCAGAAGGTGGCCAGGCGGCGGAGGAGCCTGACCAAGGTTTCCTTGCCGAGGTCATCAAGGAGGCGTTGGGCGCCGACGATGCGCGAGACGCAGTGGTAGACGGCGGGTCGGCCTTTGACTTTGATGCGTACGGTTCTCATGAGGGTGATAGCTGGCGGCGAGGCTAGCCCGTAGGACCGCTTCCTGTCAACTACTAATTCCATGGCACATTGATTTACACTTGTTGCAGCCCATCTCAACCACTCCCTCAGCCCCCCTCCAATCCCGACTGCTGCCTCAGTGCCTCGGCGCGTATGGGCAGCCCGTGGGAGACACCCAGCCCCACCGCGCGCTGACCAATAGCGCCCGAAAGCGAATGGTCGGATCGAGACCCAAGCTACTAACACTAACGAGCGCCCAACACGAAACTGGCAGGTGCGTAAGGACGGAGTTGGACGACGAATTGGCCGGACCGGACCGGAATGGGGTCACCCAAAGGTCGGCCACGCAGGTCCACCGGCTGCGCAGCTTCCACCGCGCGAGCGAGAGCCGCCGGCAGGCGGACCCGGCAGGCGCCCTCACGGCCGCCCTGTTCCCAGAGGCGTAGGAGCAAGCCCGCGCCGTCAGGGTTCGACCCGAACGCCGTCAGCCAGACATCGTTACGTTCGAGTTCAACGCCAGCCTGAGCGGGCGGCAGCTCGCCGGGCGCGCCCTGGGCCCAACCCACCTGCAGCGGGTACCGCGCTTCTAACGCCGGCGCAACGAGCGTCGCCCCGCGTTCGGCGCCCGACTCGAAGGCCCAGATGCGGATGCGGTTGGTCCAGGTGCCACTGTTCCACAGCCGGAAGTTGGTCGTCCACTGGTTGTTGAACACGTTCACGTACGCGATCGGCTTCTCAGGCACGAAGTCCAACGAGTACTTCCAGCAACCGAGCCGGTCGAGGCTCACCAGCGGGCTGTCCAGGGGACAGAAGCCGATCCCGCCACCCGCTGGATCGGTGATGGCGACGCCGGTGTTGACGCCGAGCAAGTGGCGGTTGGCGCCGCGCACGATGTCTCGCGCCGGATCGACGATCGACCCGAGCCGACCCACATGGAATCGCGGGGTCTCGACCTTGAACGGCAAGCAAACCCAGCCCGCTTCAGGCCAGGGATCGGCCGGTTTGTCGTGCAAGGCGACCTCGAGTTCGGCATACGGCAACTCCTCGTAGAGGGTCAACCGCGTGGTCACGGCAGGCAAACCGGCGCTCGCCGGGGCGGTCATGGTCGCAGTCACGCCGGCCCGCCACCGCTGGGAAACCAGGGCCCAGCCCACCGGCGAAGAAGCGCGGTACCGGGCCAGCGCGGCGGGGGGCAAGTTGGGTTTGCCCAGTTCGTTGGTGGCCCAGTCGGCGCTGATCTTGACGTAGTCGCGAACGAACTGTTGGACTTCGTTCGAGGAGAATCGCTCGTACACATACTGGCCGAACCCGTGCGGTGCCGCCGCGTCCACCAACTCGCGCTGGGACCGTTTGTCGAGCAAAGAGCGCACGGTGCCGCGCTCGGGATCGACGGTCGCCCTGAAGAAGCGCGTCTCGATTGTGGTGGCACCGGGCTCGATTTCGCTCGGTGGCCCACCATCGCGGTGGCCCCAGCCAAAGACGCGGTATCCCATGGGCGGCAGATCCTGAGCGACGAATTGCACGATCCCACGGGTCGGCCGGTCCAGTGCGGCGGTCTGGGAACCGTCGGCCGCCATGACCTCATTCCAGAATCCCCCTCGGTCTCGATCCGGCAGGGTCACCACGCCCGAACGTTTCCACGGCAATGGATTGTACACGACAAGACGTTGATTGGGCCCCCGGGTTGCCCGCGCCAGGGCCTGCACCTGTTGCACAAGCAGCGGCGCGATCAGGTCGCGTGCCTGCTCGATGTAGGCCGTGTGTTCGGCCCAGGAGGACTCGATGCGAGCGTACTTGCCTTCGGCCCGCAGGGCGCGCCAGGCGTCGCCGTACGGCAGGCGCTGGGCGGCCGAGTATCGACTCACCCAGTACAACGCGCCGCCCCAGGTGTGTTCGCCATAGAGCAGGCTCTGTTCGTAGGCTCGGGCCACCGTCGACACAACCTCCGGCGCGGCGACGTTCCACGCGCCCAACAAGGTGCCCAACGCCTCGACCGTCGCGATCTCAGGGCGAATGCTTCGCGCGAGCTTCGCGCCCGCCGGGTCGCACAGCGGCCCATGAATCCACGTGTCCGGCATGTCGCCCCGCACCACCGGCAAATCCGGCGCTTCGGCCAGCAGGGCATCGCTGAAGTCCGACAGCCGGCCGATGCGCACGCGCACACCCGGCAGCCTGCGGTTGGCTTCGGCGAGCAACTTCTTCACCTCGTCCGGCCGGGGCGGACCGTGATTGTCGCCGGTATGAATCAAGGCGAGCCAAGTTCGGTGCGGCCAATTGGCGGGGGGCACCAAGCCGGTGCCGTAGCTTTCGGCCGTGTACATGGTCAAGAGGCGCGAGCCATCGGGGCCTTCCCACCAAAACAGCGGCGGCACGCGCGGTGAACTGCTGGCAGCATTGCAGCCCAGGTGGAGGAAATCCACGCCCGCATGTCGCAGCAGCGTCGGCAGGATCCAGGAGTGACACGGCACATCGGTCATCTTGGCGTCTCGCGGCAGGTCCAGTCCCGCGGCGCGCGACAAGTTCGAGGCGAAACCCAGTCCGCGCACGAGATCTTCTGGCTCGAGCAACTCGGTATGCGTGGTGAAGGGCAAAGCATGAACGACGAACCGGCCCTGCGTGAAAGCGGCGCGGACACGCTCCTGACGCGCCGCGGTTTGCCCCGGCCAATCCGCGGCGATCTGCTGCAAGGGCCAGCCGGGAATGGTCCAGACGAATTGTTGGGCGGGCGGCAATTCCCGGTTCTGGTCCACCACGGCCAGCGCCTCGTCGATCATGGTGGTGCGGTAGCGTTGCACCACGTTACTGGCCAGGTCGGTGTAGCCGATGTCGAAGTGGGTCTTGAACACCACCACAACTTGCTCGAGGCTCGAGGCCCTCGCCCGGGCTGGCAGCAAGCTCATGGCCGTTGCGAGGAAAACGGCACGCGCGATCGTCCCGAGACATCTCGTTGGATGGGCTTTCATGGCAAAGCTTTGTTGTTGGTTAGCGCTGGGCTGGTCTGGCCCGTTTACCGATGAGAGGTCGGGAGAGACCGCAAATCGCCGGCAAGGCGCGCAGTGCTCTGCGCGCCGTAAACCACTGTGGACACAGGAAGCCGCGGCGCGCAGAGGACTGCGCGCCCTATCCGCCGAGTTGTAGTCCATCTCAGTGACTCATGAGTAGCCGCTCGAATCCGCGAACCCCGATGCCTGCGGTCGCCACGTCAGGTCTGGTGCAGCAGCCATCTGGCCCGGTTGCCCGGACAGCCACGGGCAGGAGGCCCTTCTCCATCGTTCAGCTCGGCAGGTATTGCTTCGGGAACTGCCACGGCGCCCGATACTGGGGCACGGCCAGGCGCTGGGCCTCGGGATCGCCTACGATCTGTTCGGTGGCAGGGTCGAAGCGTATCGAGCGCCCCAACTTGAGTGAGAGCAAGCTCAAGACGATGGGTACATCCACCTTCACGTGGTAGAAGGCGCTGCAACTGGGTTGTTGGCGCGACTTGATGCAGTCCAGCCATTCGCGCTCGTGACCTGGCGAAGGGGGAATGCTCGGCGGCGGAGCTTCCTTATCCTTCATGCGGTTGCCTTCGGCCATGACGCGGAACATCGAGTAATTGGCGTACATGGTGGCGTTGGTGCCGTGGAAGTAGATGCCCAAGCGGCGGGCGGGTTCGGCGTCACCGCGCATGACGAAGTCGAAGCTATTGGTCAGGGAGGACATCCAGGTGAGAGTCAGGTCGGGGTATTGCCAAAGGACCTCGTGATGATCGTAGGCGTCGCCGTCGTCCTGGACCACGAAACGGCCACCGGCCGAACTGACCACGGTGGGGTAGCCCAGGTCGAGCGCCCAGATGGGCAGGTCGATGATGTGGGGCGCCATGCCCGGCGTCCAGCCGCCGCTGTACTCGAGCCAAGAACAGTGGTTGTACGAGTCGTTGGCGAGGATCGGGTTGAAGGGGCGTTGGGAGGCCGGGCCGCACCACAGTTCCCAATCCAAGCCCTCGGGCGTCGTGGTGACGGCACTTTTACCCACGCCTTGCGGACCTTGGTTCATGACGTTGTAGGTGCGGGCGACGCCGATCTGGCCGAGGTTGCCCGACCGGATGAACTCGACCACCCGCCGGTAATTGTCGCCGGCGTGAATCTGAGTTCCGATCTGGCTGATGGCGCTGTGCCGGCGGACGGCGTTGCGCAGGGCCAGGCTCTCCCCCAGGTGGAGGGTCATGGGCTTTTGCACGTAGATGTCCTTGCCCGCGGCGCAAGCGGCAATGGCCTGGAGGGCGTGCCAATGTGGCGGCGACGCGATGATGACCGCATCGACGTCCTCCCGCGCCAGCAACTCGCGATAATCGGCATGCCCACGGCAGGTGTCCTTGAACTGGGCAACGACCGAGTCGCGCCGCCGAGCCCAAGGATCGCAGGCTCCGGTCACTACCACGTCAGGGTGTTTGGCGCATTCGTTGAGATTGGCCCGGCCCATGCCGCCGCAGCCGATCAAGCCCAGGTGAATCCGGTCATTGGGGCCCGGCTGGCGCCGCGCTGCGACTGGGGCGCCAGCGCTCAGAGGCGGGGCGGCGAAGCCGAGGGCGGACAGGGTGGCGGCATGGGCCAGAAAACTCCGGCGGGAGAGGGTGGGAGTCGAGTTCATGGCTGCATCTGTATCGCCCCGCGCCGAGGTGCGCAACTCTTAAGCGCCTGGTCCAGCACACGGCGCATCCCTACGAGCGGAGCTATTGTTCTTGCGTGACGCCCCGGTGACCGGGTCAAGGTGAGGCCGTGCAGCGCCCGTCAGACTCGCACTCGAACACGGCTCCGCCCGAGGTTGCTGCACCGGTTGGGCTAGGGTCAGGCGGGCACCGATGGCACTGGGTGGGGCGAATTCTGGTGTTGGCAACCATGGCATGGGTGGCCAGTTGGCTCCAGACACGCGTGCTCGTCACGGTGCACCGGACCACGGCGCCGGCGGGCTTCGCGGTGGGGTTGGTCAATGGCGCCCTGATGCCCATGGCGCTGCCGGCTCTGGCGCTCGGCAAAGACGTTCCCATCTACGCCGCCCGAAACGCCGGCCGCACCTACAAACTAGGCTACACCCTGGGCGTGAACCTGTGCGGGGCGGGTTTCTTCGGTCTGTTGTTCTGGCGGTTGCACCGCTGGCGGGCGAATCGCCGCGGCGAGTCTGAGGCTGGTCGGCCTGGCGGCGGTTGATGCGGGCCCAAGCCAAACCCGCTCACGGGGTGGGTGGTGCGAGCGGCAACGTCAGGTAGAAGGTCGAGCCCACCCCGCTCTGGCTCTCTGCCCACACCCGACCGCCGTGCGCTTCGATAATCCGCCGGACGATAGCCAGCCCCAGCCCGGTACCGCGTTCGCCGCCCGTGCTCTTGACTGTGCAGCGGCTGAAGGGCTGGAAGAGGTTGGGCAGGACGACTGCCTGGCGTTCGAGCTTAAGGTTACCGGAGTCGATCGTCGCCACGTCGAACAGGTCACCGATCAGGGTCAGCAGGAATTCGGCGGTCGTTCGAATGGTATCGAGAAACTCGCGCTGTTCAACGGTCAGGGTCGGCCCCAGGTCGGCTAGGAGCAGCTCGCTGCAGCTCCGGATGATTCCCAACGGCCCGCGCAGATCATGCGCTGCCACGCCCAGAAACCCCGGCTGCTCAGCAGACTCACACGCCGCGATCGCCTCAGCCAGGTCAGCGCGGTGGTCGCGCAGCAATCGGCTGAGCGCCTGGGCCGAGTCGGTGGCGGTCATGGTCATGGGTGAGTCAAGCCTAACGCAGGACAAAGTACAAAAAACCGAGCAGCGTGACGATAGCGACCCCCCACCATCCCCAGGCCAAGCCGCGTGGCTTGGCTCGGCCAGACCCGAACTCACGCGCGACAAAGTCTTCGTAGTCGAATTCCCGATCGGGCAGGTCCAGCGAGTCGTAACGGGCGGCCTCGGACCAGCCGGTCTCGGGACATGAGCCGCACTCGGGGCAAGCCTTGGCGCGGGATGGCACTTCGGCTCCGCAATTCGGGCAGATGTCAGGCGACGCATTCAACGCAGATGGCCGGACTGCCGAGCCCTGCCCAGACGGGCCGACCGGAAGCCTGCCGGCGCGGCGCAAGCGCAGTCGCAGCTTGGCCTGAGTGTGTCAGCCTGCACCACCCGCGTCAAATCCCCACGCCGGATCCTGCTGGCACGTTCCCCAGCGCTTGCCTATGCTGCCTGCCTATGAAGATTCTCCTCGGGACGGGTGGCAGTCGGGCGCGTGGGGATGGGAATGGCTCGGCGTGGCGCGCGCCTGGGCGACTGGCGTGGCCGGCCGCGCCACACTCGACAGGCGAGTTCCCAACGGTCGGCGGCAACAGGCTCTTCCTGCGTTTGCTTGGCCTGGTGCTGCTCGCATCCCTGGCGGCCGGCCCTGCCTTGGGGGCGGCGCCCCGGCTTAAGGTCAGCGACAACCAGCGGTTCCTGGTTTGCGCGGATGGCCGGCCGTTCTTCTACTTAGGCGACACCGCATGGGAGTTGTTTCACCGGCTCAACCGCGAAGAGGCGGCACGGTATCTCGCTGACCGCGCGCGCAAGGGTTTCACAGTGATCCAGGCCGTCGCCCTCGCCGAGTTGAACGGACTCAACGACCCCAATCCCTACGGGCACCGGCCGCTCCTCGACCACGATCCGGCACGCCCAGACGTGCGCGACGGGCCGCACAACGATTACTGGGATCATGTGGACTACGTCATCGCCGAGGCGGAACGGCTCAGGTTGTTCGTGGGGCTGCTGCCGACTTGGGGCGACAAATGGAACAAGAAATGGGGTGTGGGCCCCGAGATCTTCACGCCGGAAAACGCGGCCGCCTACGGCCAGTGGCTGGGCGCGCGCTATCGCGAGCGCCCGATCGTCTGGATCTTGGGTGGCGATCGCCCGGTCGAGACCGATGGACACAAAGCGATCATTCGAGCCATGGCGCGCGGGTTGCGCGCGGGAGACGGGGGCGCCCACCTGATGACCTTCCACCCCACCGGCGGCCAAGGCTCGGGGACATGGTTCCATGAAGATGCCTGGCTGGATTTCAACATGCGCCAAAACGGCCACATGACCGAGTTCGGCCGCTACGCCGCCACGCGGGCGGATTATGACCGCACGCCCTTCAAACCGGTTCTCGATGGTGAACCCATCTATGAGGACCACCCGGTCTCGTTCAACGCCAAGGAACTCGGACACTCGATCGCAGCCGATGTGCGCCGGCCGTTGTACTGGGACTTGTTCACGGGCGCCTGCGGCCACACCTACGGCCATCACTCGGTTTGGCAGATGTGGCAGCCGGGGCGCCCGCCCGTCAACGGCCCACTCTTGCCCTGGTACGATGCCCTCGAGCAACCCGGCGCCGGCCAGATGCAGTTCGGCCGTCGCCTGATCGAGTCGCGCCCGTTCTTGTCGCGCGTACCGGACGACTCGCTAGTCCTGCCCGCAACGGTCCAGACGGCGGTGCCGGGCGCGGGGCGCTACCGTTACGTGGCCACTCGCGATGCAGACGGAAGCTGGGCCATGATCTACGCGCCCGCGGGCCGGCCCTTCCGGGTGCGCCTGGACCAACTCAGTGGGGCGACCGTGCGCGCTTGGTGGTTCAACCCGCGCAACGGCCAGGCCAGTCTCATCGGTGAATTCCCCAAGGCTGAGCCACGCGAGTTTGTGCCACCCGACGCTGGCGAGGCGCTCGATTGGGTCTTGGCGCTGGACGACGCAGCCAAAGGGTACCCGGCTCCCGGCGCGCAATTTGGGCTTTGAACTTGCCCGGCCGCCTCTAACCTCCCGGTACATGCCGCACGAATCTGAGCATCCAGCCGACGCCCTCTGGGCCGAGTACAGCGTCGTCTTCCGCGACTTCGACGATCTGACCTTGGCGCGGTGGATGGCGCAAACGCTCGGCCAGTTGCAGGGGCGCGCCTGGCGTTTGTCGCATCCGCTGGTGGGCTCGTACCGGTTGGCGGCGCAGACGGCGCATGACCGCCAGATCTGGCTCAAGCGCCTGGCCACTAGCCCGGCCGCCTATGCCGAAGCGCCCTGTTGTCGCGCCCCGCTCTTGCCTCTCCTCAGCCGCGATGTGGCCGAGTCCGGCTTGGTCTGCCTCCATTGCAGCGCATCTGCCGTCCCCCTCGATGATCTACCCGAGGACCTCCAGCCGCTCTTGCGCAGTTGGGGTGAGGAATACGCCCCCGTACACCAGGTCGCTCACTGGGATGAACGCGAGCAGAAGGCGTCGGGCAACTACGACGAAGCCTTCGAAAACGCCGCCACCAAGGCCGAGACGCTCCTGGCCTTCGCCGGTCACCAACTAGCCCCCAAACTGATCGAGGCCTTTCCCACCATCATTTGGGAGGACCAAGACGAATGCCTCGAGGTGCGGCCGGAACACATCAAGCTCTAGCGTGCCCGCTACACGTTGACGTGGACCACCTTGGCCGGCGGAAACCCGTTGAACCAGGTCGCCGAAGCGTTGCTGTACGCGCCGATGTTCTCCGCGTAGACCAGATCCTCGATCTCGAGCTCGGGCAGTTCTTCGGATTGGGAGATGGTGTCCAGGCCATCGCACGTCTGGCCGAACACAGCACAGATCTCCGTCCGCCCCGGCTTAAAGGCCTTCAAATGGTACTGGCAGTGATCGAAGATGATCCCCGAGAAGGTGTGATAAACGCTGTCGTCGATGTAATAACAGGTCTTGCCGTCGCGCACCGCCTTGCCGATGATCGAGGCCACCGCCGTCGCCGCCGTCGCCACCAAGAACCGCCCAGGCTCGGCCAAGATCTGGAGATCGGCGGGGAACAACCGGTCGATCTCCGCACCGATCTTCTTGGCCAGCGCACTGAACGGTTTCACGTGCCGATTGTACGCAGCCGGAAACCCGCCGCCGATGTCCAGAATCTTGATCTCGTGCCCGCGCGATCGAGCCTCCTGCATCACCGCCGCCGCCATGTTGATGGCTTGGACGAAATTCTCGAAGTTGGTGCACTGGCTGCCCACATGGAAACTCAGACCCTCGACCACTAAACCCAACCGGAAGGCCGCGGCGACCAAATCCACCGCTTCGCCCGGATCGCACCCGAACTTCGAGGACAACTCGACCATCGACCCGGTATTGGGCACGCGCAGGCGCAGCACCACGCCCGCGTGCGGGGCGTACTGCTTGATCTTCTTCAACTCGTTCAGATTGTCATAGGTCACCAGCGGCTTGTACTGGTCCAGCGCCTCGAGGGTCGCCTTGGGCTTGGTCGGGTTCGCATAGATGACCTTGTCCCAGATGTAGTCCTGCTGCTCCTTGGGTGGCAGGTGCTTGATGAGGTCATAGACCAACATGAACTCGGCTACCGACGCCACATCGAAACTGGCCCCGGCGGCGTACAGCGTCCGCAGGATGGCCACGTCCGGGTTCGCCTTCACGGCGTAGTAGGCCTGTACCCTCGGCAGATGCCGCTTGAAGGTGGCGTAGTTGCGGCGGATCACCTGGTGATCAAACACCACCACCGGCGTGCCGTGTTGCCGCGCGAGTTGTTCGAGTCGTCGGTTCGTCATTGGCTGGGGCGCATTGTTGGCCGTGCCAAGCCCCGCCGTCAACCTGCCCGAGGGCTCTCCCCACGCCCCCATGCCTCAGCCCCCGAACTGGCGGCAGCGCGGCTCCGGGTGTAGAATAGACCCCGTGAAGACCAAGGACGGAAGGAATCCACAGGAGAGCACGGCCAGCGGCTTTATACCCGCCCACGGCGGATACCAAGACCTCTACTCCTACCAGAAGGCCGAGATCGTCTTTGATGCCACCGTGCAGTTCTGCGCGCGCTTCTTGGACAAGCGCGACCGGACCTACGACCAAATGGTCCAGGCCGCGCGTTCCGGCAAACAGAACATCGCCGAGGGCAGCCAAGTTTCCGGCACCTCCAAAGAACTCGAACTCAAACTGACCAACGTGGCCCGCGCTAGCCTCCAGGAACTGCTCGAGGATTACCGCGATTTCCTCCGCACGCGCGGCCTCACCGAATGGCCGCCCGACCATCGTTACGTTCAACGCTTGCGCCAACTTAACCGTACCCCAGGCGCCACCTACGCCACTTTCCAGAAAGGCATCGAACACCCAGACCCGGCCATCTGTGCCAATGTCATTCTGGGCCTGATCAAGCTCACCAACTACCTGTTGGACCGCCAACTCGCCAGCCTCGAACGAGCCTTCCTCGAGCGAGGCGGCCTGCGCGAACGCATGCACCACGCCCGCCTCACCCGCCGCGCCCAACAACACAAACCTCATCCGTAAACCCCCACATGTCCCTGGCGTCCCTTCCGTCCCTTCCGTCCCTTCCGTCCCTTCCGTCCCTTCCGTCCCTTCCGTCCCTTCCCCCCTACCCACCTACCCACCACCTACGAGCTTCCTCGTTGACACATACGAATCGATTCGTATACTACCGCCCACCTATGAAACCGCCCCTCCCCAAACCCACCGAGGCCGAGCTCGGCATCCTGCGGGTCCTCTGGCGGCGCGGCCGCGCCACCGTGCGCGAGGTCACCGACGTTCTCAACCGCGCCCAACCCACCGGCTACACCACCGTCCTGAAGTTCCTCCAGATCATGACCGACAAAGGCCTCGTCCAACGCGAGGAACTCGGCCGCGCCCACCTCTACCAACCCACCCTCTCCGAGGAGCAGACCCAAGGACAACTCGTGCGCGACCTGCTGGACCGCGCCTTCGCCGGGTCCGCCGCCAAACTGGTGCAGCGCGCGTTGTCCGCCACGCCGGCCAGCGCGGCTGAACTGGCCCAGATCAAGAGACTCGTCAGCGCCATGGAAAGGAAAGGCCGATGAACAGTCTCCTGAGCTGGTCCCACCATCCCGACGTGGTGCATCTGGGCTGGACGCTGGTGCATTTTGTCTGGCAAGGCATCTTGCTGGCCGCCGTCTGGGGCGCCGTCCGAGTCGGGTTGCGCGGCCGGTCGCCCCAGGCACGCTACCGGGCTGGTGGCCTGGTCCTGGCGCTCATGGCCCTCGCGCCCCTGATGACTTGGCTGGTCCTGCGCGCGTCAGTCCTCCCGCCACTCTCAGCCTCCGCCACAGGTGCAGCCTGGTCCACCCTGGCCACGACTTCGAGCACACCCGCGAGCGCTCCATCGGCCGTGCCGACTGAGAACTGGACACCACACTGGGCCGATCAGGC
>VHCO01000233.1 GCA_016871715.1 Verrucomicrobiota bacterium
CTGTTTTCCGGGCTCCCAGTTGCGCCTCTGGTACACCATTCGAGACGCTTGAGGCAAAAAAGCGGACACTTTCGCGTCATACCATGTCAGGAGCTGTGGACTCCGGTTGGGGTTCTCCTGGATGTTGTAGTTGAGGGCGTAGAGAACCTCGCCGGCGTCAATGCCGCGGGTGTAGTTCCAGAACAGGCGGTTATAGACCGGGGCGGTCTCGACCCCGGGCTGAAGAAAATCATCGCGGCCGCGCAGCAGCGCCAGTTCCTCCTCGAGCACGGAAGCCGTCTGGCCTTTGAACGCGAACAGGGCGGTAGCAATGTCGCCATAGGTACCGTCTTTGGTGCCGATACCGATGGTGGGATTGGCGGCGTCGGCCCAGGCCTCGCCGCCCAGCATCATGTAAAGGTCGTTGAGGTAGCCGGCGGCCAACAGCAAAGCATCGTTGGCTGGGCCAAAGTTGATGCCCGCATCCACGCTCAGCATCCGGCCGCGGCGCAAAAGCGTTTCGTAGATCTCGACCAGGCCGTAGTGGTTGATGGTTTCAAGGTTCAGCGCCACGTCGCCCTCCCAACGCCGGCCCGCCTGGGTCAGGATGCTGACGTCGGTGTTGACGCGGTGGTTGAAGAGGTCGTTGACCCGCTGATTGAAGGGGTTGATGGCGGCCAACACCCGCTTGATCCAGCCTTCGGCCAGTTGCGGTTGGGTCCAATCCGACCACTGATGGAAGAGTGGATGGGATGAGTTCTTGGGGCGATAACGCATGATGAGATAGTTGTCCACGAGCACCTGGATGCCGGCCCCGCCCAGGGTGTAGCGCGGCAGATCTGTCGCCGTGGCTAGGTCGTTCCAACCGGCCATGGGGCCGGAGACCGGCGGCGGCTGGCCGTCCACGGGCGGTGCGGTCTTCCACTGGTATTCGTATTCCTCGAACCGGCCGGCGAGATCGGGCGTGTGCTGGATGGTGAGCAACTCGTTCAAAGGGTTCGCGGAGGCCATGATTTTGAGTTCGCCAACGTGCAATGGTCTTGCGACCCGCAGGACATGTAGTGAAACCGGCTCGCCGGCGGGCGTGAAGGCCCGGCCATTGCCGGTGATGAGCGTGACGTAACCAAAGCCCGGCCCGCTGGCGCTCAAGGCATAGGAATCTACTGCGGTTTCGCTGGAGAAAACCTCGGCCAGGTGAGTGACGCCCACGATGCGATGCTTCAATGGATCCGGAATGTATTGCCCGGGAACTGCCGGATTTTCACGGAAGATCTCCAGTACGGTGGCCAGACCGTCCATTGCGGCGTTCCATTTGGCCTTGTCCGGGTCGCCGGTCGGGCAGAGAGCCTTGGCGGCGGCGAGGTCCGATCCGCGCAGGACGTTGAGGAGGATGTATTTCTCGCCCACGGTCTCATCCTTGAACTCGCCCTTGAGGACCAGTTTACCCTGGCTGCCCCGGTTGGGATCGAAGAAGAGCCGTTGCGCCAAATGGGGCGGGAGGTTGGGAAAATAGACCCGGCCCCGGTAGGTGTCCACGCGAATGGCGGCAGGCAGTTTGCTCAAGCCTTGGCTGGCGATGTCGTATTCCTTTTCGCGGGTGGGATCGTGCAGCACGACGCTGCTCAGGTCCGGGGTCACCAACGGAATGGGCATGTTGGCCGCAAGCGACTGCTGGTACAGGACCTCCACGCTACTCTGGCCCCGGATGCCCGGCAGACCGGCTGTCGGGTCGGTGAGGGTTTGGCCCGCGCGCAACTGGGGCGGGTTAACGGGCCAGACCGGGCGATAAACGATGTCCTGCGCCGGCGTGGTCTTGCGGTGCGCCTCCCCCACGAAGTTGCCGGCGGTGTCCTTGGGTCGCAGATAAGGCACGATGCTCCCCACTGGGGGCGGACTGGCATGGCCGGGCCAGGCGAATCCGTCCTGGGTCTTGTAGTAGAATCGCATCGTGAAGCTGTTGGACACCGCGGGCGACTCAGCCAGATAAGGCGGCGGGCCCAGGTAAGTCACATTGGCCCGGGCGTATGGGTTGGTCGAGGTGACCTGCAACGGCGGCTGGCCAGCCACCACGCCGCTGGCCACGACATGCAACGTGAAGGTGTTGGTGACCCGGCTGCTGTCTCCAATGTCCGTGGTCACCAGATGGTAGCTGTTCGTGTCAACGTCCCCGGGGCCGGGCTGGCCGGAGAGAGTCAGGCCGCTGATGTGCAGCCACGGGGGCAGAGGCGTGTCACTGGCCGGCTGCACGAGCAACCCTTCGGCCCGGCGGGAGGCATGCAGCGTGAAACTGAAAACCTGTCCTGCCACGGCGGTGGCAGTGGGCAGGGCAACAAAGGTCTTGTGGGTTTGGTCGTAGGTGCCCGCCCTCAGGGCAGGCTGACCGGCGTGGGCGCCGCGGTACGTCCAGAAACTGTTCTTGCGGTCCTCATAGGTGAATCGGGGATAGTGTCCGAATCTGCCACCGTGAGTGATACCATTCCAGCCCACCGGCAGATCGCCGCCACCAACCTGGGTGGGCTCGGTGTTGTAGTTGACCGTGCCGACTCCGGAACCTTCGACCGGTTTGGTCAACAACGGCAGCGGCATGGGCGCCTGGACCGATTGCCCCGCCTCGGCGATGTAATCGAACAGGATGCCCGCTTCGGGTTTTTCGCGCAGCACCTTGAAAACGCTCATGGCCGGGCGGCCATCCCCGAGGGTGTACTCGAGCAACACCCCCGGTTCCGAGGAGTAGTCCGTGCCGGTGGTGATGTTAAGGTCGTCCCGCAGGGCGTAGGCCTGGCCGCCCAGCATGAGCGCATGCTCCTCATTGGGATTGTAGCCGGGGAGGTTTGGGTCGTTCTGGACGTACACCTGGCCGCTGCCATCATTGCTGGCTAGGATGATTTCGCGCGGACTGGCCGGCCATTGCACGGTGTACCGGCCGATGACCGCCGGCCAGTGAATGGTCATGAAGCCCTGGCTCAGATTCGGAGCGTTGCGCCGGAACCACCAAACCTCGAGCACGTTGCGGCCGGGAATGGCGTTGACCGGGATGATGGCGCCGCGGTTGGCCTCGGTGAAACCGGCCACGAATGGGTCCTTGTAGGCATTGGGATTGAACGATGTTCCTTTGGCCTGCAGGAGGTAGCCGGCCAGATAGTTCTCCCCGGCGACCGCGCCCAGTTCACCCGTGGGGGCGTTGATGCGCTGGCCGACCTCGACCGTCTGGCTCACCACGCGCGGGGAGGTGAGTTCCGCCGGCCAGGTCAGGGTTTGGTTGGTCGGATTCCAGCCTGCCAGATTCGTGGCCACCGTCCCGGCGAAACTGGCGTTGATGAGGGTGGCGTCGAGCCAGGAAAACACGCGCTCGAAGGCGACATGCTCGCCGGAGGTGAACCGCAGCAGGGCGCGGTGCGCCGGCGTGGAGGCATCCAGATGGGTGAAGAACTCGAATCGCTCCGTCAGCTTGCCCCTGGGGCGGTCCAGAGGATCCTGGTATTCGATCATCGGCACGTTCTCCATGGGCAGGGGCACCGCCGTCTGGCGGGCCTCGGTTTCCGTGGCGACCATGGGCCGGAGGTAATGACTGTAGCGGGCGGCATCGGCGGGCCAGACCAGTTGGTAGCGCGCAAAGATCGAAGGCCAGAGCAGACCCTGTTCGCCGGACTCCAACCAGTGAATGAGCAGGTCGTTCACGTTGCGGGTCTCGCGAGTGGCGTAAAACCGCCAGCGACTGCTGCCCTCGATCATGTGGCGATAGACAAACGAATCGCCGCCCGTTTGCAGGACGGGCTCGGGTACCAGGTGCGAGTCGTCACGCCCATCCTGGAAGGCGGTGATGACCTCGCCCAATTCGTTGACGACATCCGAGGGGGTGACCTGCTTGTAAACGTCCACAACCTCGATGCCCAGCAGCACGCTGAAATAGCCCTTGTCCACCGTGACCGTCTGCTGCTCGGCCCACTTGAGGTTGCCCGCACTCTGGTTGTCGTAGAGGCGGAAGACGTTGTCGTAGTTGCGGGGCGCGCTGTTGCCCAGCGCCGTGCCGTTGGCGTCCACCAGGAATCCCTGGTAGGTGAGGCGTTCGGGTGGATTGGAGTTGGCCTGGGCCAGGGCGCGCGGCGCTACCGTCAGGGCCGTTGCAGAAACGACCAGCGTAAGGACGCGAATTGGGATGGGGCTGATGTTCATAAATAGGTTGCAGGGGATTGAGGATCAGGGTCTGGTCAACACAGGGATAGTGCTGATGCGGTTGAGGGAGAAAATGCCTTCCGACTGAAACTCGCGAGTATCGCCCGGTTTGCCGGCCAGGGTGAGCGTTTCCTCGTAAAGCCCAGTCAAGGTCTGGCTGCCCCGGGTCAGGCCTGCAAAGTCATCCGGCGGCGCCGCTACCGACAAAGTGATCTGCCGGGTGATCTGGTAGGATTCGAAGCCCGGAGGAAGCGGCTGGTCAAAGGTCGCATTCAGATTGTCATGATCCGGGTGATAGGTGTGGAGAAACGGGTTGCTGGCCTGGTGGTTGTGGGCCACGACGATCGTGGCGGTGAGGTTCGTGCCTTCGGCCAGGCGCCCCGGGCAGGTCCACGGCTCGTTGGCCGTGGAGAACGGCAGGTGCGCGGCACTGAGCCGTCGGGCGGAGGCGAGCGTAGCGGTGTCCAGCAAGGATTCCTGGGTGGCGAGCACCTCATTGGTGCCCTGGCGCAAACCGTGAAAGACGCGTTGCAGCAGGACAACTTGGCCGTTTTCGTCCTCATGCAGAATCAGCCGCAGCGGGAATGGCCGCGCGGTCCCGCCCAGGTCCGTGTTAATGCCCGTCACTTGATAAGCCCCGCCACCGCCGATTGTCGGTCGGCCGTCCGCGTCCCGTGCGAAGGTCTTCAGATAATGGCGCACGTCCATAACCCTGACCCCGCCCACCCAGAGTCCCACCCTCGAGGCGACTGTGGCCGAAACCGACACGTCCACCTGCGAAAGGCCTCCGGCGTCGGTAAAACGGAGGATGCCCGCGTGGAGAGCGCCCGGACTGCCTCCCATCTGCGACCGGTTCAGGCCCAGCACCACCTCGAGCTCCGAGCCGGTCTGGCCGGCCGGAGGCAACGTCCAACTGCGCGGGCCGGCCAGGTGGGTGTGGCCGTAGGTCAGGTTGGTCAGGTTCAACTCGCCTCGGACCAACAACGGAGGGGCGCCCAGGATGGCCGGTTGGCCGGCGGGTGGGCTTTCCGAGCTCAACAGGTTCAGTGTGACTGTCAGGTTGCGCGAGGTCAGATTGTGCAGCCGAAGCGAGTGCTGGCCCCGCGTGCCCTCGAAGTCAACGCCCTGGCCGGATTGCAGCGCCACCTCGAACGGCCCGAAGTAACGGTTGTATCCGGTTCCCATCCGCATCCAAAGGGCCTGGCCGCGCTCGACCCGGGCGGTCCGGTAGGCGAACACACGCATCGGGTTGGAGGGTCCGAAATCGCCGCCTTGGTACGCATAAAACTCGCCGGTCAGGCGCAACTGCGGCGCCGGCGCTAGGAAACTGTCGAAAGTCGGCGCCGAAACCGCCGGGGTGGAGAATCCGAGAAAGTTCAGACCGGTCGTGGTCCACAGGTAGCATGGCGCGACCGGTTTGCCCTTCAAACTCCAAGTGTAACCGGCGGGGGCACTGCCCTCTCGGACCAGGAAAGCCGCGTTGCCCATCAGCCGGGTCAATGACGCGAAGGGCGCTTGCGAACGGTTCCAGTGCGCCCACGGGCTGCCGGTGTCGGTGGGCAGTTGGGGCGACTGGATGAATTGGGCGGTGGAAAGGGACGGCAGCCACATCCAGACTTCCTGGATGGGATTGGACGGATCGAGGCCCACCAGGCTGTCGATGGTCTGGTGCGAGGCGTCCACATGCAGGTAGACCGCGTTCCAGCCGGCCTTGAGGCTGATGGACTGGGTCAGCCATTGGCCCTGGACCCACACCGGACCCAGCCACAGGACCGAAAGCACAGCGAGAAACGTTCGAAGGCGATTCGTACTACACCTCCTGGATCAGGTGGGTTCGGCGGCACACCGCGAAGGTCAACAAGCCCATCCCGGCCCACAGCGCCCACTGCCGCGGCTCGGGTACGGGAGTGTAAATCAAGTCCAGACCGTCCCCGTTCTGCCGAATCGAGAAGGTGCCGCCCTCCAGCACATTGGCGAAGTTGGCCAGATCCAAGTAAATGGCCTCGGCACTGAAACCGCTCAGCCCCCCCAAGGTGGTCAGCAGGGGCCAATGGTAAGGTTGGGCGGGATCGAAGTTGTGCACCGGTCCGGGCGCCTGAGCCAACATCAGCGAGATGAGCGAGATCTGAAACGGTTGGCCGGCCGTGGCGCTGAGGGTCAACTTCCCCGCGATTTGGATCCCATCCCAGCCCGTCCCGGCTCCGGCCAGGGCATCGTTGATTTCCCAAAGGTAGCGGCCCCCGCCTTCCCATAACGCGTCGCCGCCGACCGCGAGCATGCCTGGGCTTGCGCCGGGGGACACACCTGCCCCGCTCTCCAGCGTCAGCGGCCCGATGGTCCCCACCCCAGCCACGATGCCGCCCGCGCTGACGATGACCGGACTGGACCCGATCGAGCCGTTCACGGTCAAGACGCCACCGCGTACCCGGGTCGTGCCCGTGTAGGTGTTGTTTCCAGTCAGGATCAACATGCCGGCGCCTTCCTTAACCAAGCCCGCCGATCCTCCAACCTCCGCGATCGCGCCGGAAAAGACAGTCGTGTTCTCCACGCTCAGCGTCCGGGTGCCGGTCAACGTCACGGGGCCGCGGAACTCGAGCGGGTGCGATCCCGTGAAACTCGCGTCCCCAGCCGCGTTGACAGCATTGTCGAGCTGCACCGGGCCACTAACCGCCTGCACCGCTTCGCCGTTGAAGGTCAGGGTGCCCGTGGGCAGAGCTGCGGTCGTGGTTTCCAGACCCCAACGATTCAACCGGTGCGTCCCGCCGCTGGACAGATCCGCCACAACCAAGCGCCAATCCCCGCTCACGTCCTGTCCCAGAAAGCTGCCGAGTCAAGCCTCACGCGTGTGCTCGAAGACCACCGCGTCGGGGTCAACGTTGCGTCCGTCAGGCGCCCAAACGCCCGTCAGTGGACCGCTCAGGGGCAGGTCGTGGCTGCCGCCCAGCTTGAGCCGATACACATGGATGTCCCCATTGGCAGCGTCATCGGCGAAGGTCACGTCCACGCCGCTGTCGCCGTAGCCCAGGCCCGCCGCCGTGAGTTTGCCCGGCCGGTTGAGCAGCACGGCATAGCCGGTGCCGTGCCCAACCGCAGCATACAGGTCGCCGTTGAACCCCGAGCCGACCGAACGGCCACTGATGTCGAGGGTCACGCGTACCTGCGCCAGCGGGTAGGTACCGAACGTGAAGGTCTGCAGGTTCAGCAGTTCGCCGCCATCGGGGATGTTCTGATTGACCGTGAATTCGCGGGCGATCGTCAACTGGGCCTGGGCAGAGCCGCCCAGCCCGAGGCCCAGAAGCAGCGCCACTCGCGGCGACGCCCACTCCCGCAGCCGGTCCAACCCACCTGGCAACTGAGGTCGCGTCGCCTTCATGGGTGAACGGCGCGGTATGAACCGCGTGGGGAACTCGGCCGCGTGCACATCGACGAATTCATAGAGCCCGAGTGAATTCGCCGTAGCGGTGCCGAGGGTCTGCCAATCGGGCAGAGTCAGCGTCGTACAGGCCTGAATGGCGTAGGTGCGGCCTGCGATGCCCGCGAAAATGATCCGCAACGCCCCGCCCGCCAACAGCTCCACCCCCAGAAGGTTGAGGGACGGCGCGTCGTCAGCCGACACCTCGATCCTCACCACGGCAGTTGCGCTCCCCCCCCAACCGTCATGGATCCCATAATTGAACGTGTCGGTCGCATTGAACCCAACCGGCGGCTGATACAGCAGCCAAGCCCCGTCCTGCACAATCGACGCACCGTTGAGCGAAGTCGCATCCCACCAATCCAGATTCAAGACGTCTCCCTCGGCGTCTGTATCGTTGCCGAGCAGCTTCGCCATCACCACCTTGACGCCCCGATCAGGCCGGCGCTCGACGAAGTCGGCCTGCGCCAGCGGGGCCACATTGGCCGATGTGGTGAAGGTCAGGTCCGGACTGGCCACGCAGCCCTCGACATTGGCCGCCACCCATCGCACGTGGTAGGTCGTGCCAGGCCGCAGACCTTCCAGTCCGCAGTTCAGAGTCTGTGTCCCGCTGTGGGCCACCAGGTCGGGCAGCGCAACGACCGTGCCATAACCGGGCGTGAGGCCGTACTCGAAGGTAACCGTGGTCCGATAAACATTCGGATCGACCCGGCTCACGCCTACAGCGCTGCTGCGCGTGACGTCCGCCATCGGCGCAAGCCCGACCCACGGGGCATCGTCGATCTGCCCGGCATACCCGTGCCGCACCGTAACCGCCCCGGCACGGCCGATTCCTCCGAGCCCGCCCAAGGACAGCTCCGCGGATAATCCGGCGGCCCGCCCGCCTCCGCCGCCCTCGGCCACCGCCCCATGCAGCAGGGCGTAAACGGCGCTGGTGGCGCGGACCTGGCCTTGGATCAAGCCCAACCCAGTCCAGCCGACTAACCCTACCCTGCTCAACAAACCCAATACCCATAACGCGCGCTCGCCGCCGCAAGCGGCCGCCTTTCGGGCACGACGCATCACCGCACCTCCTGGCCTCAACCGGATCGATGCATCCAGTACCGCCCTTGCGCGTGTCGATCGGCAGGTCATGGCTCAGCGGTTCGGGTGATGTGATCGGCGGCAGCCCGGCGTTCTCCGTCCGCCCACTGCTCCTGCAACAACACATGGCCGCCGCGCAGCGTGGCCCGGGCTTTCATAAACCCGCTGGGATAGAAGGACTCGGCCGTCCCGTCGGGCTGCCCTTTCTGCAGCATGAGCCGCTCAGCTAAGGTCCCGTCCTCGTGCCAGCGGCAGAACGGCCCTTCGAACTGCCCATCGACAATCATCCCCTCGGACTGTTTATGACCGTCGGAGTACCATTTGGTGCGCAGACCGTGGGCTACATTTTCCTGAAAGTACTCCCGCGCTTGGGATTTGACCGTTGGTGTGCCAGCCTTCGGAAACCCCATGAAGCAGCCCGTTAGACATCATCGAACGCGACCGCAGGGTCCCCTCAGGGTAGCGAGCGAGCAGCGCCCCGGTGAACGGCTGCACCTCCCCGCGCCGGTACCAGCGCCCCTCCTCACGCTGGATCACGTCCCGTTGCTCAACCTCAGCGGCCGCATTCGCCTCGACGGGACTCGAGCGCCGCCAAACCCACCAGACCAAGACGGCCGTCCCGGCCATCAGAGCCAAACCCACCCCAAACCGAGCTGCGGTGCCCCGGCCCTTGACGTTGGCGGTTGGAATTCGCAACCACATCACTCGAACATGCTCCCGGGACAACGCTCCTCCCGCCGGTCACTACCCCAAGGCCGACACAATCCCCAACCCGGACGCGGAGCGCCAACGCACGGGCGAAAGATCCAAAGCGAGGGGGGCCTCATGGCTGACGATACAGGTACCAACTGGGTTGCGGATCCAGGCGCTGCAACGCCCCCAACACTTGCCCCTGGACACTGCCCCCAAAGGTCAGCACTTCGGTCCCCGTCCAGACCGCCACCGCGCCGCTGCGCGCCCGGGGATTGCCCGCCGAGGTCAACGCGCGCCACCGGTCGCCGGCCGGGTCGTAGGCGGCGCCCGTCCCCACTGCCCCCGAGGCCGCCTCCCCTCCCAAGACCAGCAACTCTTGGCCGGTCCAAAGGGCGCTGTGCTCACAACGCGCTTCCGGCGCCCCATCCGTGCTCATCCCCTCCCAGGAATCGGTGCTGGGGTCGTACAAGGCGCCATCCCCCAATAAGATGCCGTCCTGTTGCCCCCCCCCACACGATCATCTTCTGCCCCGTCCACACGGCTGCATGGCCGCTTCGTGCCGCCGGAGCGCCCGTCGGGTTCAGCGCGCGCCATTCGGTGGGCACCCCGTTACTGTCCAGTAGCAATTGGCCGCCCGAATCCACCGGGCCTGCTTCGCCTTCACCACCCCAGACGATGAACCGGTCGCCTGCCCACACCCCTCCGGTGCCAAAACGCGCCGCCGGCGCTCCCCTCAGCAGCAAGGGGCTCCATTGGCTCAGGACTGGGTCGTACTGGGCGCCATCGGCGAGCAATCCCCCGCTGTTGCGCCCGCCCCACACCAGCAAGCGCGTGCCCGTCCAGACCGCCACGTGCCCTTCGCGGCCTTCCGGGGCATTCAACATCGGCAACGCCGTCCAGGTCTGCTGCGACGGTTCCCAGCGCGCTCCACTGCTCAAATAGCCGGCGCTGCCAAAGCCGCCCCAGACCAGCATCTCCTGCCCAGTCCAAACGGCCGTGTGAGCCGTGCGCGCCACGGGGGCGTTCAGCGGCGAGAGCGCACGCCATCGGTTCTCCAGGCGGTCATAACTGCCGCCGGCAGCCGAGTAGAGGCCCAAGCCCAAGCCAAGGGTTCCTCCCCAGATCACCAGAGCCGCCCCTGTCCACACCCCGCTATGCCCCCGGCGCGGCAGCGGCGCATCCGTCGTAGGCCCATCCACCCACGAGGGCGCCGGCACCGTTCCAAAAGGCACAAACCCGTAGCTGGCCAGGGTGGTGTCGGGTCGGGCGGCCGAAACGGCGGCCAGGCCGAACGGAGGTAAGCGCATCTGGTTCGAAAGCGCTGTCAGTTGCCCAGCCAAAGCCTCGGACAACACCGCCAGCGCCTCGATCCTGGCCGTCAACGCCTCGTTCGTCGCCGCCAACCGTGCCACCCAAGCGTTGCTCAGAGTTAGGAGATCAGTGTCCCGGAACGCTACATTCACCGGTAACTGCGCCGGCGCCAAGACACCCGTCAGATTCGCCGCGTCCAAGACGCCCGGGGCGAGCTTCGCCAGCGTGATCCCACCGTCGCTGACCGTAGCGGCCAGGAGCGCGTAGCCAACGGGTGTGATCCGTTGATCCGGTGTCAGCGCCTGGAAACCATGCGTGCCGTCATCGAGCCAAGTCCGCAAATAGAGCGCGCTATTCGTGAACACAGTCGCCGGCAAAGAGGCCATGTTCGCCAGGCCAGCATCGCCTAAGGCGAGCGTGTAGAGGCCCCGGTCCAGGCGCAGTACCACCGCCTGGTCCGGTTGCCCATCCAGATCATCGTCGGGCGCGTTTCGCCAGTACGTCTGCGAACCATCGCCGTTGACCAACGCGAACTTGAACGCCACCGTGCCGTCGACCAGGGTCGAGTCCACCTGCAAGCGACCCTGGACCGTCAGCAGGCCGGCCATTTCCGCGTGAGCCACCGAACAGACCATCCACAAGAGGCCAAACCAGACCCTCGTACCCGCCGGCTCGTTCCCACCGCAGCACAGGCTAAAAAGAGCGTTTAGGCTGGTTGATGCCGTGAGCACGAATCTCCTATCATCCTTTTTCTGAATCATTTCAATCTCTACTGCTAATTCACTTGAGTTGGGTCAAACTTCCGACTGTTGTGGCGGACTCGGATCCCGCAGCAGCGGCGTGCGAGGCCGGCCATGGCCATGAATCGTTGAATCAGGCCAGGCCCACCCACTCGCCCCATCGCCATCGCCCCATCGACCTCGACCTCTCCTCTCCTCTCCTCTCCTCGCCCCCTCGACCCGGCACTCGACCCGGTACACGCTCGCCTACCCTCGCTCGTGCCCCCCTCCTGGTTGTTGCTTCTTGCCAGTGACAGCAAACATTAATTCGACGCACTTTTAGTTGTTGACAAAGGAGTGAGTGCTGGCCGGACCTTGGACCTAAGACCTTGGCATCTCGGTTTTTAACGTGTTCAGACCGAAGGCTGAACTGACGAGCCGGCGTTGGGTTTTAAGGTACTGCTGCCCCCTGCCCAGCCAAGGAAGGCGGTCGAAGCGCCGCGACACAAGGTTTTGTGTGTGTCAAATCGCCAGGGTTGTAGTAATTGACATGATGGCTCCGACCTCGGTCAACCGCTTCCCACTCCCTCCCTCCCCTACTGCCAGCTGAACAGGGCCCATATCTTTTTGGCTGGACAACGGGGATTCGCGTCGTCAGGGTATGAGGCGTGACGGTGGGTGGACGCGAGATCAGTGCGCCAGTCCT
>VHCO01000234.1 GCA_016871715.1 Verrucomicrobiota bacterium
CATGCGCTCGACCAATTCCTCGTCGGTCGGGTTCTGCTCGGCCGGAACGCGGACCAGGACATGGAAGTGATTGGACATGATGCAGTAGGTGATGACCTCGAGGCCGCAGAAGGTGGCAAGGCGCCGGAGGAGCCGGACCAAGGTTTCCTTGCCGAGGTCATCAAGGAGGCGTTGGGCGCCGACGATGCGCGAGACGCAGTGATAGACAGCGGCTCGACCTTTGACCTTGATGCGGGCGTTTTTCATAACTGTTGGCGGTGAGATGGTCGGTGAAGAGAAAAGGGTTGTCAATAACTATTTATCTGTCCAATTGAGTGGGTGTGTGACGTCTCCTCCCTTCGCCACCCGCTCCCTCGTCGGTACCTGGCTCTCACTCACCGAAACGGCGATTCCCCATCGGTTCCTACCCTGCCGACCCCTGTCCGCACAGGAACAACCGGCCCCCCTAACATTAACAGGGCCGATTGCGCTCCCAAGGAGGCCGGCGGCGCGCCGCGTGCGTTTCCCGCGTGACCCGGCGCGCCAGCCATGTCACGCTCGGCCCGTGACGACCGCCGAAGCTAAGACTTTGCTCCAGCGATTCCGCACCGGCCAAGTGCGCGAGGCGACCGTGCTGCGCGCATTTCAGGCGGCACCCTTGGCGGAGTTGGGCTTTGCGCAGGTGGACGTGCATCGTGGCCTGCGGCAGGGTTTTCCCGAGGTGATCTTTGGCGCCGGCAAGACTCCGACGCAAGTCGTCGAGATCGCGCGGCAGATTTGGCAGCGGGAACGGCGGGTGCTAGTCACGCGGGTCGGTGCCGAGCACGCACGGGCGTTGCGCCGCCGGTTTCCCCGCGCGGTTCACCACGAAGCGGCCCGGTGTGTGACCATCCAGGCACGCCCCTTGCCCAAGCGGCCCGGTACGATCGCCGTGCTGTGCGCCGGGACGAGCGACCTGCCCGTGGCCGAGGAAGCGGCCGTTACCGCCGACGCCATGGGGAATCGAGTCGAACGGCTCTACGACGTAGGCGTAGCGGGGCTGCATCGGCTGCTAGGCAAACTCGAGTCCGTCCAACGCGCCGCGGTCATTGTGGCGGTTGCCGGCATGGAAGGCGCGTTACCGAGCGTGGTGGCTGGGCTGGTTTCGCGTCCGGTCATCGCCGTGCCCACGAGCGTCGGATACGGCGCCAGCTTCGGCGGGTTGGCAGCGCTATGCGCAATGCTGAACAGTTGCGCGAGCGGCGTGACCGTGGTGAATATCGACAACGGCTTTGGGGCCGGGTACGCCGCCAGCCAAATCAACGCGCTGGCAGGGGAAGCAACGTGAAAACGCTCTACTTAGACCTGATCAGCGGGATCAGCGGCGACATGTTTTTGGGTGCGCTGCTGGATTTGGGCGTCGACTTTGGGGCGCTCGAGCGGGACGTGGCGGCGCTGGGTCTGAGCGGATACCACCTCCACGCCGGGCGCGCGGCGCGGCGCGGGATCAGCGGCACGAAGTTCGAGGTGCATCTAGAGGCGAACCACAAAGCGGCGCCTGACCATGCGCCTGACCTGCACCATCACCATCCTCATGCCCATTCCCATTCTCATCCTCAGCCACACGCGCACTCGGCGGAGGGGGATGGGGGACACGCCGCGCGCGGCGCGAGTCGTGACTACGGGCAAATCCGCAGGCTTATTGGGGGCAGCCAACTGGCCGCCCCAATCCGGGACCGGGCCCTACGCATTTTCCATCGGCTCGCGGTCGCCGAAGGCAAAGTGCATAATGTCCCACCCGAGCGGGTGCATTTTCACGAGGTCGGCGCGGTGGATTCGATTGTGGACGTGGTGGGGGCGTGTTTGGCGCTGGAGGGTCTCGGCCCGGTGCGGGTGTTGGCGTCGGCGGTGGTCGAAGGCCGAGGCTGGGTAGACTGTGCGCATGGCCGGTTCCCCGTGCCCGCGCCTGCCACGCTCGAGATCCTCGGGGCCCGGGGCATCAGCGTGTCGCAATGCGACGAGCCTCAGGAGTTGGTCACACCGACTGGGGCCGCGTTGTTGGCGGAACTGGTCGAGGGCTTCGGCCCGATGCAGGATTTGCTGCCCGAGCGGATCGGGTACGGGTTAGGCACACGCGACCACCCCTCGCGGCCGAACGTCCTTCGGGCGATCCTGGGCGAAACGGTCCGTGCCGACCCAGCCGAGGCGGCGCACGACTGGGAAACGGACACGATTGCCGTGCTAGAAACCAACTTGGACGATTTCAGCCCAGCCGGCCTGGGCCACTTCCTCGAGCAGGCGTTGGCCGCCGGCGCGCTCGACGTTTTCCACACGCCCGTCCAGATGAAGAAGAACCGGCCCGGGACACTCCTGACCGTTTTGTGCGCCAGGACCGAGGCGGATCGGTTTGCGGAGCTGATTCTGCGCGAGACGACCGCGTTTGGGGTACGGCGGACGGAAGCGGTACGGCGCAAGTTGCGGCGCCAGTTCCGACACGTGAACACGCCCTTTGGCGCCGTGACCTTGAAGCTCGGTTGCCTGGACGGACGCACGATCCAGGCTGCCCCCGAGTACGAGTCCTGCCGGCAAGTGGCCGCCGCCCGAGGCGTGTCGCTGCGGCAGGTTTACGATGCGGCGCGCCAAAGTGCCGCTTCCGAAGGAATACTATGATGGACGCCGAACTGCTCCAGATCATGTGTTGTCCGGAGACCCACCAGAAGCTGGCGGTGGCAGACACCGCGCTCCTCGACCAGCTTAACCAGCGGATTGCCCAGGGTCAGGTGCGCAACCGGCAAGGGGAACCGGTGCGGGAAAAACTCGACGGCGCGCTGGTGCGCGCGGATGGGAAGTATCTCTACCCGGTCCGCCAAGACATTCCCATCATGTTGATCGATGAGGCGATCCCACTGCTCGAGACGGCACCATGAACTCGACCGAAGCCCAAGCCCACGCCGCACCGGCCGGTCCACCGCCGGCCCTACCCACCTTACGTCTGCGGAAGATCCTGGTCCCAGTCGACTTCTCCGCGCCGGCGCGTAAAGCGCTCGCCTACGCCCTGGCCTTTGCGAGGCAGTTCCAAGCCAGTCTGGTGGTGGTGCACGTGGTCGAGTTGCCCTATGTGGGTTCGGGCCTTGGGGAAATCGAGACCCCGCCCCTCGAGGCCGAGTTGCGGAAGAACGCCGCGCAACAACTCGCGCGCCTGGTCCACGAGCAGGTCGCCGACCGGGTGCTACAGACCACGCTGCTGCGGGTCGGCCAGCCCTGGCATGAACTGAGCGAAGCGGCACGGGAATTGGATGTCGATTTGATCATCATGGGCACGCACGGCTACACCGGCCTGAAGCATGTCCTCATGGGCAGCACCGCCGAACGCGTCGTGCGCCACGCCCCGTGCCCCGTGCTGGTTGTCCGCGAGTGCGAGCACGAGTTCGTCCAAGTCCCTGCTCCGCCTACGGCCCAACCGAAGCCTCCCGCTGAGGCTGCGGGATAGACGAAGGTTTACACGGCGGGCAAACGGTGGCTTCACGCGTACCCGTGCGCGCAGAACCAGGCGACGGCGTCGGCGAAGGCCTGGCGCGGCGGCGTTTGGGGCAAGCCCAACTCACGGATGGCCTTGGCGGGGTTGAAGAACATTTTGTACCGGGCCATGCGCACCCCGGCGAGCGGTGCCCGGGGCGGTGTCCTCGTCAGACGCGCCCATCCTTCGTTCACGCAGGCCGCCGCCAGGGCCAAGCTGTACGGGATCCGCACCCTGGGTGCGGGCAGGCCGGTGATCTCGGCGAGCACCGCGAAGGCTTCGGCCAAGGTCCAGTTGCCCTGGGCGTGGCCGAGGATGTAACGCTCTCCCACCCGGCCGCGTTCGGCGGCCAGACAGTGCCCAACCGCCACGTCCCGGACGTGCACCCAATTCAGCCCCGTATCCAAGTAGGCCGGCAAGGCCCGGCGCAGGTAATCGACGACGATCTGGCCGGTGGGCGTGGGTTTCACATCGCGCGGGCCCACCGGGGCGCTGGGATTGACGATGACGACCGGATGCCCTTGGGCCGCAAACTCGCGAGCGACCTCTTCTGCGCGCCACTTGGACAGCTTGTAGTGGTTGGTCATCTGGTGGGCAGGCGCCTCACAGGTCTCATCGGCTGGCCGGACGGCGCCCGCCCGTTCGGTGGCGCGACCCAGGCAACCGACCGTGCTGGTGTAGACGATGCGCGCGCACCCGGCGTCGGCGGCGGCCCGTAGGACTTGCCGGGTGCCCTCGACATTGACCGAGTACATCTCCCGGTAGTCGCGCAGCCAGAGCCGGTAGCAGGCCGCGACGTGAAAACACCAATCGCAGCCGCGCATGGCGGCCGCCAGGCCAGGCCGATCCAGCAGGTCGCCGGCCACCCACTCACAGTCCACACCGGCCAAGTCCCGGAGGTCGGCACCCGGGCGCCGCAAGGCCTTGACGCGGTGGCCCCGCGCGCGCAACTCCTGCACCAGATGAGCGCCGACGAAGCCCGACGCGCCGGTCACAAAGCAATTCACGGCCGTCGTTATCGCGCCGGACAGCCCGGCAGTTCAACCCCTTTCTGGCATGCCTTTGCGAGGCGCGGGTCGTCAGCTCCGCTGGGTGGACGTGACCGTTTGCGCTCCACCTCGCTGAGGATTTGCGGACGTCGGTTTTGACCGTCGTTTGCCTTGCGTCCAGCCGGTGAATGGGTGTCAACTGGGCTGCTCCGCGGTCCCTCCGCGCACGGGGTTGGGGCGGCCGCGGCGGGTTGTCGGATCGAGCGCCGCAGGTGGGCTGCTGGTGGGGCGGATCGTTGGTAAGACAGAGCTATGGAAACGTATTTTGGGAATTTTGCGCCGGCCCAAAGCCGGCTGGCGCGGGAGCGGGTGCTGGCCGACTTCCGTTCGTTGGCGCGCGACTCGGAGGACTTGCTCAAGGCCACGGCTGGCGACGTGAGTGAAGCGACCAAGGAAATCCGGACACGGCTCGCGGAAGCACTGGCGCGCGCGAACCGGACGTACAACGACTTACAGGAGCAGACGCTGGCCGCTGCCAAGACCGCGGCGGCGAAGGCCGACACTGCCATTCGCAGTCACCCCCGCGGCAGTCTGGGGTTGGCCTTCGGGTTAGGGCTGGTTTTCGGCGCCTTGGTCGCCCGGGGTGGACGTGTGCCACCGCGCCTGGTGAACCACCGGGCGGATGGTGCGCACGCGGCATGAAACTGGTCCTCTTTGCCCATACGCCGCCGCCGCACCACGGGCAGAGCTGGATGGTGCAGCTCATGATCGAGGGGTTCGGCGGCGACCGGCGAGCGGCGCCTCCCCCGACCTCTGTCCGTCCGCACGCGCCAGACGATCCGGACATCCGGATTTACCACGTCAACGCTCGGCTTTCCGCGGCGTTGGAGGATGTGGGGCGCATGCGCTGGGGTAAGGTGTGGCCACTGGTCGGGTACTGCGCCCAAGCGCTTTGGCTCCGTTCCCGGCATCGCGTCCCCGTGCTGTACTACGTGCCCTCCCCCCCGAAACGCTCCGCGCTGTATCGCGACTGGCTGGTCATGCTGCTCTGTCGGTGGTGGTTTCGTCGCGTCATCCTTCATTGGCACGCCGTCGGTTTGGGAGAGTGGCTCGAACGCCAAGCCCACCCTTGGGAACGCAAACTCACGCATCTCCTCCTCGACCGCGCGCATCTGGCGGTGGTGCTCGCCCGCGCGAACGAAGGCGACGCCCGCAGATTCCGCCCGCGCCGCGTCGCCATCGTGGCCAATGGCATCCCCGACCCATGCCCGCAGTATGACACGCGCCTGCGCGAGTTGCGCCGAAGGCGCGCGGCCGACCGGGCCACAGCCCTCCGGGGCGAACCGGGCCTACCGAATCGCCCCCCGGCCTCGGCCGAGGAACCACAGGTGGCGCGAGTCCTATTCTTGGCGCATTGCACGCGCGACAAGGGCCTCTTCGACACGCTGGTCGGGGTACGCCTGGCGCAGGCAGACCTGTGCCGACGGGGGGTCGCCGTGCGTCTCGATCTGACTGTGGCCGGCACATTCCTGTCCGCCGAGGAGCAGGCCGCATTCGAGGATCAGGCGGCACAGCCGGAAACGGCGGCCTGGCTGCACTACCGCGGCTTCGTGAGCGGGACGAGTAAGACGGACCTGTTCGAGCAGGCGGATTTGTTTTGTTTCCCCACCTATTTCGCCAACGAAGGGCAGCCGGTGAACCTCATCGAGGCGATGGCCTTCGGGCTCCCCGTCGTGGCCTCCCGATGGCGGTCGATCCCGGAGTTCTTGCCGGCGGATTACCCGGGCCTGGTCGAGCCGCGTCAACCGGCGGCGGTTGCGGCGGCCTTGCTGGCGTTGCTTGCGCACGATGGCGCCAGCTTCCGCGAGCTGTTCCTCGAACGCTTCACACTCGACCGCCATCTCGCCTCGCTAGCGGCGGCGCTGCGCCAGGCCGACCCGGGCTCGCCCATCCCCTAGCGGGCCGCGGGCCAGCCGCGTTCCCTCGGGAAACGCGAAATCAGTTGTCACGGCCACCGCTCGGCTGGCAGCATTTGTCGGTCCGGTGGCGCCGCGTGCGCCCGGGCTGTGCGCATCATGGACGATTTCTACCGCCGCACGCTGCAACGACTCTTGGAGCGCGGGTTCTTGCGCCGGGACCAGCGCCTGCTGGTGGCCTGCGGCGGCCAACCCGATCGGGAGGTGCTGCACGACCTCGGCTTCAGTCAGGTCACAATCTCGAATCTCGACGCCCGGATGCGCGGGGATGAGTTCGCCCCGTACCCGTGGAGTTTCCAAGACGCCGAGAACTTACAGTTCCCGGACGAGAGCTTCGACATCGTCGTGGTCCACAACGGGCTGCACCATTGCTACTCGCCGCATCGAGCCCTGCTCGAGCTCTATCGGGTCGCGCGGCGCGGTGTCGTGGTCTTCGAGCCGCGCGACACCTTTCTGGTCCGACTCGGCGTGCGTCTGCAGTTTGGCCAGGAGTACGAAGTGGCCGCGGTGGCCGGAAACGACCTCCGGTTTGGCGGGGTGCGGAACACCGCCATCCCGAACTACGTCTACCGCTGGACTGAACGGGAGATCGTCAAGACGCTCAGCACCTTCGCCCCGGTCGGCCGTCCGCGCCTTGAGTACTTCTACGCCCTCCGCGTCCCGGAGGAGCGGTTGGCGGCTTTCAAGAACCGTTGGGTGGTGGGCAGCGTGCGGGCCCTGCTGCCCGTGCTGCGCCTGTTCACCGCCCTCTTTCCCCGCCAGTGCAACTGCTTCGCCTTCGCCATCGAGAAGCCCCAATGGCCGCGCGACCTGCACCCTTGGCTGGCCCTGCGCGACGGTCAACCGGTCCTGCGCGAGGACTGGGTCCGAGCCCGCTACCGTGAGTTTGGGCGGACCATTCGATCCTGAGTCACCGAGTCGCTGACTCCGACTCAGACGACCAGCCCGTGGTACGTCGCGCAGAGGACTGCGCGCCCTACCCACAACCACCATGCGGTAGGGCGAGGCTCCTGCCGAACCGCATCTCCGGCCGACGGAATCGTCCGCCTCGAGGTTCACCCCACGGCGACCGTCATCGTTCGGCGCGCCCAGCGGTCGCGCCCTACCCACAACCACCATGCGGTAGGGCGAGGCTCCTGCCGAACCGCATCTCCGGCCGACGGAATCGTCCGCCTCGAGGTTCACCCCACGGCGACCGTCATCGTTCGGCGCGCCCAGCGGTCGCGCCCTACCCACAACCACCATGCGGTAGGGCGAGGCTCCTGCCGAACCGCATCTCCGGCCGACGGAACCGTCCGCCTCGAGGTTCACCCCACGGCGACCGTCATCGTTCGGCGCGCCCAGCGGTCGCACCCTACCCACAACCACCATGCGGTAGGGCGGGCTTCTCAGCACCCAGCGGACCAGGGCTCAGCGCCCAGACAGGTACCACTCGGCGTATTGGGCTGCAACGGCCGCCGAGCTGCGGCGACTGACGCTGGCCCGAATCTCGGCTGGGGCCGCAAAAGGCGGCTCAGCGGCGAGGACGCGCTCGAGTTGGGTGCGAAGGCTGGCGGCACTCTCGGGCTCGAAGAGCAGACCCGTTCGGCCCGCCTCGACGATGTCCACGTTACCGCCACTGGCCGAGACCAGGCCGGGGATACCCAGCGCGAGGGCCTCGATGAGCGCCACCGAGCAAGGTTCCTGCGTCGAGGGCAACACGAACAAGTCGGCCCCTCGCAGGACGGCTGGCGCATCCAGCGACAGGCCGTGGAAGTGGCAAGTCCCTTCCAGGCCGTGGCGCGCCACCAGAGCGCGCAGTTCGCGGTCGTAGGCTGCGCAGTCGGCGTCGGCTGGCACCGGGCCCCAATGATGAAACTCGCAGCGTGCGCGCCGGCCGGCATCGAGTTGCCCAAGGGCTTCGAGGAGCAAGTGCCAATTCTTCCAACGCACGATGTTGCCCAGACCAACGCAACGCAACGGGCGGCCGTCGGTTCGGGGGCTGCGCTCGACCAGTGGCTCGGCAAACAGCCGGTCGGAGCAGCATTCCGAAATCACGCGCACCCCCGCGGCACCCCAAGGCAAGCCGTAATGGCGCGCCATGTTCGGCGTCAGCACGGAGGTCCGCACCCGCGGCTGGCGAGCGGCCCAGCGGTACAGGCTGCGGCGGCGCGCATAGGCGTGGTTGGTGAACCAGACCGTCCGGCCAAGCCAACGCGCGGCTCCCACCGCGACGAGGAGGGCGCCCCGGGTGTGGGCGTGCAGCACGTCAAACGGCTCCCGTGCCAACAGCGCGCGCAATTCGAGCAGGGCCAATGGCGCGCGCAAAAGGAGCGCGAGATGGTTGGGCGACTGGGCGACGAGAAAACGGGAGCGGCGGTACTCGAGGGCGGGGCGTCGGCTCTCTCGGTAAGCGCGGTGCACCCAGACCACGTGCCGATCCTGGCCGGGCAACTCGAGGGCGTGGAGGTTGCGGAGGACGGTCAGGATCCCGCCGTCGTCCTCGCGGGCGCCCAGCAGGTGCAGGATCCTCATGCCGCGGCGGCGGCGGCGGGCAGCTCCGCTTCCGGTTGAGCGGCGGCTACGCGCTTGGCCAGGAAGTAATCGCAGGCCAACAACATGCCGGCCTGCATGGAAAAGGTCTTCATCGCCCACTCGCTATCCCCATGGAGGAGGAGGAAGCCGAGGACGTTGGCCACCCACGAGCTGGCGATCAGACCGCAGGTGCGTTCGAGGTTGTCGGCAGCTCCATACTTACGGAGGTACTTGATGATGTTCCAGGCCAACCGCGTGCCGGCGGCCATGAAGATCACCATGGCCAATGCGCCGGTGAACCCGGTATTGATCAGCAGGCCGATCAGCCCGTTGTAGAACTTCCCTTGAATGACGTGAAAGGTGATGGTGGTGCGGTCCCAATGGAACGAGTAATCGTCCATGTACCGCTCGAACCCGCGGCCGATCAGCAGGTATTCCGGGATCAACCGCATGCCCACGCCGAAGAGGGTCTTGCGCACCCACCAGGTCGCCGCGGCGTCGGCGGCCGCTTTATTGTCGATGCGCAACCCGGGGAGGAACGACACCGACCGCTGGAAGGCGCGCGGGAGGTGATCCACGGTGGCGTAGATGAAGGCCACGTTCAGCAGCAAGACCGTCGCGGCAATCAGCAAGTTGCGCACGGTCAGAAACCTCTGGGCGAAGGCCAACACCAACAGCGTGGTGCCCAGAATGGTGATGATCCAGCGGTGGCCGCTCAACAAGCTCAAGGCCAGAATCGTCAGCGTCAACGGTAAGAGCCACACCGCTCGGCGCCCGAAGAAATCGCGCAGGTTATACCGGATCAACAACAGGAAGATCAGGCCCTGCCCCACGAAGGCCAGCGACTGGAACCTGCGCACGCCGAAGCGAAGGCTTTGGACCTCGAAATTGATGGCGTCGTTGGCCAGCTCGAAGAAATTGAGCAGTTGGATCAGTTGGCCGGGAGCGACCGAGAAGGCGAAATCGGACACCAGATAGGTGCCGGTCAAGAGCCATTGCATGGTGTAGAGCTTGACGAAGGTCTTCTCGTCCAACCGGACCGCGATAAACAACAGCGGGAAGATGGCGCACAATAACTGTTGAAAGTAAAAGCGACCGCCGACCTGGCCCGAGCCCAAGATGCGCAGACCCACGCCGCGCACGCCCATGATCACCAGCAACGTCACACAGTAGAGAGCGGCCCCGACAAACAGCCACTTGTTCTCGCGCAGCGTGCGGCCGAAGTCCGGCGGGTACCGGCGCAGGAAGATCACGATGGGCACACCCGTCCAGGCCAACAACGCCGCGAACTCCCACCACGTCAAACGGCCGGGGATGGGGAGAATCAACGCCGAACTGAACGTGGCGGTGGCGAGCAGAATCGAAAGCCGCGCGTGGTACGGCAGCAGGACCAGCCAACCCAACCCCGCCACCAAGAAAGCGATCAAGAACTGGCTGGCCGCCAGGCAAATCCCCAAGATCAACGCGCCCAGCGCGACGATCCCGTACCAGGCGTACAGGTGAAACTGAATGCGACTGTCAATTGCGCTCGTTGCCATGCGTCACCACGAGCGGACCATGCTGCCTAGTGGCGCGCGCCGCTGGCAAGCAGCAAAACCAGGCCGCGCAGGGTCGCAGGCGCAGGCTCGCGCCGCCGCGCGGCCGCGCGGGTTACTTGGCCAACGCGACCAGGTAGCGCTGCACCCGGGCAGTCTCTTCCTTAAGTTCCAAGTGCGAGAAGATCTGGTGCAAGTTCGAGCAGATCCGCAGTAGGGTGCGCCCCGGGCTCAGCGGCGCCAGAAAGCTCTCTTGAAAGCCGTGCGTGGTCTGCTGCAGGTAACGGATGCAGTCCGCGCGCGTCAGGAGCCGGCCCCGATTGAACGCGTCAATGTAGTAGGCCTCCTTCGAGGATTGGTAGCGGCAGAGGAAATGTCCCGGCATCCCAATCCCCACCACCGGCAGACGCAACCGCCGGGCGATCAACCAGTACAGCGTGCACAAGCTGATCGGGTTGCCCGTCCGCCGGTCGACGACCCGGTTGAAAAAGCTGTTGTCCGGGTCGTAATAGTTGTCTTGGTTGCCCCGGAAGCCGAGCCGCTTGAACAGGTGTTCGTTGATCGTGGCGAGGATGGCCGTGGGAGCTTCTACGTGGCTGAGCTCCTCCCGCAGCTCCGCGGCATAACTATCGAGCAGTGCCTGGTAAGCCTCGACGTTGATCTCCGGATACTGCGTCTGCGCCAGCAGCCATACCCCCTCCTCGAGGCTGAGGTCCTCCCCGTGGTTGAGGCAGAAAGCCAAAAAACGGTTGTCCGCCTCCTGCCGCTCGAAGTACTGCACAATCTCTTGCGCCCGCCGCCGCAAGGCCGCCTCGCTGCTGAGCAAGTGAGGACGCAACCACCCGATCGCCTCCGGCCCACAGGAAAGAATCTTGAGCCGCACCGCCTGGTAGACGCTGGCGTCTTCGTCGCCCAGCAACTTGACCAAGGCAACCTTCTGTCGCTCGGTCAGTCGGGTCGTCGGGAGGTTGGTGGCCGGGGCCTTCATCGCGTTGCTCGGCCCAGAGCTCACCACAGCGCCTGCGCGAATTCAACCGCGAAAACGGCCTCCCCAGCACGCCCCCGCCGGTACCGCGCGGTCCGCTTCGCTCGCCGCCGGCGGCGCCGACGACCGCACCCCTCATCGGGGTCGCGCGCCCCTGGCCTGCCCCTCTGCCCTGCGGTTGCGGTTCCGTCCCTCCGCCCGCTTTCTCACCTTGCGCTCTTGCGGTCAGGCACGCACTTCTCCTTAAATCGTGCCCGCTCGCATGACTATGCATCGACTCAGAACCCTGAGCGGCGGCCTGCTGATGGCGCTTTGGGGCTATGCGCAGGCCCCGCTGAATCCGCTCGACGACATCTTCGCCCCCATCCCACCTCTGCCGCCGGGCGTCAGCCCCCAAACGGGCCCGCCCCGCCCCACCCCGCTGGCGCCCCACCCCGCGGGAGGCGAGGCCCCAAGTTCGACC
>VHCO01000235.1 GCA_016871715.1 Verrucomicrobiota bacterium
TGGCCTCTCGGTCGCTGGCTTTGGCGATCAAGGCCCTGCCCCAACACTGGCAGCAGGCCCACGGCTACAAGCCGCTGCTGGCCGAGACCTTCTCCGACATCGAAGCCTACGAAGGCACCTGCTATAAGGTCTCCAACTGGATGGCCTGCGGCCAAACCAAAGGCTTCCGGCGCCACCGCATCGATTGAAGCTGACGATGTATCCTGAAGCCGGGCACGACTCCTGGACGGAAACGTACAACAACCCGGAGCTTTACGAATGGCTGCTGTCGAAGTCGCGGGCGAGTGCAGCGGGAAGCGAAACGAAGCCGTGAGCGATCTCGGCTTGGCTGCGCGCGGAAACGAATTGGTGCTGCGAACGTCAGTAGATGACTCGATTGTTCGGCATGACTCGCGATCAGGAATACGTTGCTTCCGGTGTGAGCACAAGTCACCGCCGCCGCATGCGCCGCCTGGCTCAGGCTTCGCGCTCGCCCGCGCTCGGGAGCTTGGCTAGACTTGCGTCATGGCGATCGAGATCATCCTGGTCCTGCTGATCACGGCGGGTGCGGTGTATCTCTTCGTCACGGAAAAGTTCCGTGCCGACTTGGTGGCGTTGATGGTGCTGGGCGCGCTCGTCCTGGTCGGCCTGTTCCAGCATCTGGTGAGCTGGATTCGGCCGGAACGATGGATCACGCCCGAGGAGGGCATTTCCGGCTTCAGCAATCCGGCCACGATCACGGTGGCGGCCATGTTCGTGTTGAGCGCGGGACTGCAAAAGACCGGCGCGGTCGCCTGGGCGGCGCGGCTGTTGAAGCCTTTGGTTGCGTTCCCCACACTCCTGCTGCTGGCAATGATGCTGACGGTGGGCGTGGTATCCGCGTTCATCAACAACACGGCGGCGGTGGCGGTGTTCATGCCGCTGGCACTCGCGGCCTGCGCGGGCGGCAAGGTGTCCGCGTCGAAGCTGCTCATCCCTCTGTCCTTCGCCTCGCAGTTTGGCGGCGTCTGCACGCTCATCGGCACTTCGACCAACCTGCTGGTGAGTTCGATTTCGGAACGGGCCGGACGCGGCGCGTTTTCCATGTTCGAGTTTGCGCCGCTGGGGGTGGTGCTGCTCGGCGCGGGCACGCTGTATCTGCTGCTGTTCAACTTTCAATCCTGCCGGCCCCGCGAGCCGCTGCTGCCGCCCAGGATGTGTCACCAAAGCCAGTTGCCGTCAACTCACCCAAGGCAACGGCGCGGAGTTCTTCCTCTTCTTGAAAGCCAACCGGCCCGCGGCGCTGGCCAAAGCCGAGCAACTCCTGCCCGGCGGCGGGAAACCACCACGGCGCGCAGTCTTTCCCTCTTCCGGTCGCTGGCCATCTTCCGGTTCAAGCGCCAGGTTCAAAACCCGGACGGCAAAAAATCGCTGCCCGATTTTGAGCGCCACGTTCAGCGGAAGCCTGGCGGACTGATCCGCCGCTTCACCCAACGCCGGCATGAAGAGCAAGGCCTTTGGCCAAGACCGGCCGGCCGGCGCTCCAACCCGGGTTTCTGCCGGAGTTCACCGAGGCCTTGCTGACTGGAAGCGTTCCAGCTTGGCCACCCGCGGCCGATTCGTGTAGATTTTCACGGCGCGAAAAAGCCGGCTGCAAACCAGCGTCCAGCCACCTGAAACCGAACAGCGCCGGCTCACGTCCGCCCACGGTAACGAAGGCAACTCGCATGAAAACACTGCTCGCCGCGACAACGCTGGCCCTCCTGCTCGCCGGGTGGGGCTGCCGCACGGCCACGGAAACTGCGTCCCAGCCCGCCGCCAGGCCGGGCTTGAGTGATCTCGCCAAGAGGAACCTCGCGACGCATCGCTTCTCCACCCTGTTCACCGCCCAGGACGTGCGGCGATACCTGTCCACCGACGCGGGCATTGACGCGGCCCTGGACTGGTGCCGCCAGACGGCCGTGTCGAAGGTGTATCTCGAAACGTTCCGCGACGGCTACCAGGCGGAGCGCGCCACGCTGCAACACGCCAAGGAACGCTTCCTCGAGGCCGGCTTTGAAGTCTCCGGCTGCGTCACGCCCACGCAAGTGGGCAAATCCTCGACCGACTGGAAGAACACCATCTCCTGTTACACGGACCTGCCGACGCAGGCGAAGGTGCGGGCGATCTTCGAGTTCGCCGCCGGGTTGTTCGACGAGATCATGATTGACGATTTCTGGTTCACGGACTGCGCGTGTCCCGAGTGCGAAGCCGCGCGGCAAGCGCGCACGGTGAAGATCGGCGACAAGACTTACCCGGTCGCGGGTGACACCTGGGAGGACTACCGGTGCGAACTGATGGTGCGGCTTTCGCGCGACAACGTGCTCGCCGTCGCCAGGCGCGTGAACCCCAAGGCCACGCTCATCATCAAATACCCGCAGTGGTACGACAACTTCCACAACCGCGGTTACGAAGTGTTGCGCGAGACGGCGGACTTCGACCGCATCTGGGTGGGCACGGAGACGCGCGACTACAAGGACTCGCGCTGGGGCGGCACGGTGCAATACGAGGCTTACTTCATCATGCGCTGGCTGGGCGGCATCGGCGGCAAGAAGTGCGGCGGGGGCTGGTACGATTGGCTCGGCACGACCGAGCGCACGTACGTCGAGCAGGCCCGGCAGACGATCCTGGCCGGCGCGCGCGAGTCGTTCCTGTTCTGCTACGGCGGGCTGCAAGGCACGACCGGGCCGAAGAACGTCGAGGCGCTGCGGGTGAACCAGCCGGAACTGTTCGCGGTGGCCAAGGAGGTGAAACGCCGCAAGATCGTGGGCTTGGCGGCCTACAAACCGGCCAACAGCCATCCCGAGGACGAGCCGCGCGTGTTTGACTTCGTCGGGATGCTCGGGCTGCCGCTGGCGCCGTGCCACGAGTTTCCGAAGAACGCGCCCGCGGCCTTCTTCTCGGTTCACGCGCTGAAGGACGCCCGGTTCGCGGACCGGCTCGCCGCGTTCATCAAGACCGGCAAACCGGTGTTGCTCACGGACGGGCTGGCGCGGCGCTTGACGAACGCAGTGAACCTGGCCGCGGCCAACGTGCGGATTCTGCCCGTGAAAGGTTCGCCGAAGTCGTTGCTCGACTTGCCCCAGGGCCAGGTGGACGAGTTGCGCGCGCCGCTGTTGCGCCCGCTCAAGACCACTCTCCGCGCCCCGGTGGGCGTGGCCGTGTATCTGTTTCGCGACGGCAGTTGGGTGCTGGAGAATTTCACGGACGAAGCCGTCCGCGTGGAGTTGAACGGCCAGGCGCACACCCTCGCCGCCCGCGGCTGGAAATATCGGTGGCGGTAGGCCGTGGCGCTGCGGCACCGGAATCCGGCGGCCAGGATTCTTCGCCGGCGAATTCTCTGACCTCTCCACGCCTCGCCCCCCCGGGCAACCGGCAACTTCCTGTGGTCTGCACGGCGCCGTGCAATTCTGGACTTCAACCGGGAACCGGTTTGCCCGTGAAATTTCTGTTGGCTTCGCTGAATTTTCATGTTCTTTCTTAAGGCATGGAACGTAAACAGCTTCTGCAGCGGGTGCGCGACCAATTCCAGGTCGCCAAGGTCGTTGCTCTGATCGGACCACGCCAATCGGGCAAGACCACCTTGGCCCGCCAGTTCGCTTCGTCAGGGCAACATCCGTTCAACGAAGCCTTGAATTACTTCGACCTCGAAGATCCGGCGCACCTCGAACGACTCACCACTCCGAAGCTCGCGCTCGAACCGCTCGCCGGTCTGGTCGTCATCGACGAGGTCCAACACCGCCCGGACTTGTTTCCCATCCTCCGTGTGCTTGCGGACCGTGAGAAGAATCCGGCCGAGTTCCTGATCCTGGGCAGTGCCTCCCGTGACCTCCTTCGGCAGGGGGCGGAGAGCTTGGCGGGACGGATCGGCTTCGTGGAAATCACGCCCTTCTCGCTGGCGGAAACCGGCCCGGACACGACGGACCGGCTTTGGCTGCGGGGCGGGTTTCCCCTCTCGTTCCTCGCGGCGTCGGACGAAGCAAGCTGGCGCTGGCGCGAAGGCTACCTCAAGACGTTCCTGGAACGGGACATCCCCGCCCTCGGCATCCAGATTCCGGCCCCCAGCCTGCGTCGCTTTTGGATGATGCTCGCCCATTACCACGGGCAGCAGTTCAACGCCTCGGAACTGGGCAAGAGCCTGGGTGTGGCCGACACGACCGTCAGCCGTTACCTGGACATCCTCACCGGCACGTTCATGGTGCGGCGCTTGGCGCCCTGGTTCGAGAACATCAAGAAGCGGCAGATTAAGACGCCGAAGATTTACTTCCGCGACTCCGGCATCCTGCACCGCCTGCTGGGCATTCCCGGCCTGGAACAAATGGTCACGCACCCCAAGCTGGGCGCCTCCTGGGAGGGCTTCGCGCTCGAGCAGGTCATCCGCGCCAGCGGCGTGTCCGAAGAAGAGGCCTGCTACTGGGGTGTGCATAACCAGGCCGAGCTGGACCTGTTGCTCTTTCGGAATGGGAAACGACTCGGCTTCGAGATCAAGTACACGGACGCGCCCAAGGTGTCCGCTTCCCAGCGGGCCGCCCTGGAAACGTTGCGCTTGGATTCGCTGACCATCGTTTGCCCTGGCAACGCAAGCTATCCGCTCGACCACAAGATCCAGGTGCGCGGCCTCCTCCATCTCATCCAGACGCCGACAGCCTTCGATTGAGGGGCGACTCGGCCCCATGTTTCGTCTCGTCGAAGCAGGAATCGGCGGGCGGCGGCCGATGTGCCCGGCCATCCGCGTCGTTGCTTCCACGCTGTCCAGCGGGAAAGCGGGCGAGAGGTTGCACGAGGAAGGTTTCGTGGAAGCAAACCGCCGCAGCGCGCAAGAACGGCATCCCGGTGCCGTAAAGGGGTCCCGCCCGTTCGGGGCCTTCGATGACCTCTTTGGCCGTCGCACCGTCGGCCGGCGGGCGGATGCGCCGGTATCCCTGGGGAGTCGTCACGGCAAACCGGGCCGCTTGGCGGGCGGCTGATAGCCGCGATGCCAGTGGAGCTGCCAGAGGCGGTCCAGCTTCACGAGTCCGCCGGGGCCGTCGCGGAACGACGCCGTGACGGCGCCGTGACGCCGCCGGGCCGCGGCTGGTCCAACGGCCACTCCCTTGGCGCTGGCTTCGGGCCGCGGCTGGGTGGTGGGAGTCGCGGCTCATCATGGCCCGAAGCGCAGCCGGAAGAACTTCGCGCTGGCCGACGTGGGCACGCTCACCTGGATCTCCGTCGCGTTGGTACGCGTCCACGGTGCAGGGACCGTCTCCCAGGGCCCGTTCACAGCGGAGGCACTTTCCACGACGAAGAGCCCGGCCGTGACCGGCCAGGAGAGCACGACGGCGTTCTGGATCGTCAGTTGCGGCGATTCGTATTGCCACAGCTCCAGGTTGTCGAAAGTGACTTGGGCAAAGGCGGCCTGTGGCCCGATCCACTGCAAGGTCAGCTCAACATAAGCAGGAGCGGCTGTGACCGGCCATGGTGTGCCAGCCAGGTCCGCGGTGCTGCGACTGCCTCTCACGGAGCCGTCGGGAAGCACCGGGTCCACCTGGGGCGTGTCGGTGACCGTGCGATCGAATAGCACCGCGTTCGCGCGGTCCTTGTCCCAAACCTGCGTCCTGATCTTCACGCTGGAGCCGAGCCGCGTGAGGGCGAGCACCAAGGTGACGTTCTGGTTCTTCAGCAGGTTGGTCTCATAGAAAAACCAGGCGAACGTCGTGGCGTCGTTCCAGAATTTCAACAACCCAACCTCGTCTTCATCTTTGAAGAACGCGTAGCCGTGGGCTTGGGGCGCCCAAAGGAAGTGCAGACCGGCGAAACCGTCGTTTGGGTTGGCGGCCACCAAGTCCGCGCGCAGTTCCAGGGTCTGATTGTCAGGCAGCGGACCGGAGGTCGGTATCGAATGGTAAGTGGCCAGGTGCGTCGCCAGCGGATTGGCCGGTTGAAAGGCAGGCAAGTTCCCCGAGACGCGGAACTGCTGGTTGATTTCGTTCATCTCGCCGTTCTGTCCCTCGTCCCACCCGATGGGGTTGTTGTCATTGAAATCATCGCTCCACACCAAAGTCTGCGCGGAGGCTGTCGAAACGCTCGCCGCCAGGGCGAGGGTGGTCAGGGCAAGGTTCATTTTGCTTTTCATAGCGTAATTCTCTTCGTTGGATTTTGTGGTTTGCGGTTCGGCGGTTGATCCGCGCGGATAGCGCTACAGGATCGGCACCCGCCTGGCCGGGTCCGTCGCAACGGGAGTCGTCCATAACGGCGGGTCGTTCAGATTCGGCTGGCCGTTCGCCGAAGGTGGATAGACGCTCATCGTATAAGTGACCGTACCGCTGTCCGGCCCGGTGAACGTGAAGGTGCCAGCGATCACCAAGATCGCCTGGATTTGGAGCGGATTTCCCGCCAATTGGGCGTAGCCGATGTGCGTAAACTTGGCCGTGTCGCGGCTGATCATCCGGCTCTCGCCGACAAAGTCGCTTACCGTGTCGGCACCGAACGCGGCCAGCAGGTCCGCGAATTCCGAACCGCTGCTCGTCATGGCAGCGCGATCCGCCGCCATTCGCCCGGCCGGGTCCAAGGGGATGAGCACGGTGTTCCAGGTGAATCCCGGATTTCCACCAATGAAGCCACCACCGAGTTTGTAGTGGTGTTGATTCCAAGCCAGCGACAGTCCGGCTGCCACCAAGACCACTGCCAACATGCTCCAACGCGTTATCCTGCCTTTCAGCAGGCCAGTCATCCGCTTGTTCATGGTGATCATACGAGGATCCCTTTCTCTCACTTCCGTGGTGTGGGGTTCGGCGGTTGGAAACGCTCCAAGGAGAACCAGGGCGAGTGGCCGAGCGGCGAGAGCGTCGCTCGGGCCGGCGCGCCAGTTCCCCGGTTCAGGTCGGCGGTGAAGTTGTCTTCACCACCGCCAGAACCCTGCCGTGAGACTGACACCACAACAGTCATCACCCCGTACACCGGAAAAACGCGCGCAAGGGGACAAGAATTCTGCAAGATGTTTCGTCGGGGTCCGGCCGCGCAGAAGCCGTTGGACCGCGACCGGTCCCCGGTCGCCGCGCGTTCAAACCACCCGTGCCCGGCCGAGGAATCCAAACGCCGTCGGCGAATCGTGGCCGCTGCGACCGGGGACCCGTCGCGGTCCGGCGGCTCCGGCTCAGTCCCCCCGTTGATAAGCCCGCTCCTGCAGCCAGCCCACGTCCGGGTTGCCGGGGGAAGGAACGGAGTTGGCCGTGGACAAGTCCAACGGCAGGTCGCGGTCTCGGACCAAGGGTGGCCGGGTGCGCGGATCGGGCCATTTGTGCGACTCGGCGTGCCCGTCGGCGAAGCTGAGGTTGCCCGCAGCGTTGTGGCAGCTGCCCGGGTACTGGGCGAGTTTGTACGCCGCCGGATTGCTGGGCAGGAGACCGTCGCTATTGACCGTGAAGTGGCTTTCGTGAATGCTGTCTTCGCGTTCGTCGAGAAAGACAAAGCAACTGGCCGGCCCGGCGTTCCGGATGTCAGCCGTCTTTCTCACGAGGTTTCGCCACACCCAGTCCGGCACCCACGGCGGCCGGTAAGGGGTCTCGGTGGGATGGTGATAGCCCAAACCGACGTTCATGGAGATGCTGCGGACGCGGGGGTACTTTCTGCCCGCGAACGTGCGCGTGCTCTTGTCAGAAGGACAGCGCCAGGTGCCGAGCGAGCCGGCCCCGAGATACGGCGCGAGCCGGCTCCTTTCCAAATACAACCGGTTCGTGCTGTCGCCGGGCAGGAAGGGCGAATTCGGCGGGGGATAGTCCAAGGTCATGTCCCCATGCACCCTCGACTCCCAGTCGGCCTGAGTTGGCCAACCGATGTTCAGCGGCACGGCGTCATCTTGGTCGGGGGCGTACATCGTCCACGCCAGGGTCATCTGCTTCAGGTTGTTCAGGCAACTGATGCCTTGGGCCTTGGCCTTGGTCTTGGTGAGCGCCGGCAACAGGAGTGAAGCAAGAATGGCGATGATGGCGATGACCACGAGCAGTTCGATGAGGGTGAAGGCGGATTGCCAAACCGGCTCGGGGGAAAAGTCCGTGTGGTTGGAACGGTTTCTGGCGTTCGACCGCGCGAAGCGTTTGGAGTGCGGCGGCTGGCGGGGAACGGGGCTGACGCCGCTTTGCGTTGCCGGGCGTGAGGTGGGAGTTCTCAAGGCCCAAGCGAAAGCGGTGTGCGCCCTGCCCCCTCGCCCACCGCAGTCCAAACGCTGGCGCGACGTCCTCGGCACTCCTTCACAGGTGCTTCTTCGTCGTATTCGGTGAAAAGTCATCGGGGCCTCTCCTTTCTTTCCTTCGCCTCAATCTCCGCCAACGTCGGCACGCGCCAGATGAGCACGTCGCCTTTTGAGTTCAGGGCCGCAAGTTGGTGGCCATCGGCGCTGAAGGCGAGTTGCCGGAGGCTCTCTCCCGGGCGCTCCAAAGTGATCAACTCCTGCCAGGTGGCCACGTCCCAGAGCTTGAGCGCCTCGTCGCCGTCTCCGGCCGTGGCCAGGCGCCGGCTGTCCGGCGAGAAAATCAGCGTGTGAACGCCACGCTTGTTGGCTCGGAAGGTCACTTCACGAAACGTGGGGATGTCCCACGCACTCACCGTGCCTTCTTCGTTACAGGACGCCAAGAGCCGGCCATCCGGTGAGAACGCAAGGTCCATGGTCGTTCCAGCAACGAATGAGGCGGCGCGCGTCGCGCCACGGCCCGCCAAGCGCCACAATTCGACCGGGCCTGAGGGGTCGCCGGTGGCCAGCCAGTGGCCATCAGGCGACAACGCAGAGGCCAGTCTGTATCCCGAGACAATCCATGATTGCTGCTCCTGCCAATCCGCGACGGTCCAGATCCCGATGCGGCAAGGCCGGCCTTCTCGAATGATCCATCTGTCCTTGGACTGCACGACCTCCAGAGTGCGGCCTCGTGCGTCCTGCAGTAACTGTAGGACCGGCTCAGCGAAAGGCCGCAGACGCCGCACGAGTTGGCGGCGAGGCAGCGACCACACCTGGACTTCACCGGTCCGGGTTCCCGCGAACAGGAATTGCTCGTCCGCCGAGAACAGGAGACACAGGTTATTCGTGCCCAATTCGGGGATGGGGCTGGCGAACGCAAGACTTTCAGCGGCGGCCAAGCACACGACGCCATCCCGGATTCCAGCGAATTGCTTTGCGGCCGTTGCGAGGGTGACGAAGTCCAGACCGGCTGCGGTTCGCGAAAGGTGCCGTCCTTCCAACCGGGCGTCGAGAGTCCAGCGATGGATCTGGCCATCTTGGCCCCCGCTGAACAGCGTCCGGCCATCCGGCGCAAAGCACACTCGCATCACCGCCTCGGGAAGGCGACGGGAAACCCATTTGTTCGTTTTCGACGGCACGTCCCAGAGCCGGATTGTCTGGTCTGCGCTGCCCGAGGCCAGCGTCTGGCTATCCGGCGAGAACCGGAGTCCAACGATCCAGCCGTCGTGACCGGCGAGTTCCCCCAGCGGGCGGAGGGAGGGAACCGCCCAGAGTTTGATGGCGTTATCCCCGGACGGAAGAAGGTTGCCCGCTCGCCCCGCCAACCCCGCGCCGGTTGCCAGAACGCGGCCGTCCGGGCTGATGGCCAGCGCCGTGATCGCGTTTGAGTGTCCCCCAAAGTGATGTTGCGGTTCGCTCCCGGCGGTGAAATCGCCGAGGGCAATCCGACGGTCCGGGGCGTTCTCTGAGCCAATGATGCCGCGGCTGTCGTGAGTGAAGGCCCAGTCCAATCCGTGGAAATCGTCCGTGCCCGGCGTGAGGGTGTTCAATTCACCGATCCGTGTCCGGGTGGCAAAGTCTACGACCACGACTTTTCTTCCGAAGTGCTGCCGATCAACCGCCCCGTAACCGAGCCACTTGCCATCGGGTGTAAAAACCGGGATGCCGATTGCGCAGGAGTTGGTGAGGAAAGTGCGCCGCTCGCGGGTCTGCGTGTCCCAGCTCCGAATGGTTCCCCAAGAGTTCGTGCTCTGGTCCGTGTAGAGGAGCAGCCGACTGTCGGGCGAGAAGCTGCCAAAGCTTTTCCAACCCTGATCGGGCAGTAACGTGATCTCCTCGCCCGTCGCCAGGTTCCACACCTTCAGCGTGCCGCGTTCCGACCCTGCCGCCAGCCAGCGGCTGTCGGGCGACACTTCCAGAGAGCGGATGCGGCCGGGTAGCGTGCCGATAAGCGCTTCGGCCTCGGTCTGGCATTGTTGCCAGAGGTAACGCCACTCGAAGCCGCGCAGGTCAATTGCGGATTGCGGATTGCGGATTGCGGATTTGGCCGCAGGCTGGTGGCGAATGAGCAGTTCGCGCGCGCGTCCGGGATTGTTCTGTTTGATCGCCGCCTGGGCGGCATTGATGTCCGAGATGTAACTTTGCTGACGCGCGGTCCGTTCACTTGCTTCAGCGCGTTGCCTTTCAGTAACGGCGACCTGCAACTGCCACAGCGCGCCGCCAAAACCGAAAATGACGGCGAGCAGTGCCACGGCGCCGGTAGCGGCCAGGGCAGGTTTGCGCCGGCACCAACGCCAGACCTTGCCCGCCGGCCCGAGTGGCCGCGCTCGAATCGGCTCGTTGGCGAGGAAACGTCCGAGTTCATCGGCCAAGGCTTGCGCAGTGGGATAGCGGCGCGACGATTCTTTCTCCAGGCACTTCAGGCAAATCGTCTCCAAATCGCGCGGCACGCTGGGGTTCAGCAACCGCGGCGACACCGGATCGGCGTGCAACACGAGGTCCAGGACTTGGGCCAACGACTCCGCTTGAAACGGCGGACGGCCCGTCAGCAGGTGATACAACGTCGCGCCCAGGGCATACACGTCCGTGCGCCGAGACACGCGCGACCGTTGGCCCGTGGCTTGTTCGGGCGGCAAGTAGTTCGGCGAACCCAGCACCTGCCCGGTCACGGTCAGTTCGGAAGCACCCTCCAACCGCCGGGCGAGGCCGAAGTCCACGACCTGCGGCTGATCCTCCGCGTCAATCAAGACATTCGACGGCTTCAGGTCGCGGTGCAGGATGCCGCGCTCGTGGGCGTAATGCACCGCCTCGGCGATGGTCTTGAGATACCCGGCGGCGCGCCGGGCCGGCAGTGGTTGGTTGCCCACGAGCCGCGCCAGACTTTGCCCCTCAACGTGGTCCATCACGAAGAAGTGCTGTCCCTCGTGGATACCGACTTCGTGGATGGCGACAATGTTCGGATGGTGCAGGCTCGCGGCTGAGACCGCCTCGGCGCGGAAGCGCTTGATGGATTCGGGACTGCCGCCCGGCCCGATGGCCATCATCTTGATTGCGACGATGCGGTCCAGGCTGCGTTGCCGGGCGCGAAAGACCACGCCCATGCCGCCCCGGCCAATCTCCTCCAGCAACTCGTACTCACCGAACTGATTTCGGATTTCGGATTTCGGATTTCGGATTTCGGATTTCGTCAACGCCGCCCTCTGCCCTCTGCCTACTGACCACGGACAACTGACTACTGACTTCTGACAGCTCCTGGTCCAGCAACCCCGTGCTGGCTTGGAGAAAGAGACACTTCGGGCAAAACCCCTGGCGCGCATCGTCGCCCAAGGGCGCGCCGCATTTCCGACACGTGTTCTCAGTTGCCATATCGGCCTTCTCGCATCCTGCCGCCACCATTTGTACCGGAAAAAACCGCGCGCCGGGACAAGATCGTAGCGGCGTCTCGGCAGAGCGCCGCAAACTCGCCTTTCGAGCAAGGATGGCGGCGCTCTGCCGAGACGCCGCTACAGCGTTGCTACCCCGCCATCACCGCGCAGAGATGCCGCAATTCGTCATCCACCGCCGCCGTGTCTCCCACCGTGCGGGCGATCTCTTCGCGGAACAGTTCCGCATAGCGGCGGCGCA
>VHCO01000236.1 GCA_016871715.1 Verrucomicrobiota bacterium
TGATCGACCGGTTCGTGAGAAAGCGCTGAGCTCATTGTCGGTTGCAGCGAGCCGTCTCCGATCGCATGAAGCGGCGAGCGCCCTGATCTTGCGCAATTAATCCATGGCGGTTCAACGGGATACGAGCGAGCGCCGATCGACGCGGCAAGTCGATTCCCCATGAGCTACGAGGCCGGTTACGCGTCAGTCGGTGCGTGTGAGAGGCGTAGCGGCAATGTGCGGCGCTGTGCGTTACTGATGAGACACTGAGATGGCCTACAACTCGGCGGTAGGGCGCGCAGTCCTCTGCGCGCCGTAGACCACTGTGGACATAGGAAGCCGCGGCGCGCAGAGGACTGCGCGCCCTACCTGCGATTTGTCGTCTATCCCGACCTCTCATCAGTAACAGTCGATCTCTTAGCTTTTGCCGGACTGGAGCCTGGAAGGTGGGGGTCAGGGAGGAGTGGGCGGGCCAGCGGATGAGGAGGGAGACCCTGCACCGGGTTGTAGCGCGGTTTGGATGCGGGCGGCCAGTTCGTCGTGAGTGTAGGGCTTTTGCAGGAAGCCGGCCAGGCCAAGGCCGGCAAAGCGTCGAGTGGCTTCCTGCTCGGAGTAACCGCTGCAGAGGACCACGGGAACCTCGGCCCGGAGCCGGCGCAGTTCGGCGAAGACCGCCTCGCCGTCCTGTGTGGGCATGGTCTTGTCGAGCAACACACAGACGATTCGAGCAGCGTGCGCGCGGAAGGCCTCGAGGCCGGAAGGGCCGTCGGCGGCGGTGAGGACTGCAAAGCCGAGGCGCTCGAGCATCCGCTGCGCCAGGGCGCGGACGGCGGGCTCGTCGTCGACGACCAGGACGAGGCCTTGGCCGCGCCAGGGGGCGGGGGAGGGGTGTGGGGCGGGAGCGGGGGCGGGCGTCTGCTGGCGGATGGGGAAGAGGACGCGCAGGGTGGTCCCCTTGCCGAGCTCGCTGTCGAGCTTGAGGGCACCGCGATGGCCGCGGACGATGCCGAGGACGGCGGCCAAGCCCAGGCCGCGCCCGGTGAACTTGGTGGTGAAGAACGGGTCGAACATGCGCTCCTGGGTACGGCGATCCATGCCGCTGCCGGTGTCGGAAACCTGGAAGAAGACGTACGGGCCGGGGGGCAGGGGGCTGTCGGAGCCGGGGCGGAAGGCGGGGTTGTGGCGGGCGAGGTCGGCGGCCGTAGAGGGCTGGGTGCCGGTGGCGATGACGACGACGCCGGGTTGATCGCCGATGGCCTCAGCGGCGTTGGTGATGAGGTTCATGATGACCTGGCGGACTTGGGTGGCGTCGCCTTCGAGTGGGGGGAGGGCGCCGGCCAGTTCGTAGCGCAAATGGACCTTCTTGCTTACAGCGGCGGAGAGCAGGTGGCCGAGTTCGCGCACCAGTTCGTTGAGCTGGAGTTCTTGGATGCGAAAATGGCCGCGGCCGGAGTAGGCGAGCATTTGGCGGGCGAGGTCGGCGGCGCGTTGGGCGGCGGTGTTGATTTCGAACAGGGCCTGGTGGGCCGGTGCATAGGGGGAGAGGTCTAGGAGGGCGAGGCTAGCGTTGCCGATGATGGCGGTGAGGAGGTTGTTGAAGTCGTGGGCGATGCCGCCGGCGAGGACGCCGAGGCTTTCGAGTTTTTGGGCGTGTTGGACCTGGCGTTCGAGCTGGATGCGCTCGAGCTCGGCTCGACGGCGTTCGGTGACGTCGCGGAAGACGCTGAGGACCATTTCGGTTTGGCCCGGGAGGGTGAGGTAGGCGTTGCTGAGTTCGACCTGGAGCTGTTTGCCGTTCCCAAGGACGATGGTGCGCTCGAGGTGCGGCGGGATGTTCCGGGCGCGGAAGCGTTGACGATGTTTCTCGAGGATCTGGGCTTGTAACGCCTCCGGGTAAGGGGCCGACATGGGTTGGCCCTCGAGGGCCCCTCTCGGTTGGTCCATCAGGCGGCAGTAGGCCTCATTCACGCGCCGCACGATGCCGTGGGCGTCGGTCAAACGCATGCCGTCGAGGGAACTCTCCCAGACCAATCGCAACTGGGTTTCGGACTCGCGGAGGGCCTGTTCGGCGCGCCGACGTTCGGTGATGTCGCGGACGACGCCCAAGATGTAATCGCCGCCGGCCCACTGAATGATCTCGCCGGAGAGGAGGCCGGTGCGGATCTCCCCGGACTTCATCCGGAAATTGGCTTCGAGGTTGAGCACACGGCCGTGGTGGCGGAGTTGCGCCACGTAGCGCTCGCGATCGCCGGGATGCTCGTAGAGTCGCAGTTCGGCTGGAGTGCGGCCGATGATCTCGTCGTGGCGATAGCCGGTGACCTCGAGCACGCTCTGATTGGCCTCCACGAAGCGGCCGTCGGCCAGCGAAGTGAGAGTGATCAGGTCCGGGCTGTTGCGGAACAGGACGGCGTATTTATCCGGGATGGGATCGGGAGGCACGGGGCGCGTCTGGGGGGTCGGTGCGGGCGAGTTCATGAGCCACGCGGAAGGTGGGCCGAGCGCGCGCGGAGCCGTTGGGGGCGCCCGCCGTGAGAAGCCAAGGGCGGTACAGAACCGCGCGGGTCAAAGACACTTCTTGCCGTGAGCGCTGTGAAACCGTGCATGCAACGCAGACCATGAAGTGGCCGGGCCGGTTTGGCAACCCCGGCTTGCTCCAAGGCCGGCACGTGGCGGGCACTCGCACGCCAAACCCGTGCGTGCAACGGCCTCGCAGTTCCGTATGGTGCAGCCATGTATCCCCCGTCCCGTTATGGGATACCACTTCGCATCAAAGGCAGGGCGGCCTGTCCCTAGGCCGCCGGCGTCGCGGTGGGGACACCGCGCCCAACCGACTTTCGGGGTAACCAACTCCGCGAGGCGGGCCTGTCCGCGCCGTCGGGACAGGTTTCGTTTGCCACCACGCACTCTCCCAAGTGTTCGACCACCAGTGGTCCGCCCCCCTCGAGCTCGACTTGGGACCCTCCGCCGCTCGATCCGCCGCGGCACTGCAAAACAAGTCTGAATTCAGCGGCCTCCCTTTGCGGACATACCGTGATCTGTTCCAACACCCGCGCCCGCCACTCGACTTGCTCCGCCTGGTGAAGGAATTCGGCAAGGCCCAGCAGGCCCCTTCGGAGGCGGCCTTGCCGCGCGAGATTGCCCTGGCCCTCTACTACACCAGCATCCTCGTCGCACGCGTCCGACTCGGCGAACGGATCAGTTCCCTGAGTGACGCCGCCCTCCGCCAAGCGACGGATTGGCTCCTCGCCCAAGATTGGGTCGACGAAAGCACCCGGGAGCTATTCCGGCTCGGCCGGGCACACTTGACCTCCGGCCCAGTCACCGCTGCCAACGGAGACGGACCCTGATCCCCATCGGCTCTCGGCGGCCTCGACCGCCGCCCCTTCCCCGGCCAGGGGCACATCTCGGTTTTTTCCGGAGCGCGGACTTCAGTCCGCTTCGTTGTTGACCGGCCCATCGCTGAGGGCAAGGGTTCGGGCCCCTGAGGGCCCGGGGGCTAAGGCTTGGGGAGAAACCGAGATGGGCTCCCCAGTCAGAGCCTGCCCAGCACAAGCTTGCCTTGGCCGTCTCGAAGCGCTAGACCATTGGTCGCGTGAACCCGTTGCCGTCAGGAGGATCGGCCCCTGAACCGGAGCTGGAAGTCTCCGCTCTGGGGGCGCCAGGCCCCAACGAGCCCCAGGCCCAGATCCAGGACGCAGCGGTGTGGCGGGAGCAACTCGGTCAGCATCAGAGCAAGTACGAGCTCATCGCCCAGCTCGGCCAGGGCGGCATGGGCATCGTGTTTCGGGCGCGCGCGCTCGGAAGCGATCGCGAAGTGGCGATCAAGCTGCTTAAGCCCCACCTGGCAACGGACCAGCGTGCGCGAGCGTTCTTTCTCAAGGAAGGCAGGCACCTGCAGGCACTCGAGCATCCACATATCGTGCCCGCGATCGAGTGCGGCGAAGTGAACGGGGCCTGCTGGCTGGTCATGCCGTACCTGGGCGGGGGTAGCCTCAGTGCCTCGCTTGCAGCACGGAGACCCCTCGATCCGGCCACTGTGGTCAGCATTGCCAGACAGGTAGCCGAAGCCCTCGCGTTCGCTCACAGCCGCGGCATCATCCACCGTGACCTCAAGCCCAGCAACATCCTCATCGACAGCGCCGGCCAGCTGCGCCTGGCGGATTTCGGCCTGGCCCAGACCCTCTACAACGACGAGCTCGCCGACCCCCGCGCCTGCCACGTCGAGGGCACGCCCCAGTACCTCTCACCCACAGCCGCACGAGGCGAAGCCGAGGATACTCGCGGCGACATCTACGCCTTCGGCGCTCTCTTGTACCAGATGCTCACCGGCCGGCCGCCGTACACCGGGGCGTCGCGCCAGGAAGTTCTCGATCCGATCCGCGCCGGTCCGCCGGCCCCCATTCTTGAAATCGCCCCAGCCGCTTCCCCGCACCTGGCTGCGATCGCCCAAGGCGCCATGGCCCGCGACCTCCAGGAACGCTACGTCCACATCTCCTACGTGCTCGAGGACCTCGTTCGCGTCGCGCACAACCAACCGCCCCTGGGACCTCGCGGGCAACCGACCGCGGATGCTCGAAAGCGCAGGCACGCCCTCGCGTCGAACCTTGTCCGGCTCCCGTTGGCCCTGCTGATTGTGGCCTCGGCAACCGTGGCAGCCGTGTTCGCCCTCCGGCCCGCCAAATCCAGCGGGTTCAGACTCGTGCGCACGGTCGAGACGCCCGGTGTCTGGGATTGGTCCAAGGCGGTCATCGCCTACCGGGGCAACCAAAAAGATCCCTTCTTCTTCGCCGCCAGCGGCCAGGATCTGTTGCGTCTCTCACGCGAAGGCGAGCGCCTCCCGGGCTGGACCCTGCCGCGCCAGGAAGGCGAGTTGCTTCGACCGCATCTACCCGCCGATTACCTCGCCGGCGGCAGCGATCAAGTGTTGGCGAGTTGGCGCTACGGAACCAACCTCTTCATCGCCCTGCTCAACCAGAACATCTATCCCGTCACAACGTACCGCGCCGCGGGCGCAGCCGAGGAAACGGCCACCGGCCTCGAAGCGCGGAGCGACCTCCAGCCGCTCATGGTCGTGGATCTCGATCGGGACGGACGCCGCGAACTCCTGGCGCGCGTCACGACCGGCCACGAGCCCCACTACAGTCCCCGCGGCATCCTCTGCTTCGACTTCGCGTCGGGCGAACTCCGCTGGCAACACCTAACCGGCGGCGCGGTGACCGCCCTGGTCACCTTGAACCTGGACGGCGACGACCCCCTCGAGATCGTGTACGGCACCGACGCCATCAAGAACGGCAATGTCGCTCCGGACGGCACCGACGACTTCGCCTCCTACATTGGCGCGCTTGACAGCAACGGTTCGCCGCTCTGGATCCTCAAGCTCGGGGGCCCCTACACGCGCGTGTTTCCCGTGCTCGCCAGCCTGGGCACGAACCGCACGCCCGCGCTGCTGGCTTGGTTGACCGGCGCCTTCGACCACTGGCCACAACTCAACCAGCCCGAGATCGGGCCCGTGTTCCGGATCGACGCCCAGGGCGCCATCGCGGTGAAATACGAAGCCGGCTGTTACCTGACCGGTTGTCTGGCTGCCGACCTGGACGCTGACGGCCGCTCCGAGGTGTACGTGGCCGACCGCCACGGTACCCTCCGCGTGCTCGATCGGACTCACCGCTGGAGCCGGCCGCGACTCGAGGACGCTGCTCCTCGGCCGAGACCCGCCGATGGAACATGAACACGCTGGCGCGGCTGCTGCAAACCTCCGCCCTCTTGACGCTCGGGGCCTGCGTCCGAGGCGACGGCGCCCCGACCGAGGGGCTTGTCGCCTACTACCCATTCGATGGGGATGGCCAGGACGAGAGCGGCCGCGCCAACCACGGCTATCCGAATGAGGTCGTGCCGGTCGAGGATCGCTTCGGCGAACCGAACCGCGCCTTCGCGTTCAACGGCACGACCTCATTCGTCCGCATCGAAGACTCGCCCAGCTTCATCCTGGACCAAGGCCTGACCTTCTCGGCGTGGGTGTGGTCGGAACCGTCCGAGGAAATCCGGGGCGGCTATGTGCTCAAGAAAGGGCAGTACCTCGAGAGCGGTCAATTCTGGGCTGGGCTCGGCACTCTCCAGGACATTGTATTCACCGGCGGCGTGGGCGCTTGCACCTCGGACTGGTGCGACTCGGCCGGCGCAGACCTGGCCTTGCCGGCGCAGGCGTGGTTTCAGTTTGCCGGCACCTGCGACGACCAGACGCTCACCTTCTACGTGAACGGCCAGCCGTGCTCCTCGACTGCTTCACCGGGGATCCTCAAGCAAACAACCACTCCCCTCTACCTCGGCTGCGATTTCGGCAGTCCGGGCGGCTACCTTCTGGGGCGCCTCGACGACGTCCGCGTCTACAACCGCGCGCTGTCAGCCGAGGAAATCGCCCAATTGTACCAGGCCGAGAAGGTGCATCCTCGGTTGAGCATTACGAGGACCGCCCACCCCGACGCCCGGCCGACAATCCACCTCGAACTGCTCGCGGAACTCGGTGTCTCCTACACCTTGGAGTCGTCCCCCGACCTCCGCGAGTGGAGCACCAGCGAGCCGCCCTTCCTCGCCGACAGGCCCAAGTCGACTCGCGACCTCATGGCCAGCGAAAGTCACCGCTTCTGGCGATTGAGGGTGGCGCCCTAACCGCCCCGGTGCCCACAAGTTTCCCGTGCCCTGACCCAGCGGCCACTAGCGGCCTGCAGGCGGGTGATGATCGAGTGGTTCCGGTTCTCGCGGATGTAGTGGGGGATCTTCTCCGCCTCGGCGGCGTGGGCGAAAAACTCCTTCAACCGCCGCACCACCTTCTCGATGTCGGCGTGAAATGTCTCCTCGGAGCAGTAGTTGTCGATCAGGTATTCGTCATTGTAGCGCGGAAAGGCGTCCACGCCGGTATTGATGGTCAGGGCCAAGGCAGGTCACTGCGTCTCATCGGGGACGGCTTTGCTGGCGCCTTGCCCGTGCCGACGAGGCTGTGCTAGGTTCTGGCCATGAGCAACGTAGCCGAAATCGAAGCCGCGATTGAAAGACTGCCCGGCCCACAGGTGGATCAACTGGCGCGCTGGCTTGAGGCTTTCCGGCAGCGTCGTGCCACGCCTCCGCCCGTTGAAAGCTGGCTGCAGCACGCTCGCGGCGCAGCCCTTCCCGGAGTGAAGACCCAGGACCTGATGAAACTCACGCGCGGTGAGGAATGATCCTTCTGGACACGAACGTCCTGCTGGACATTGCCACGGCCGATCCGGTCTGGCTGGCATGGTCGGAAAGGGAATTCCGCGCTGCTGCGGCACGAGGGACAATCCCCATCAACCCGATCATCTATGCTGAACTCGCACCCGCTTTCGCCACCGTTGCCGACCTCGATCGCTGGCTCGATCCCGCTGTGTTTCAGCGGTTGCCCTTACCCTACGCCGCTGGTTGGATTGCAGCACAGGCTTTCTTGAAATACCGGAGCAGCGGTGGAACAAAAACCACGCCGTTGCCGGACTTTTACATCGGCGCGCACGCTGAAGTCGAAGGCCACACGCTCGTCACGCGCGACGCTGCCCGATATCGGACCTACTTTCCAAACCTCCCCCTTATTGTCCCGTGAATTCGGATCGCCGCCGGACCGCGAGGTGATGGCGGCCGTGCAGTTAAAAGGCTCGGCGGAACGCCTGTGTTCACCCGCTGAGCTGGACGGTTCCCGCCAACGTTGAGCCTGGGACGCGCCGGGCAATCCCTGGAGTTTGCGATTCAGGTTGAGTCCAAGTCGTCTCCCGATAACCTCCCACTGCTGCAACCCGACCAAGGGAACGAGCCTGGAATCCTCCAACTCGCCCGCCGCCCATTACGTTGTCGCCGAGCGCCGGGGCGCCGAGCTCGACTGGGCGATTCGGTCGGCCGATTTCACCGGCGACGGCCGGCCCGGGCTCATCTCGCTGGCCGACAAGGCGCTCGTGCTCGAGCGGCCCCACCGCTGGAGCCGCCCGGAACTCAAGGACATTCCTCCTCGGCCGAGACCCGCCGACGGAACATGAAGACCCCTGCGCGGCTGCTGCGAACCTCCGCCCTCCTGACGCTCGGGGCTTGGGTCCGAGGCGACGGCCCCCCGACCGAGGGCTCATCCACAAGCACACCACCACTCCCCTCTACCTCGGATCGGCACCCTAGCCCCCCGCGCGCAGTCCGACACCCGACTCCCTCAGAACGACTGTCATTCTGGTGCTACTGGCCGGCCGCGGTGAGGGGCTGCCTGGCGAAGCCGGCGAGGGTCCCGACGATGGCCTGCTTGGCGGCGAGTGCGTTCATAGCGCTTCGGGGAAGGCGATACGTTGGGTTCCGGGCACGGCATCGAAGTGTGGGTCATTGCTCAGAACGGGCAGCCCGTGCTGGCGCGCCAGGGCGGCAATCCAGGTGGCGTTGGCCGGAATCGGGGTGTCATTGGCGACCCTCTGGCTCAATGCGCTCAAACTCCTGATCCATCGCTTGCTGAATGCGGCGCGTTTCGGCCCGGTCGGCGGCTGTCTTGCCAAAAGCGCCGGCCAACTTCATCCACGCGGCCATCGCGTCCGGGCCACGGCCGGTGCGCAGCTTCTCCTCGATCGCGTTGGTGAACAATTGTTCACCACTGACGCCCTGCGACTCCGCGAGGCACTTGGCCTGCTCGAACGTTGAATTGGGAAGGTCGATGGTCGTTCTCATTTCTCCAGGAATATCGGCGGACACTGCCGGACTCAACGAGGCCTATGAGTTCGCCGCCTTGTTGATCCAGCGGCAGGTAGCCCAACAGCGGGGGCGTGCCGGTGGGGACATCCATCACGTTCAAGTCGGCCTCGCGATCCATGACCTGAAGGCGTACCGGCTCATAGACGCCCCGTTTGACCAACCCGTTGGCGGTGACGACATCGCGTTCGTGCAGCTTGCGGAGACCCAAGGTCTCGATTTCTTTCGGGGGCAGACAGATCATGGCGGCCGCGGTGTCCACCAGGAATGCCACCTCCAGCGAGCGCACGCGGGAGCGCGGGAGTTTGCCCGCCCGCACTGCGGCCATTTGGGCGCTGTTACTCAGGCGCGCCTTTTGGATGATCTTGCCCACGTCGTTCTTCGCTTTCATGGCGGAATCTCCCCGCCTGACGGGCCTCTGTCAACGTTCCCCGCCGTTCATGAACGGGTTCTGAAACTCCACCAGGCTGCCGGCAAGGACGATCTTCAGGCCGCAGAAAAGCGGCGTCAGAGTGCCCTGCCTGGCTCGGGATTGCTCGCTCCGCTTCGGATCGCTCCGGCGCCTTCCATTTGCGTTGATTGGCGTTCACTGACGGTTGACCTGAACCGTTACGGCAGGATGAAATCCAGTGCCCTGAAACCGGCCTCTAAGAACGGGTGGCCCTGCGGGGCCGCGCGTTGGGTTTCCTGTCATCGAAGGGCACGTGGGGGTGTGCCACGGCAAGCATCGGCTGAGCATTGTTCGGACCGCTCGCCCGGGCCCAACAGCGGAGACTCCCCAGGAGCTCTTCCTGGGAATCGGTGCGTAATACCAGTTGGAGTCCTCAACCGATCTCCAAACCTGGCCCGCCTTCGAACCCGCCTTCACCGCCAAGACCGCCAAGTCCAACCGGAGCGTCGACGCCGATTCGACCCGGCGTTTCTGGTGGCTAAATGTCGTGCGCTAGACGCTTCCGCGGCTGCGCCGTGCACAACGTTCAACTCGAGCCCGAAGTGGCGGAGCACCCTAGCAGCCCAAGATTTAGCAGCGTCTTGCCAACTTGCCCGCAACGACCGCCGTCGAAACGCATATACCACCATAGAGAGCATGCAGATTCTGACTGGAGCCAGCGGTGCAAGACGAAGCGGGAGTCAACCGTCCGGCGGACCGCCGACTCCACACCTTGGCCAGGCAAGACAGGTGTCGCGTCAGAAGACGAAGGGTAGTGCCTGCTGCAGGGGGCAGAAGGAATTGCCACATTCCCAACACCTTGCGACTGCGATTACCCGGATCCCCCTGCGCCTCGCCGTCCCCTCCCCCTCACTCGGATCCAGGGCACAAACCGGTCAGGCCCGCTGTGAAAGCGCCGCGTCTTCTGCTAACAGCGTCCTGGTTCCGCTATTGGGCGTTCGCGCGCTCAGACATGACATGTTCGTGCGGATGACTGGGCAACGCTCCAATTCGCGGAGCCCCACGCCCAAATCGGGCTACTCCCCCCGGCGCGAAGATCAGCTCCGCCTCTGGCACGACCGTTGCAGGACCAACCTCGACCCGCTGACCGCCACTGTTGGCCTGCAGCCCAAGCCCACAACCAGAGTCACAATCGACGGCGTGGAGCTGCACGCGAGGGACAGAAAGGCGACTGCGGCGCATGCCCCTGCCCAGCAGGCCACCAGCGCACCAGCAGCCTGGTGCGCCGGCCTAAGCCCGATCCCACCCACACCCAAGCCCTGGGCGCCCTACTCGGCATCTTTCAGCCCGCAGAACACCGCCGATCCGACCACGTGAAAACCGAGGTTAACAGACAAGGCCATGCCGCACGGGGTGGTAGAGCTGGCTCTCAAGAACTCGAAAACCGACGGCGCGAACCCCTACAGCCAGCGGACGTGCGAGGCCGACTTCAGCCTCCTGGCGCCCGAAATCGAATATGGATCGGCGGCAGCAACCCCACCAACAAGCTCTCCGCGTTCGCGATCAGCCACGCGGCGCTCAGCCCCGGTGGCACCAATATCACCCTCCACTGGCCCGCCCTGCCTGGCCGGTTATACGACGTGCAATGGTCTGCCTCCGCCGCAGGCCCATTCCTGCCGCTGGGCAGGAGTCTGCCGCATACCCAAAGCAGTTACTCAGACACAACCGCACCCCACAGCGGGTTCTACCGCGTGAGTGCAAAGATGCAGTAACCTTATGAAGACACCGCCCCTATCGCTACTGCTGGTTGGCCTGTTGTCCGCTTTCACATTGGCCGCCCATGCCACAACCTATTACTCTGCCTACGGACAGGACCGCGTCAACAATATCACGGCCGATGTAGGGATTCATTCGTTCCAAGTTAACGGCATTGCGGCGAACAAGAATACCGAGTGGTATGTGGATGGCGTTTACACCGGCTCCGCTGAGAATGATTGGTCAGGTAATCCACCATGGCCACTTAATCCGACCGATCCTCAGTACACGAGGTACATCGCGGGAAGCGTCAAGATTGAAGCGCTGATCTATGATCGCTTTTGGACCCGTGAGCAAAAGCACACCTGGAACGTGGCCTTGCGCAAGCCGGACCTTCGCGTGACATCACTGAAAATGGGTGGCAGCACAGCTGCCGACCAGACGTTTGTTTCGGGGCAAGACATCCGCTTGGATTTCCAAGGGTACAACGGCGGAAACGCTGCCTCGAAGCGCAATGTGCAGATGAAGTGGTATTACGGCACCTCTGCCTATTCAAAGGCCAATGACATTTATGTGGGCTATCTGGGAGAGAACAATGGGCTTTCCGTCAACGAATACGAGTGGGAGGCTGACGCGTCTTGGACCGTTCCAACGGTTTCCTCTCGCACTACATTCTGGCTGACCGCCGTAATCGACAGCGACGGAAATAACCCCGAAGGCGATGAAACCAACAACGAAGCCACCATGCGCTTCTATGTTGACCCGCCACCCAAACCGGATTTGATTGTGACGGCGGTCTGGACGGAGCCGGCGTCGCCGCTCGAGGGACAGACCTACGTGATGAAGGCGACCGTGC
>VHCO01000237.1 GCA_016871715.1 Verrucomicrobiota bacterium
CGGGCGAGACGCCCGCTCTCCGTTGGGGCTGGTGACGGGGCGCGGGCAACGTGGGCGCGGGGCAGCGGGCGAGACGCCCGCTCTCCGTTGGGGCTGGTGACGGAGTGCGGGCAGCATGGGCGCGGGGCAGCGGGCGAGACGCCCGCTCTCCGTTGGGGCTGGTGACGGGGCGCGGGCAACGTGGGCGCGGTGCAGCGGGCGAGACGCCCGCTCTCCGTTGGGGTTGGGAACGAGGCGACGACGGTTTGCCATGGACAGCTTATCTCGATGGCTCACTGAGGCGGCGGAAGTATGTGTCGATCCGGCCGCGATAGGCCGCGGGCAGGCGGCTCGGGTCCAGACTTGTTACCGTGGGGTCGACGCCCGCGGGCGGGCGTTGGCTCAACAGTTCGACCGAGAAGGCCTCGAGCGCGGCCAGCAACCGCCGGAGCGTCTCGAGGTCGGGCGATCGCTCGCCCGGCCGCAACGCTCGTTCGAGTTGGCTGAGCAGTTCGCGGCTGCGTTCGTTACTGCCTGCTGTCTCGGCGGGTTCGCGCAGGGCGTCTTGGAGGTTCGCCAGCGCTTCCTGGCTTTGCTGGGCTTGCTGTTGGGGCGAGAGACTGCGGGGTCGTTCGAGGCTGCGGATCAGGCTCGCCAGTTGAGCCATGCCTTGCTCGAACGCTTCGGAGGTTTGGGCATCCGATTGGGCCGCCCGGCGCGCGGTCTGGAGGGCTTGCGGTTGGCTGGTCTCGAAGGCCTGGCTAATCCGTTCAAGCCCTTCCCGGACCTCGCCAGCGGCAAGGGGTCGGCGGTCCGGGGATGTGCCTCGTTCGAGTTCGCTCAAGGGCCAGTGGAGCGACATTAAGCTCAGTTCGCTCAATGCGTCGCGGAGTTCCGGGCCAAACAACTCGCGCGTGGGGGATTGCTCGGCCACGGCCTTCAGTTGCTGCAAGGTGTCGCGGGTGGCGGTTGCGGTTTGGCGCATGGCGGAGTCCGAAGGGCCTGCACCGGGCCCGGCGCTCTGGCACTGGCTGAAGGTATCGGTCTGCCGGTCCAGGGCGCGCTTGAGGCGGTAGGCATCCGCGAGTTGCCGTTCGGTAGATTGGCGGCGCAGTGCGTCCGTGAGTTTTTCGAGTTGGGCGAGGGCATCTTGGGTGAGTGGTTTGGCTTGGTTGTGCCGTTGTTCGAGGGCTTGGGCCGCGGCTTGCAGGCTGGCGGTGGTCGCCTCGGTTTCGGCCGGGACCGGCTTGAAGACCTGGGGGTGTTGCTGGGCGAAGTCCTCGAGCGCTTGGCGGAGTTGCTGTTCGTCTTCGGCGAGCTTGGGAAGGTCGGCCGGGCGCGCGCCTTGAATGCGATCGAGGATGGCTTTTTGCCGTTGAACGAGACCCTCGAGGAACTCTTGGGCGGCCTTCTGTTCGTCCCGGAACTCGGCGATTTCCTTAAGCTGAGCCTTGAGCTCGGCCAGGGGCGGCGGTTCCTCGGGCGTAGGCTCAGCGAATTCCTTTGGGTGTTCGGTGACGGTCTTTTGGAAGGCCTTACGTGCGGCGACCAATTCTGCGAGGGCGGTGCGCTCGTCGGTTTGGGCTTGGCTGGTGGCCTCGGTCTCGAGGGAACGGCTAGCCTGTTCGAGGGCCTGCTGAGCCGCGGCCAGGCGATCCAGGGCCTCGCCGATGGGGCGATTCTCGAAGGAGAGGGCCAGACGCGCGTAGAGGTGTTGGGTGGCTTGGGCCAGATCGGCCTCGGCAGCAGCGAGTTTGCGGAGGTCTTGGGCGCGGAGTTTGGCGGTGGGAGGCGGGTGCTGCAGGTGTTGATGGGTTTGGCGGATGACGTGTTGCTGTTGGGCGATGAGGGCGGAGAGTCCGTTGAGGCACTGCATCGCAGGCCCATCCGACCCGCCGGGCAGCTTGAGGATGTCCTCGCGGAATGGGCGCACTTCGAGGAAGTAGACGTCGGAGGCGAAGGCGTTGCTGGCGCTGGTGGTGGCCTGCGCGTAGTAGGTCAGCACGTCCCAATCCGAGAGGGTGAACTCGTCCAGGTAGACCAGCGGTTGGTACACGGCATAGCGGGGCTCGGTCGGGGCCGGCAATGGATGCGGTTGTTCGGCGGCGCCGTTCCTGGCGCTGAACCAAGCCACCGCCGCCAACGGTTCGTTGGCGGCCGCCTCGATCTGAAGGGGCACCACATCCACCTTGGTCACGCGCAGGTCGCGCGCCGGCTCGGTGATGCGCACCTCGCCCCAGGGTCTTTTGGCCTCGACCACGTCTTGGGGCGGGCCGAGATCGAGCGAGGGCGGTGGGGCCTCCGGGGTTTGGGCTGCCCGTTGGGCTCGGTGAGCCGCCGCCAGGCGTTGCCACGGCGAGTATTCCTGGTAGAGCCAGCAGGTCCCCACCACCAAGGCCAGGAACACAACCGCGTGCGCCAACGTTCGCCAGGGCCGGTACGGAGACTTCGGTGGTGCGAGCGACAACACCTGGGCGGCTTGAGCGGCGATGCGTGTATAGAACGGCGCCATGTCCGGTTGCGTGCGATCGCGTTCGAAAGCGACCAACGTGTGGATCCGGTCCAGGAGCTTGGGTTGGCTCGACTCGACAGCGCCGGCCAACCGGTTCCGACGGAGGCGCCAAGCCAAGACGGTCACCAGGAGGATCAACCATAGTCCCAGCAGCACCGCCACCGTAGTGACGACCCAACCGACGGCCAACGTCTGGTCCCCCAGCCAACCGCGGAGGATGGCGACGGCGAGCCCCAGGAAACTGAGCGTGCCGAGTGCGCCCAAGGTGAAGGTGTGCTGGAGCAGGCGCAGCCAGCGCCACGAAGCTGCGGTGCGGCGCAACGTTGCCTCCACGACTCGGTTTTCGGTGTTCATACTGAGTGCCTCCGCAAGCTGGTCCAGAGGGTCTCGATCGCCAGCGCGCCCAAGCCCGCCACCAACAACCACCACCACAGTCGCTGCTGCCAAATGGCCGCGAGCGACAGCCGCGCGGGCAGCGCAGCCGGGGCCGGTGCGGCCGCGTTGGGCCTCTCGATCTGCCAGAGCCGGAGCGCGTCTGGCGCCGTCAGATAGGTCAATTGCGATTCCTTGGGCGACGGGTTCACCGCCACGAACCGCTCGGGCACGATTCCGGTGTCGTAGGTCAAGGCGTACCAACCGGGGCGATCCGGCAGGCGGATTTGGGCTTGGCCTTGGTCCACCGGATGTCGGCGCAGTTCTTGGGTGCCGTCGCGCAGCACCACCTCCCGCACCGGCGGTTCCGCGGGGAGACTGAGCACCGCCGTTGCACCCGGCTCGAACTCGAGCGGCGTGGCATCCTCGGGGCGCAAGTTTTGGAGGCAGAGATCCAAGAAGGGGATGAAGGTCAGGTGGGTCGGCCAAGAAGTCTGCTCGCGGTCCAAGCCGAAGGCGGCGACGAAGAGGCGCCCTGGGAACTTCGTGCCCTGGAAGAACAGGCCGTCGCCGCTCTCGGAGAAGAGCAAGGGCATGCCTTCGAGGGCATCGAGGCGGCTGGTGGGGCGCACCTCGACCTCGAGCAGACTGCCGTAGTCGGGAGAGCTGAACGGATGAAACACCGGGTGGTTCGAGAAGAAATACTGAAGCCGCGCCGGGGCGGGTGGGGTGGGGTCGGGCGCGGCCGGCAAGGCGAAGCCCAACTCGCGCAGCGCGCCGTGAATAGCCGGCGCGACGCGATCCAGCAACAGGAACACGCCGCGTCCTTGCTCCAGGTAGCGCCCCACCAACTGGCGCGCCTCGTGCGACTGGAGGTAGTTGCTCTCGACGACGAGCACGTCTTCGTCGGTCGTTCGACCGAGTTCCTCGCCCAGTTGCGCCGGTTCGATTGCCCGCGTGGCCCAATAGCCGCGCATGACCTCGGGCGAAAGCGCCAGGCGCAGATACGGTGAGCGGGCCAGCAATGCCACCCGCCCCACACGGACGGGTGGCAAGACAAAGAACACGCGGTTATCGCGCGCCAGAGCGTCCGGTGCGCCCTCGATGCCGGCTTCACCGCGCAGCCACAAGCCCGGGTCGACCTCCCATTGCGCTTGCAGCACGATGGTCTCCGGCTGCCCTGCGAGGTCCACCGGCCGGTTCAAGATGAGTTGGTCATTGGCGCGCAAAGTGATTTGCCCGCGCGTGACCCCGCCGCTATGGGTCAGCTTGGCGGTGAAATGCACCACCGCCTTGTCCCCGAGGAAGACCCGCTGGAGCTGCGGCTCGGCTAGGGCGAGGGTGGGCGCGTTGGTGGCGGGTGGTGGCGCGACGTCGAGGCGCACCCGCTCGAGGAAGGGAGGGCTATTCACCTCTTCGGTCCATTGATTGGCCTGATGATCGCCGTAGAACACGATGCGGCGTTGTTGGCCGAGCGAGTTGGCGAGCAGATTGTGCGCCTGGCGAAACGCCGCTAGGTACGAACCGCGTTGGTGCGAAGGGGTCAGGTCCCGCAGCCGCTGCCGGGCGACTTCCCGGTCGTCGCCGAAACCGACCGCCACCCGCGGCAGGGCGGTCAACTCGATCGCGGCCACTTGGATCTCCGCGCCGAGCCGGTCGAGTTCGTCCAAGATGCGGGTTCGGTCGCGGCCGAAGCCGCCATTAGCTTGTTGGCTTAAGGTGTTATCCAGGATGTAGACGCGGCTTTCGCGTACGATGGCACGCTCGGGTTCGCGCCGGTAGGGCCAGGCAAAGGCGGCCGCCACCAGCAGGAGTGCGCTCAGCCGCAGCGCGAGCAAGACCAGGTCCCGCAGGTGCAAGGGCCGACTCCGCGCTTGGGGGCTGTCGTCCAAGAAGCGCAAGGCGGAGAATCTCACCAAGTTCGGTTCCTCCTTCCGCCGCAAGTGCAGCCAGATCGGGACGGCGACAGCGATCGCGCCCAGCAGGAGCCAAGGCTGGAGGAGGCCGAAGTTCATGGGCGCCGCTTGCGTTGGGCCAGAAACATGGCCAACGCCTCCCAGGGGTTCTCGTCCGTGCGCACCACGCTGGCCGGCATCTCGAGGCTGCGAAAGAGCTCTTGGTGGTGCGCCATGAACTGGCCGAAGCGCGCCAAGTAACCTTCGCGGGCGACCGCCGGCGTCACCGCGCGGCGCAGGCCCGACTCGAGGTCTTCGAAGACCTGTGCCTCGCCGAAGGGGAACTCGAGCTCGTCGCGATCCAAGACCTGAAAGATCAGGCACTCGTGGCCGTAGAAGCGGAGTTGTTTGAACCCGAGCGCCACGTCCTCGGCTGGCTCGAGCAAATCCGAAAAGAAGAGGATCACACTGCGTCGATGGACCAGGCGCGCGGTTTGATCGAGCAAGCGGGCCAGGCACGGCCCGCCCGCTGGGCGCAGCGCTTCGAGTTGGCCCAGGACGAGTCCCAGTTGCGCGGGCTGTTGGGAGGGCCGGACGTAGTGGGGGGCTGCGCGGCTGCCGCTCCATGCCACCAGGCCGGCCGCATCGTGTTGGCGCAGGAGGAACCAGGCGAGCGCCGCTGCCAGGATCCGGGCGACCTCGAGCTTCGTCCCCCAGGCCCGTGTGCCCCGGTAGGCCATGGACGCGCTGGTGTCGCAGACCAGATAGAAGCGGACGTTGGTTTCCTGCAAGTACCGCTTCACGTGGAGCCGGTCCGTGCGCGCGAACAGGCGCCAATCCAGGTGCCGCAGATCGTCCCCGGGCTGGTAATCGCGATAGTCGCTGAACTCGACGCTGAAGCCGTGGAAAGGGCTCGCATGCAACCCCGCTAGGAACCCCTCCATCACGTAGCGCGCCTTGAGCTCGAGTCCCTCGAGCGCCGCTAACACGCGGGGATCGAACCGCTCGAGGACCGACGAGGTCAAGTGAGGCGAGGCAATCATCGCACGCGCGCGGTTCTGGGGTCAGTGCCCCGGCCCAAGGATCGCCGTCATCGGTCGCCTTCCCGGGGCACATCCTCCAGGAGTTGCCCGATAATGTCGTCGGTGCTTTTGCCTTCGGCGTCGGCCTGGAAGCTGCGAATCATCCGATGCCGCAGCACCAGCGGCGCCAGGGTCGACACATCGTCGCGGGCCACGTTGAACCGACCCGCCAGCGCCGCCCGGGCGCGCGCGGCCAGAATGAGGTACTGGCTGGCGCGGGGACTCGCGCCCCACCGGATCCAACGCCTGATGTAGTCCGGAGCACTCGGGTCTGGCGGGCGCGTTGCGCGCACGAGACGAACGGCGTAATCCACCACGTTGGGCGCGACCGGCACGCGCGCAATAGCCGCGCGGTAGTCCAGGATCTCGGCCCGCGTCAGCACGGGGCCGAGGTTTTCGAGCGGGGCGAACGAGTGTTGGACGACCAAACGCCGCTCGTTCTCGAGGCTCGGATAGTCAATGAGCAACTCGAACAAGAACCGGTCTAGTTGCGCCTCCGGCAGCGGGTAAGTGCCCTCCTGTTCAATGGGGTTTTGCGTTGCCAACACCATGAAGGGTTCCTCGAGCCGGTACAGCTTACCCGCTACGGTGACCGTCTTCTCCTGCATAGCCTCGAGCAGGGCCGCCTGCGTCTTGGGCGGGGTGCGGTTGATTTCGTCCGCCAGCAACACTTGGGTGAAGACCGGCCCGCGCACGAATACGAACTGGCGTTGGCCGGTGGCAGCGTCTTCCTGAAGGATCTCCGTGCCCGTGATGTCCGAGGGCATCAGATCGGGCGTGAACTGAATGCGCGAGAAGCTAAGCTCGAGCGCGCGCGCCAGGGCGTGCACGAGCAAGGTCTTCGCCAGGCCCGGCACGCCCACCAGCAAACAATGGCCGCGCGAGAACAACGCGTAGAGAACCGCCTCGACGCTTCGCTCTTGGCCCACGACCACTTTGGCAATCTCCGCCTGCAGACGTTCCAGGCGCGCCGGTAACGATTCAAGCACGCCCGCCGGATCGCTAACGCCGGTGGGTGAGGGCGACATCGAGTCGGTCAAGGAAGGGTGGCTCATGCTCAGAGGTTTCCGTTAGGGGCGTGGGGTTCGTGAGGACGATAGGGCGCGCAGTCCTCTGCGCGCCGCCAAGCGGAGCCATCTTGGCCGCGGGGCAGCGGGCGAGACGCCCGCTCTCCGTTGGGGCTGGTGACGGGGCGCGAGCATCGTGGGTGCGGTGCAGGGGGCGAGACGCCCGCTCTCCGTTGGGGTTGGCGACGGAGTGCGGGCAACGTGGGTGCGGGGCAGCGGGCGAGACGCCCGCTCTCCGTTGGGGCTGGTGACGGAGCGCAGGCAACGTGGGCGCGGTGCAGCGGGCGAGACGCCCGCTCTCCTTTGGGGTTGGTGACGGGGCGCGGGCAACGTGGGCGCGGGGCAGCGGGCGAGACGCCCGCTCTCCGTTGGGGTTGGTGACGGAGCGCGGGCATGTTGGGCGCGGGGCAGCGGGCGAGACGCCCGCTCTCCGTTGGGGCTGGTGACGGGGCGCGAGCATCGTGGGTGCGGGGCAGCGGGCGAGACGCCCGCTCTCGGTTGGGGTTGGTGACGGGGCGTGGGCATCGTGGGCGCGATAATTCCGCTGTGTCACGGTTCCTCCTGGACGATGGCGCCCTCGCTCAGCCGCTGCCAGAGTTCACGAAGTTGGCGCTGCAACTGGGCCAGGTCGTCACCCGATAGTTCCGCTTGCACCAACTCGGCGGTCAGACGCGCGCGCCATCGGTTCTCGGCGCTGGACGACCATGTGACGCTCCAGCGCAGCGGCGGGTTCCGGTTCTCGACCGGCGCCGGCACCCGCACCCGTTCTGCATCCGCGGTGAGCTGCATTTCGATCTCTTCTTCGAGGGTCAGGGGATAACCTTGGTTCAAAAGAACTGGGGTTGTGCGCGGCTGAAGAGCCAATTCCCACTCGAGCGGGAGCCAGAACGGCGCGCGGATCAACCGCCCAGCGCGTGCCTGGCTCGCCAATCCCAGGCATTCACCCTCCGCCCGCCAGGTGAATTCCTCGGCCAATTGCGCCACGGGAGTCGATTCCTGGCGACCCTGGACGAAGGTCGCGCTCGACAATCGGAATTCAGTCGCTAGCAACGGCAGGTTCGCATGGCGATCTTTCGCCTGACGCGCGGCCGTGCGGAGGGCGTAGTCCGGGTAACCGTGCGCCGTCACCTGGAAGGACGCTGGGGCCGGGTCCTCGGCGCGCCCGCACCGCACCGTGCCGCGAACGATCAAGCGGTGCTCGGCCGCGGTTGGCTGGGGCAGGGCTGTCAGGCGGGCGGTGAGGCCGTCGATGACCAGCACGTTGCGGCCTGCGTCGCCGGGCGGTAGCAGACCGAACCGGCAGAGGTCGTCGGTGGTGTCCAACCACCAAGTGGCCCCTGCCATCCGCACCCGCGACAGGGCATGGTTGAAGGCCAGGCCAGGCACCGCCTCATACGCCTGGGCAAAGCGCGGGACTAAGACCAAATGCGCCTCGAATCCTAGGGCGCGCAGAAGTGTGTTCAACAAGTTCGCCTTGTCTTTGCAGTCGCCGAACTGGTTCGCGAACACCTGGGCGGCCGCGTGTGGGCGCACCGAATTCACGCCTAAGGGCACCGCGACGTACCGCAGGCCGGCCACGTAGGCGTAGAGCGCGCGCACCTGATCTTCCACCGTCTGCGCCCCGCGCACCAATTCGCGCGCCTGGGCTTCGAGCGCGGGTGTCGATTCGCCCGAGAGCCGCGTGATGCGCTCGTACCAGCTCGCGAAGGCGGCCCAGTCCGGAAAGGTCGACAGCAGTAGGGCCGGTGCGTGCCCCGGCGGGACCAGCGCGTCGGTCGAGCGGGCAGCCAGGTTTTGGAACCGCCAGGTGTAGGTGCTGCCGTAGCGCGTTTGGGCGAGCTCCGGATCGCTTGGCGCGCACCCGGCGAAGGCGAAATGGAACGCGGAGCCCTTGGGCACAGCGACCTCGAGCGCTGCCGTTAGCACCGGCAGCGGACCCACCAACGGCACATCGAGTGACACGTGCGGCAGCGGGTACCGTTGCCACTCGCTCCGGTATCGCACTCGCAGGATGGCCCCGGGCACCACTCCGGGCAGCGACAGGAACTTGTGCCGCGCGTGCCGATAGTCGCCGCGGGCTGGCTCGGCACCCTCGCGAATGTCCTCGGCGGCGATGCGCAGGAGCTCGCCCGCCGGCGTCAGGACTTCGGCCTCGAGCACTTGAAGCTCTTCCTCCGGCGGCGAATAGGTGAAGTCGAAATCGCCTAGGTGTTTCCCTTCCGGCGTGAGAATCTGTACCCACTGCGCGTGCTCGCTGGCTAGTGCAGGCGCGCTTGCCAACGTCAGACGAGTCTCCCGCCGAAGCACCACCGCGTCCACCCCGGGGTACTGCCGCGGATCCACACGCTCGACAGTCCGCCACGCGGCCGGCAGTTCCGCGGGGCCCGGCGGCGGCGTTGCGACCGACTCAGGCGCAGTTGGCGGCCTAGGGGCAGGATCGGCGGGGGCGGTCAACCCGGCCGAGTTGTGAGCGGCAACCAGCCGCCGCGGCTCATGGTCGGCTGCCCACAGCGTTGGCTCCTCGGTCCGGGCCAGGTGGCGACTTTCGTACCAGTCCGCCACCGCTCGCCCGAGCGCTTCGGCGATCTCGATGAAGGCGGACCGGGGACGGGCGCGTGCCAGGTCCAGGAGTGGGTCCAAGCCGATCGGGTCGCTGTGGAACATGGTCTCGCTTTCGGAAGCGAGAAGGTACCGGCCCGGCCCAGCCAACTCGCGGGCGAATTGGCCGCTGCCCCGAAACAGTAGCACCCAACGCGAACTCGCCTCGGGTCGTGCCGCGGCGATGGACCTCAGATCCGCAGCCGTTAGCCGAGGGCCGCGGACGTGGAAAACCGGCGTGGCGCCCTGCCAACCCCCGTGCCCCCAGACGATCGCCAACAACGGGGCCGCGCTCGCCGTGAGTGTCGCCGCCAAGCCGCGGACCGTCTCCCTCCGAGCGGGATAGACGCGGACCGGCAGGTCTTTCGGCAGGGTCAACTCGGCAGGCGACTCCCAGAAAGCGAAGACCTCGACCGGCCGGTCGGAGACTTGGCCCAGCCAGTCGAGCCAGCCCTGCAATTGCTGGCGGTAACGGGTCTCGCTCTCGAGATCGCCTGGCAAGCCCGCCAACAACACGACCCTTGCGCCCGGCGGGAGGAAGGCCTCCTCGGCTGGCACCGACCCGGCCGCGCCACCCAGGAGTAGGAGCAGGGCTAAGCCGAACACGACCGGTAAGCCGCGTGGGGCACCGCCACGCGCCCAGGACCGCGCGGTGGCGACTGAGCCGAGCCAGCTCGGGCGACCGAGGCTCAGGATCACGCTCGCGTAAGTGGGCGAGCCGGTCTTTGGCCGTGCCTGCATGGCTTGCGTGTTCAGCGAACCGGGGCCGACCTTACCCCGACCAAGCCACCGATTGCTAATCGATAATGTGATCCGTTCTTTCGATCGTGTCGATGGCGACGGACGTAAGAATGGCATTCCGCCGGCCGCGCCCTTAGGGCATAATCGGCGCCGATGAAGGCGTGGGTGCGAGTCGAGGAACGGTCGCCGCCGGGCTTCTGGCCCCGGGCGGGCGGCGCTTAGCGGCAGGGGCCATGCGTTTGGAGAGCCGAGCTGCGAAAGCGGGTTTGCGCACGGTGGCGCTGATCGAAGCCAGCAAGGGCGTGCTGGTGCTGGCGGTGGGTCTGGGTTTGTTGACGTTGATCGGCCAGGACGTCGAGGTCGTCGCTGAGCAAGTGGCCCGACATTTCCATCTCAACCCGTCCAGCAAGTATCCCCGCATCATCTCGGCTGCGGCCGGCGCGGTTACGGACGCGCGGTTGTGGATGCTCGCCGCCGGCGCGCTCGGCTACGCGGCCATTCGCTTGGCGGAGGCCTACGGGCTGTGGCGCGGGCGCGCGTGGGCGGAGTGGTTGGGGGCGGTGTCTGCGGGGGTCTACATCCCCTTCGAGGTCTATGGCCTCTTCCAGGAAGCGACGCTGGCGACCGCGATGCTGCTGACGCTGAACGTGGCGATCGTGGCGTTCCTGTTGTGGATCTTGCGGCGGCGCCACGCCACCAAAGGCCGGCTGCGCGCGGCCAACCAAGCGACTCGCCTTTGCCCCACGGACGCGGGGCACGCCTGATCGCTGGTGCGAGCGACGCCAACGTGAAAGTCCACCAGCGCCGATGCATGTTCTCGCCGGGTCAAGCTCGCACGAATTCGAGGTCGGTGGTAGCAGGGCGCGCAGTCCCCTGCGCGCCGCGAACCGCAGCGGAAACGAGAAACGGCGGCCCAGCGGGCGAGAGGCCCGCTCTCCGTTGGGGTTTGGGACGGGGCGCGGGCATTTCGGGCGCGGTGCAGCGGGCGAGACGCCCGCTCTCGGTTGGGGCTGGTGACGGAGCGCGGCCATCTTGGCCGCGGGGCAAGCGGGCGAGAGGCCCGCTCTCGGTTGGGGCTGGTGACGGAGCGCGGGAATGTTGGTCGCGGGGCAAGCGGGCGAGACGCCCGCTCTCCGTTGGGGCTGGTGACGGAGCGCGGCCATCTTGGCCGCGGTGCAGCGGGCGAGACGCCCGCTCTCCGTTGGGGCTGGTGACGGAGCGCGGGAATGTTGGTCGCGGGGCAAGCGGGCGAGAGGCCCGCTCTCGGTTGGGGCTGGTGACGGAGCGCGGGAATGTTGGTCGCGGGGCAAGCGGGGGAG
>VHCO01000238.1 GCA_016871715.1 Verrucomicrobiota bacterium
TCGACCCGAACATTGTCGCCCTTGGAGGGGCGAGCTCCCGCGAGCCCGCGAACCCCTTCGCCGTCGGTCAGGGGCAACCCCCGGGCTCGTAGAACTCGCCCCTCCACCAGGACATTGTCGCCCTCTCGGAGGACACGACAGAAGCAAACAAAGGAAACGAAGCATCGAATCCGCCGCCGTGGCGGCAGGGCACGCGCGGCTCGACCCGGATTAGCGTGACCAACGAGACGACTTGCGGCGCGCTGGCCCGGTTGGCCACCCTGGGGGAAGGGCATTTGGCCTGCCTGAATTTCGCGTCGGCGCGCCAGCCAGGCGGCGGCTTTCTCGCCGGCGCCCAAGCGCAGGAAGAGTCCCTGGCGCGGGCCTCGGCCTTGTATCGCTGTTTGCTGGCCCAACACGAGTATTACGAACGCCAGCGCGCGGAGTTGGTCTTGGAGGTCGCCGTGCGGCACGAGGTCAAGCAACTGGTGCTCGGGGCTTGGGGCTGCGGCGTCTTCCGGAACGACCCTCGCCAGGTTGCCGGGGTCTTTGGGGAATTGCTGGCCCACGGGGGCCGTTTCGCCGGGGCTTTCTCCGAGGTGCTCTTCGCTGTTCCCGATCATTCCGATGACGGGTGGGTTCATCGAGCCTTCGCGGATTGCCTGCTGTAGCCTCGATGGGTGGCGTGTTGCCGGCCCCTCGAGCTGGCACACGGTTGACAAGTTCGACTAACTCTGGTCCACTCAGGATATCGTGCAAATGGATCCCGCCACTGCCCTGCCGCTGCCAGGCAACCCCATCCAGTTGCGCTTGGAGCCGCGCTCGATCGCAACAACCCCCAGCCACTCAACCCAGGACTCAAGATGTGCAACCACGGCCTGGCCAAAGGCACACCCGTATCCGGGCCCGCGACGCCCCGCGGTCGGGGTGGCTCGCCCTCTGACCTGCGCTGGCCAGTCCGGCCCTGCCGCCGGGCGATAGTGAGCGCCTTGGTTCTGGCTGCGGCGCTGTCCGGCTCGTGCCTTCACGCGGCGTTGTTCTCCGCGCCGACCAAGTGGCAAACCTACCAGGACATCACGCGCCTGTTCTCGATTCGCCACCCTGAGGGCTGGGTGGTTCGGCAGCAGGCGCATCCGGAAGGGTTCGAGATCGCTTTTACGCCGCTGCGCGATGCGGCGATTGCCATGGAAGACCTCACGACGGCCGCCAAGGTGGCCGTTAGCTTCAGTCCCGCCGGCATTCCGGATGCCTACCTGAAGCCGGAGACGGTGTTCGCACGCCAGCGGCTGATCTACGAGGCCATCAACCGGAAGTACCAACTGACCTTCACCGGCCAGGACACTCTCCTGCTGCCGGGAGTGCCCGGCCAGACGGTCGTGCGCGGCCACTTCAACGCCCAGTACGGCGGCACGGCCGTGCTCGAGGACTACTTCCGCATCCCGCGGCCGCGCTGGGAGATCTCGCTGGTGTGCGACTATCCCAGAGGTGACACCGCAGCCAAGGCGCTGATGGAAGAGATCCAGAGGTCTTTCGTGCTCCACCCCAGCCCGTGTGGTTGGCTGGCGCCTGCCGCCCCGGCCCCGGCCGACACCGCCGCCATCGTCAAGCAGGCCCGACAATGCACCGTGCTGATCTTGGTCAAGAACGCCCAAGGCGAACGCGTGGCGGCGGGCAGCGGATTCCTGGTGCATCCGGCCGGCTATATCCTCTCGAATGCCCATGTCGTAAAGCCGGAGGAAAGCGGGGAGGGAGACGAAGAGAAGGCGTTCAGCTATGAGATTCACTGGGATTCCCGCGAAGGGCGCACCTCGGTGCCGGCCCGCTACGTGGCCCACGTGCGCAGCCAATATCACAGCCTCGACTTCGGCCTGCTGAAGGTTGACGGCATCAACTGGCCCTACCTCGCCACCGAACCGGCCGCCAGCCTGGACAACCTCTCGGAAATCATCTCGCCGAGCTTTCCCAAGCCCGATCTCACCCAGGACAGCTTCGACATCACCATCCAGAAAGGCGTGGTCAACCGCATCAACCACGACGCCCGTGGCCGCGTGGCCTCCTTTCTTTCCGACCTGCACTACGACCACGGCAGCAGCGGCAGCCCCTGCCTGAGCGCGCGTTCGGGCCGCGTGGTGGGTGTGAACAGCTTTGTCAGGCGCGGCCAACTCGCCTTGTTTGGCGGGGTGCTGCCTATTGACGCGGCCTATGAGCACTTCGAGGCGCTGCGCTACCCGCCCAACGGGACGGCCAGCCTCACGGCCCTGGACCACTACAAGCTCGGTGCCCTGTTCTGGGGCCTGGGCCAGCACGCCACCGCCGAGCGGGCGCTCGCACTGGTCTGCCTGCTGGACGAAAACAACGCCCACGCTTGGCACTTGCGCGGGTTGGTCTGGTTCGACGCCGGGGACTTCCTTCAAGCCACCGCCCATTTCGAGACCGCCCTGCGCATCGATCCCGCTTCCGCCTCGACGCTGGCGAGCCTGGCTGGCCTGCAACTGGCCGAGCCGCAACTCGACTATCCCCGCTGCACCGCGCTGCTCGACCGCCTCATCAGCGCCGCGCCGCACGACAGCGGGGGGTTCCGGTTGCGCGGTGAGCTGCTGCGCCGCAATCGCCAGTTCGATGCCGCCCTGACCAACCTCCAACACGCCATCGGCTTGGCGCACGATCTGTTCCCGCAGCCGCACGTGGAACTGGCCCAGCTCTACAGCCAACGGCAGGCCTCCGGCGACACCAACCTGGCGCTGCAAGCCGTCGAAAAGGCCCTGCGCATTGACCCGCTTGACACCGACGCCCTGCAGGTCCTGGCCGACCTCCACGCCGACCGCCCCGAGGCCGGTCTCGAGCGTTTCACCCGCCTGGCCACCGCCCACCCCGAGCAGCCCACCGCCCAGTGACTGGTGGCCCGGTTCCTGGCGCGCAAAGAGGATACGGCCGGCGCCGCCCAACGGTACGAGACGGCCCTCAAGCTGTTCGTGAAACAAGACACGAGCCTGCCCAGGGCGTTCTTCGACGAAGCCGGCCACTTCGGCCTGGCCCGCCAACCCGGGCTGGCCTTGCGCGTGTATGACGCGCTGCTGGAACTGGCCAGCGATCAGGACACCGAACTGAAGGTGGCAGCCCTGATGGGCCTGTCCCAGACCCTGCTGCGCTTCGACCAACGCGCCGACCTGGCTTCGGGTCTCTTCCGCCTGGCGCAACTGACCGACCCGCTCCGCGCGGACAACTGCCTCAAAGAGATTCCCAACGCCCGCTCTTACCCCACCGACGCCCGGCTCAGCGACGCGTCGCTGGCGTTTGCCCTCGACCACTGGGGGCTGCCGCTTTCCCTGCTGCTCCTGACGGAAATGGACTGGGCCTTCGAGCCCAAAGGCGCCGAGGCAACCGGCGCCTGGCTGGCCGAGCATGACGCGGATCCGGAGAAGTTCTTCGCGGTCGCCAAGCTGCTTAAGGTCGTCTGGCAGGAGTTGCGGCTGAAGACCGGTTTTGTCAACAGTCTGGGCATGCGGTTCGTCCCGGTGCCCGGGACGGAAGTGTTGTTCTGTGTGTGGGAGACGCGGGCGAAGGATTTCGAGGTCTTTGTGGGGGAGACGGGGCATGATGCCACTGCCGGGATGTATTCGGTGCGGGGCGGTGAGTGGAAGCAACACGGGGACACGTGGAAGAGCCCCGGATTCAGCCAGGGACCGACGCACCCGGTGTGCGGGGTGAGCTGGGGAGATGCGCAGGCGTTTTGCGCCTGGCTGACGCGGAAGGAGCGGGCGGCGGGGAAGATCGGCCCGGCCCACAGTTACCGCTTGCCGGCGGACTGGGAATGGAGCGTGGCGGTGGGGTTGAAGGAAAGCCGGAGCGCAACGCCCAGGGACAAAGATGCGAAGATCCGGGACGTGTATCCGTGGGGAAGTCAGTGGCCGCCGCCGCGCGGGGCGGGGAACTACGCTGGAAGCGAAGCGCGGACTGGGGATTGGCCGGCCAACTGGGCTACCATCGAGTACCGTGACGACTATCCGCGCACGGCGCCGGTTGGTAGTTTCGAGGCCAACGAGCTCGGTTTGTATGACCTGGGTGGGAATGTCTGGGAGTGGTGCGAGGATTTCTACGATGGAACGAGTGGCGCCCGGGTGGTGCGCGGGGGGTCGTGGTTCGACGTCGTCCGCGACTTCCTGCTCTCGTCGTTTCGCGTCAGCGACACGCCAGACTACCGGCGCGTCAACATCGGGTTTCGGGTGGTGTTGGCGGGTGTGTTCGCGCCTTAGGTGACCTTGTATGATTACCCTTTGCTCTTTTACCCTTTTACCCTTTTGTTTCCGCGCGCGGAGCGCGCGGGAAATTTTTGGTGTGAATTTCGGCCGGATTGGCCGCTGGCTCGAGCCGGCGGCCGGTGATGCCCAGAGTGGCTGGGCTGGCAGATGCGCCCGTGCGTTGTGCGGCGCGTCTTGGAACAACAACCCTCGCGCCAATCTGTGATCTTGGAACCGCAACAACGACACAACCGACCTTCGCAACGATAACCTTGGGTTTGGGTGTGTCGTGCGTGTACCGTCTCGGAAGGCTGGTCGGGTTTTGGCCCTTGCCAACTTCGGCGTTGGTCCCTCGAAACTGAGATTTGAAAGCCGCGAGCGAAGCGAGCCGGAGAACACTCCATGAAGACGCGCTCGGACCTGGATCCGCCGAGAGCCACAGCACCACCAATGCTATGAAAACCATGCAACACACAACGCCGGTCTTCTTGACGACTGGTCGGGTCACTTCGCGAGCTGCTTGGCGGGCCGTAGTTTTCTCGCAGACTTCTCGTGCCTGCCTCGCGTCTTGGCTCTGGCTCGCGGCGGCGGCAGTCAGCGCCCAAGAAGGGTGGCTGCAGTGCTATCCGCCGGGTCCTGGAAGCCATCTCCGCGCGGTCGCCTGGGGCAACGGTCGGTTCGTGGCGGCCGGCGACAGCGGGAAAGGGTGCTTCTCGACCAACGGGATCTCCTGGTCCAACTGCACCCTCGCCGATCCGAAGTACTCCATCGTGGAGGTCGCATACGGGCTGTCGAATTTCGTCGCCGTCGGGGAGTGCTATGACGGGGGATACAAGTGCAAGGTCTTTCTATCTCCAGATGGGGAGGAATGGGAAGGCAAACCCCTGGGGACCAGGGACGAGATCCGCTTGTTCGGCGTGGCCTCAGGTAACGGCCGGTTGGTAGCGGTAGGAGGGGTTGGCACAGGATTAGAGAGGGGGGGCGTCTTTGTCTCCACCGATGGCAGGAAATGGCAGGAAACGAGCGTGCCAAGCGTGCTTGATCTCGAAGCCATCTGTTTTGGCAACGGCCTCTTTGTAGCGGTTGGAAGGGAAGCTATCTTGACCTCGAGCGATGCGACCGCTTGGGAGAAGTGCGAGAGAGTGCCCGAGCAGTGGTTTCAAGATGTGATCTTTGGCGACAGGGGCTTCGTGGCTGTCAATCTCCGTGGGGCCGCCGCATCGTCTGACGGGCGTCAGTGGGAGCCGCAGCACGACGTTGACTGGCTGGAGAGCGTCACTTGGGGAAACGGCAAGTACGTAGCGATCGCCGATTCCGGTCAGATCTACTGGTCACAGAACGCTGTAGCATGGAAGTCGAGTGCGGCGATTGGCCTAAGAGGCAGTTCAGGTGTTTCCCAGTGTGACGTCGCCTTTGGTGGAGGGCAATTCGTCGCGGTGGGGGCACGCGGGGCGGCATTTTCATCTGAGGACGCGCAAGTGTGGACACCACGCACGGAATTCTGCCAAACGCTTAGGGCCGTCGCCAGCAACGCTGACCGCTTTGTTGCCGTTGGGGAGGAGGGAGTGATTGTCTCCTCGACGGACACCAAGGCGTGGAAGCAAACGCATCCCGGTCCCGGCGAGGATTTGTTTGGGATCTGCCATGGGCGGAGTCAGTTCGTGGCGGTCGGGAAGCAGGGCACCATCCTGGCCTCTGTGGACGGCGAAGATTGGACCCGACGAACTTCGGGCACCCGTGAATCGCTTCGGGCAGTGGCCTATGGAGGCGACCAATTCGTGGCCGTTGGCGAGCAGGGCGTCATTGTGGCCTCGGCGGACGGCGAGGACTGGAAACGCTGCGCATCGGCCACCTTGCAGACTCTGGAAAGCGTCGCCTACGGAAACAGGCTCTTTGTTGCCGTGGGGGCCGGCAGCGTTGTCACCAGTTCGGACGGCTATCATTGGACCGCCGAGCAACCGCCTCGAGCGAGAGACGCGGATCCTCTGGATTTTCTCCGAGAGAACTCCCCTCTCAGGGGGCACTTTCGGCGGCCGGATCTGGACCTGAAGGCCGTGGCGTTCGGGAGCGGGCGCTTTGTCGCCGTGGGCGATGCGGGGACCATCCTCACCTCCACGGATGGGAAGATGTGGGAGCGGGAGACTCGGACCAACCCGACCTTGAGTTTTCAGCACGCCTGTTTCGGAGACGACCTCTTCGTGCTGGTCGCCAAAGGCGGCAAAACGGTGGTCTCGGTCGGGCCCAATGGTTGGGGCCTGCGCGAAACGCCGACCAACGAAGACCTCCACGGTGTCGCCTGGGGTCATGGAGGTTTCGTGACCGTGGGCCAGAACGGGCTCGTCCTTAGAGCATCGAAGCAGGATCTATGATCATGAAGCGTTTCAGCATGTCGCACGGGATTCTGAACGAGAAGATGAACACGCTTCGTAGAATCGCCAATCAGGCTTTTCGATGGGTTTCGGCCTATGTGGTCGTTGCTCTGGCCGTCCGGCTCCTTGACGTCATCTATCGCGGTCAGCCTGGCGGCACCGCCAACGCCATCGTGAAGTGTTGACGTAACCCCGTGACCTTTCTCGCGTAGTACATCAGTGAATGAACACGATGGCGAACCGCAACTGCTCTCGGCGCGCGAAGAGAGCTGCCGGAAGCAGGCTCCAGGGCGACGACTCCTGCTCCGGGTTCCTCGTCCATGGTTGGGCGGAGCCTGTTGGCCTGCGGCTGTTCTCAAGAAATCACCGTGCCCGAGACAGAATGGTTGAATGAGATCTGCTTTGCGAAAGGCCTTTTTGTGGCTGTCGGCCGCGACGCAATCTTGACCTCGACAAATGCGACCTCTTGGGAGAAGTGCGAGAGAGTCGTGGGTAATTGGTTTCAGGATGTGGTCTTTGGCGACAGCCGGTTCGTGGCCGTGGGTATCCATGGCGTCGCTACATCTTCCGACGGGAGGGCGTGGGAATCACAGAAGAGGTTCGACGGGGTGGGGAGCGTCACTTCGCCGGAGAGTGTCACCTGGGGTCGCGACAAGTACGTAGCGATCGCCGATTCCGGTCAGGTCTATTGGTCCCAGGACGCTATGGCGTGGAAGTTGGCAGTGGCGACTGGGCTTCGAGGGAGCCCAGGCGATCTACCCCCGTCAGGCAGCCTGGGTAATCCGCGCGTTTACATCCCTGTCCGTTTCTGGCAGATTTCCTCGCATGGGCACAGCAACAGAAGCGGGCCGGCCCGGAGCAGATCTTGGAGCTCGGTCACGAATCTTGGGCAAAGCTCGGGAACTGGGCTTGGGCGTGCCGCTGGATTTGGAGCGCCTCGCCATGGCACGAGGCTGCGGTTACTACGAAAGGGACTTCGGTCCGTTGGCGCGCACCGCCGAGGGAGTCCCGCTGTCCAATGCCGAACTGGCGATTGCGTTGCTCGCGCCTTCGCACCAGCCAACAGCACGCCAAATCCGACTGGCGGCTGCGCTGCTCGGTGCGGCGGACGAGTCGGCTGATGACGTGGCGACCTTGGCGGTGGACGAGAATTGCGCAAGCATCGTCCGCTACATCGCGTTGTGCGGGAATCGGTTTGAGCCCGGCAACGCGTTTTGGACTGATCTACTGCGCGCGTTGCCGGAAACGGTGATTGACCGTGACCATCTGCCGCACCCCACCCGATTTGTTGAAATGACAGGCATCGATCGCGGCAAAGTCGGCACCATCACGCGGTGGATTCGCGCCCGAAGCCAAGTGGTTGCATGAGCGGGGGGCCGGCCAACCCAGAACGTCTCCTGCTGGCGTTGGACGAGAGCCTCGACCACCAGGTTCAGCTCATCATTTACGGACGCAGCGCTTTGTGGCTCGGCTTTCACCACCCACCCGCCGTTGCGGCAGCGACTTTCGATGTGGACGCGATCGTTCCGGATGCACGGGTCCGGGCCCTGGCGGATGACTCGAGGTTTTGGGATGCTCGCGACGCGGTCAACCGACGCTTCAAGGCGGAGGGGCTCTACATCACCCATCTGTTCCCGGAGAGCGAGGTGTTCTTGCGCCGCGACTGGGCAGAACACATCATCCCCATCACCCGCCTCCGACTGAGCCACCTGGACTTGTTTCGACCCGCAACGCTGGATCTGGTCCTGACGAAGATGATGCGGGGAAACGACGAACAGGACATGGCGGACGCCGAATTCATGATACGCCACGACCGCATCACGGAGGGACAACTCATCGAGGCGTTTTCGCGGATGAACCCCGTCGGTTTGGTGGAGTTGCGTGACGCCTTCGCCCGCGCGAAACCAGTGGTGCTTGAACTGGCTCGGAAGGCCGCGACCGCGTCTTGATGGTGGGGGTGGCGCGATAGGCAGAGTCTATGATCATGAAGCGTTTCAGAATGTCCCACGGGATTCTGAATCGACGAAGGGCCATGGCGGCTCGAGTGCCCGATCGCCGCGGGGGTGGTTGCGGCCTGGCTGCATATCGCGAGCGAGTCCCTGCACGAAGGCGCCTTTCTCGGAGGATTCGCCGCCTTCAGTGCCAGCATTGCAGCTTCTGGGAGCCCGTGGATTACTCTGGGAAGGAGGTCTGCGAAAAAGAAAAACTCAATAGGTTGTTGATCTTCGGGCCGCTTGCATGGTCGGTTGCTGGCAGCCTGGCTGGGGTTGCCGGTGCCGTGCTTCGCAATTTCATCGGGAGAGTCGGTTGAGGGCGCCGTGGCTGAATCTCTGCCAATGAGACTCGACGCAGAATAGCGGATGTTGGGAGCGGCGCCCGGTCCGCTTGGGCTGGCAGCCAACAACCGCCCACAGCGCGTGGCCAATGAATCGACGACAAATCCTGATCATCCTGGCGGTGTTGCTCCTCCCACTGCTCGTCGAGGTGCCATTGTACTGCCGCATCACCCGCGCTCGGAAACCACCCGCCGCGACGTCGCCCATCCCTTCTGCCGGGCCGCAGGTCGGGGCGGCCACGCCACCAGTCGCTGAGCGGAGTCTGCCGCCGCAACCCCAAGCCTCACCGCGCGAGGCCGGCACACCCGAAGAGCGCGTCTTGGCCGAAGCTCATCGTTCCTTTTCCTACCACGGAAAGCCCATTCATCCCGGGCTGGTCAGGGAATTCGTGCCTTGGCTCTCCGACAGCCGGCCCGTCGTCCTGGCCGTGGACGTGACCGCAGCCGAAGACACCAACCGTTACTTCGCGGGCTCCGTCACCAACCTGGACCGTATGGTTCGCCTGGTCGAAGACCCCGATCCTGAGGATGCAGCCGGACGGAAACCATGGTTCCAGTACGCGCACCTCGGCCAACTCGACGATCGCACGCATGTGCTCGAGGTCGCCCGGTGGGGCGGTGGCTCCGGCGTCTTTTGTTCGCTGCTCTTCGTCCGCTTCTCCATCGGCCAACCGCGCCCGGACTACGTCCCTGGCGAAGTCCCACTCCGCCTCGAGTGCGCCGGGTGGGAAACCCTGGGCGACCGCTGGCGTGGCACATTGGAACTGCGCGGCGACCACGTGCGCGTTGAAGCCGTCGACCGTCAGACGGGCAGACCCGAACCGGCGGCGGATTACCGGCCGTGGCAATAGCCGGCGTGGCCCGCGGCTGGAGGCGCGACCGCTGGGCGGGCCGGAGCGGCCGGCCAGGCGTTTCGGCCCTACCTGGCGCTTCATGGGGAGCTTCCACTCGCTTTGGCGCGCGCATCGGGGCCATGAACCTGTACCGCCGGTTTTCCAACCGGCGTGGGGCCGACTGGAAAGTCGGCGGTACGGCCGGTTCATGGGAAGTCACCTGTTCCTTTCTGAACTGCCCAGCGACCATGAACCTGAAAACCGCAAGTGCCTGGAAATCAACGGAACGGTTTTCAGGTTCATGGGAAGGTCCCTCCCGGCAGCCACGCTCTTGCGTGCCGCAGCGGCATACCCTTCAAGCTGCTTTCTGGCCTTCGCTCCCCCAAAGAGCCTTTTCAACAAGTTCATGACGTTTCAGCCGGTTGTAGCCGTTTGACTAACCCCAGCACGGCACCCATCCGCCGAGGGTGGACTTCCCCGTTGGCCGTTTCAAGCGCGAACTCCGACTCCCGGGCTCGTAGAACTCGCCCCTCCACCAAAACCACTGCCGCACTTGGAGGGGCGAGCTCCCGCGAGCCCACGAGCCCCTTGGCCGTCAGCCAGCGACAAGCCCGGGGCTCGTAGAACTCGCCCCTCCACCCGAACCCTGCCGCCCTCTCGGAGGACAGGACAGAAGCAAACGAAGGAAACGAAGCATCGAATCTGCCACCGCCCTTGAAGAACTCTGTCCTACGCCCACCGGCCCGCCACACGGTCGAGCAGCATTGAAAAAGCACCAGCTAAGGTGTAACCCATCGAGGTCTCTTGCGTAGTACCCCAGTAAATGAACACGACCGCGAAAGGCAACTCCTCCGCGCGCATCGCAAGCGCTGCCGGAAGTGTGCGCGACGGTGACAACTCGCTTGGCCAGCTATGACTCGCCATGAACTCAAGCAAATCGCTGAAGAAACCGTGGCTATCATCGAACGCGGCTCTTATGTGGCGCCCAGCGGCCGGACCGTGGACTTAAGCGCGCACATCCAGGCGGCCGTAGACGGGACGGTGCTTTACTCGTCGGAAGCCCCGCCGCCGTGGCGGCAGGGCACGCGTGGTTCGACTCGGATTACCGTGACCAACGAGACCAATTGCAGCGCCCTGGCCCGGTTGGCCACTCTGGGTGACGGTCATTTGGCCTGCCTGAATTTCGCGTCGGCGCGCCAGCCGGGCGGCGGCTTTCTCACCGGCGCCCAAGCGCAGGAAGAATCCCTGGCGCGGGCCTCGGCCTTGTATCGCTGTTTGCTGGCCCAACCCGAGTATTACGAACGCCAGCGCGCCTGCACTTCAGCGCTCTACCTGGACTTGGCGATGTTCTCGCCCGGAGTGCCGTTCTTTCGCGACGACGCAGGCGCGCTGTTGGAGGAGCCGTTCTTGGCGTCGGTCATTACCGCCGCGGCCCCGAATGCCGGCGCGGTGGCGCGCAATCAGTGGGCGGACCTCGACTTGGTGCCGGTCACCCTAGGCCAGCGCGCGGAGTTGGTCTTGGAGGTCGCCGTGCGGCACGAGGTCAAGCAACTGGTGCTCGGGGCTTGGGGCTGCGGCGTCTTCCGGAACGACCCTCGCCAGGTTGCCGGGGTC
>VHCO01000239.1 GCA_016871715.1 Verrucomicrobiota bacterium
GCTCGAACCGGATGGGGCACACCCCGCTGATGCCCAGGCTATAACAGACCAGCGAGTCGGCGGCGCTGCCGCGGGTGATCCAGTCGATGCCGCGCGCCCGACAGGCCTGCAACAGGTCCCATACCACCAGGAAATATTCCTCGTACCCGACCGCGGCGATGATGCGCAATTCCTCATCGACTTGCGCTTCGAGCTTGGGGATTTGGGCCGCCGGATAGCGAGCGCGCAGGCCGCGCAAGACCAGGGCGCGCAGAAACGCCCGTGGCGTCGAGCCGTCCGGCGGTTGAAACGCCGGAAACTGGGGGCGCCCCAGAGCGAAAGCGAACTCGCAGCGGTCGGCGAGTTCCCACAGGTGCGCGCCCAACTCGGGATGCCCGCCGAACAACGCGTCCCACTCGGCCGACGCGCGGAAGTGGAACTGGCCGCGCATGAGCTTGTCCGGATGCGCCTGGTGCAAGAGCGTCAGGGTGCGAATGCTCTGGACCACGTCGAACTTCCAGCGGTCCGCCGGGGTGGCGTAGTGCACCGGCGCCACCGGCACGGCCGGCGGCCCGCCCGTGCGCGGGTTGTACCGGCGCAATTCGGCGCGCGTGGCGATGGCGCGGTAAAAACGCCCTGGAAACAGCGCGGCGAGCGCGGTGTCCGCGGACACGGCCATGAGGCCTTCGGTAAAATCCCGAAGCGCAAGCGTTGAAAGCCGAGAGCGATTCGCGGACCCGAAACTCGCATCGGGCAGCGTGGCAGCCGCGTTGGAGGGCGGAGAGGGGCCGGCTTTCGGCGGTCGAGACAGCAAGCGGCACAGATTGGCGTACCCGACTTGGTTCTGGACGAACAGCCAGAGCGGTTGGCCCTCGAGGCGGATCTCGGCGCCCAGGACCGGTTTGAGGCCGGCGGCCCGCGCGGCCAGCATGAACTCGACTGCGCCATGGAGATTGCCCTGGTCGCAGAGGGTCGCGACGGCAAGGTCGTGGCGTTGGGCCAGTTCGATGATGGCGGGAATGGCGAGGGTCGAGTTGAGGAAGGAATAGTGGCTGCGCACTACCAAGGGGAATGCGGAACGCGGAGGGCGGAGGGCAACCGTACCCCGCCGGCCAGGCGCGTTGTCCTCAGCGCCACCAAGGCGGTCACTGGGCACCGATCCGCCGGGGCGCTCGGGTTTTTTTTTGAGGCGCAGGCGCAGGGCGATCGGCTCGAGGCTGACGGTGCCCGACGGCGTTTCGCCCGCCGCCGGCAGGAGCAGCGTCGGGTTGGGCTCGCCGGTGCGCAGCCGGAAATCGTGCCCGCGCAGGATCGCGTTCTGGCCATGCGCCGCGCGGAGTTGGTCGACGATGTCGGCGAGGCGGCGGCGGGCGTCGTGTTGTTGGGCGGCGCGATCCAGGGCTAGTTCGAGGCGGAAGACGCCGTCGTAGAGGTTGGCGAGTTTGAGCGAGACCAGGCGCAGACTCACGCGGCGGCGCCAGGCGCACCGCAACAGCGCGTCTAACCGCGTGTAGACGTCGGTCTCGAGATCGGTCGGCTCGGCCAGGCTCTCGCTCACTTGGTCTTCGGCCATGTCATTGTAGCGCACCTTGACGGTGAGGGTGCGCACGCTCTTGCCGTCAGTCCGGGCCTTGGCGAAGAGGCGATCCGCCATCCGCCGCAGGGTGGCCCGCAGAAAATCTTCGTCGGTCTGGTCTTGCTGAAAGGTTTCCTGCTGGCTGTAGCTCTTGGCGGGTTCATGGGCGGGCACGACCGGGCGTTCGTCGATGCCGTTGGCGAACTGGCGCAATTGCGGCGCGGCGCGGCCGACCAAGAGGCTGAGCAGGTCGACGGGGGTTTGCGCCACTTGCCGGATGAGGGCCAGGCCGGCGGCGTTGAGGCGCTGGGCCGTTTTGGGGCCGATGCCGGGCAGCCACTGGTTGGGCAACGGATGCAGAAACGGCACCTCGTCACCGGCAGGCACGGACCGGAAGGCGGCGGGTTTGTGGAGTTTGGAGGCGATTTGGCTGACCAGTTTGCTGGTGCCGATGCCTTCGCTGACGCTGATTTTGAGCGCCTGCCGGATGGCGTCGCGGATGGTGGCGGCCACCTCGATCGGCGGCCGGCGCACCCCCGTCAGGTCAAAGTACCCTTCGTCAATCGAACAAATCTCGACGTTCGGCGTGAAATCGTAGGCGTAACTGAACATCCACCGCGAGAAACGCTCGTACTTGTCGAAGTCGCCGGGCAACACGAGCAGGTGCGGACAGAGCTTGCGCGCGCGCGCGGTGGGCATGGGCGTGTAAATGCCAAACCGCCGCGCCTCGTACGATGCGCTGGCCACAATCCCGCGTCGTTCCCCGCCCACCGCCACCGGTTTGCCCCGCAGACGCGGGTCCGCCGCCTGTTCGACGGCCGCGAAGAAGGCGTCCGCATCCAAATGAACCACGGCAGACATGGCTCCTCACGTCTTCATGCGCCGGAGCAGGCCCACCATCACCCCCTGAATCACCAACTCACCCACGGGATGGAGCTGGGGGTATTTCGGGTTCTCCGCGCGCAGGTAGGGCGCCTGGTTCCGCTCCTGCACGAAGGTCTTGAGCGTGCTCTCGTTATCAATGAGCGCAGCCACCACGTCGCCGGGACGCGGGGTCTTCCCGTGCTCGAACACGACATAATCGCCGTCGCAAATGTGGCGGCCGATCATCGAGTCGCCGCGCACCCGCAGCGCAAAGGTCCGCGCGGTGGGCCGAATGCCCAGGCTCTCGATGTCCACCGAAACACAGCCGCTGGTCTCTTGCCCCCGGTCCTCCGCCCGACCCGCGGGAATCGAGCCGAACAGCGGGATATGCGCCATGGGCCGGCGCAGGGCCTGCCAAGGCGAGAGCGGCCGGAGCGCCCGGGCCCGGCGCCGTTCGCCGGCCAACACCCCCTTGCGGCGCAGGGCGGCGACATGATCCACGGCGGCTTTGACGCTGCGGAAGCGGAAGTGACTGGCGATTTCGCGGAAGGTAGGCGGGACACCGAGGCGTTCGATTTGGGCTTGGATGAACCCGAGCACTTGGAGTTGCCGTGGCGTGAGCGTTTTCATAAAGACTAAACATACGTATAGTATCATGGGCCTAGCCCTTGGCAACGACGAAGTTGAGGCGAGTTCTTGATCCACGCTAAGAATTCGGGGCGCCTCGACGCCTCCGACGCCTCCGGTCTGGATGCTTCCTCGTTGCCAGGAAGCGGTTGCGTCCCCAGAATGGCGGGCCATGAATGCTTTCCATTCCGCGTCTTCTGCCGCCTCACGCGCGGTCACCTCCAGCGCCGTTCTGTTGAGCGCTGCCGGTCTCGCTCTCGCCGCCACGGCCGACGCCGCATGGCAGCCGGCCAAAGGCCCGCTGCTCACGCGTTGGGCGAAGGAAGTCACGCCGGCGACGGCGCACCGCGAGTATCCACGGCCGCAGATGGTGCGGCGGGACTGGGCGAACCTGAACGGCCTTTGGGACTACGCCGTGACGCCGAAGGACGCGCCTCGGCCGGCCGAATGGGCCGGACAGATACTCGTGCCGTTCCCGATCGAATCGGCGCTCTCGGGCGTTATGAAGCGGGTGAGCGAAGCGGAGCGGCTCTGGTACCGGCGCGGGTTCAGCGTTTCCGATGCTTGGCGCGGCAAACGCCTGCTTCTGCACTTTGGTGCGGTGGACTGGGAAAGCACGGTCTGGGTGAATGGCAAGGAAGTGGGTTCGCACCGCGGTGGATACGATGCTTTCCATTTCGACATCACGGACGCGCTCCGACCCGGTGGCGAGCAGGAACTCGTCGTGGCGGTTTGGGATCCGACGGACGCGGGTTACCAGCCTCGAGGCAAGCAGGTGCGCAATCCACGCGGGATTTGGTACACGCCCACCACCGGCATTTGGCAAACGGCCTGGCTCGAGCCGGTGGCAGCGGCCCATATCGAGTCGCTCCGGATCGTGCCCGATTTCGATCAGTCGGCCGTCACGCTCGAGATGGCGGTTGCGACGCCGGGTGGTCGTTCTGACGTCCAGGTGGAGGTGCTCGATGGCGAGCGAGTGGTGCAATCCGGCATGATCGGTACGGAAGGCGGGGCCGGGCCGATCCGTCCCCGCATTCAACTCAAGGTGCCGGAGGCCAAGCCGTGGACACCGGACACTCCGTTCCTCTACGGCTTACGGGTGACGCTGAGCCAGGACGGAACGAAAGTGGACGAGCTCGAGAGCTACTTTGGGATGCGGAAGATTTCGTTAGGCAAGGACGCCGATGGGGTTCTCCGCCTTTGCCTCAACAACCAGCCGCTCTTCCAATACGGTCCGCTCGACCAGGGTTTCTGGCCGGACGGCCTTTACACGGCTCCCACTGACGAGGCGCTCCGATACGACATCGAGATGACCAAGGCCCTCGGGATGAACCTGGCTCGCAAGCACGTCAAGATCGAGCCCGCCCGTTGGTATTACTGGTGCGACAAACTCGGGTTGCTGGTCTGGCAGGACATGCCCAGTGGCGACCGGTACATCGGGGGGCGAGACGCGGACATCACCCGGTCGCCGGAGTCGGCGGCGAGTTTCGAGCGTGAGCTGCGCGCGATGGTCGAGGGGTTCTACAACCATCCGTCGATTGTCATGTGGGTGCCGTACAACGAGGGTTGGGGCCAGTGGGACACGCCGCGGATCGTCGAGCTGATTAAGCGTTGGGATCCGACGCGGTTGGTGAACAACGCCAGCGGTTGGACCGACCGCAATGTGGGCGATGTGCTCGACATCCATTCTTACCCGGGGCCGGCCGCGCCGCGGATCGAGCCCAACCGCGCGGGTGTCCTGGGCGAATTTGGCGGACTGGGCTTGCCGGTCAAGGGCCATACCTGGCAGGACGAACGCAACTGGGGCTACCGCAGCTACAAGAACTCCGAGGATCTGACCGAGGCTTACTTGGCGCTGCTGGACAAGCTGCATCCCATGACCGGCGCGCCCGGGCTTGCCGCCGCGGTCTACACTCAGACCACCGACGTCGAGATCGAGGTCAACGGTTTGATGACGTACGACCGCGCGCTGGTGAAGATGGACCGCGAATTGATCGCGGCGGCCGCGAAAAAGCTCTATACGCCGCCCCCCAAACGCGTCTCACAAGGGTCGAAGTTGGTGCCGCCAGCCACGCCCCTGGTGGCCTGCGATCCCTATTTCAGCATTTGGTCGCCGGCCGACAAGTTGACAGACGCCGACACGGTGCATTGGACCGGCCGACCACACCGGCTCACGAGCTTGGTTCGCATCGATGGCCGCACATACCGCGTCATGGGCGTCGAACCGCGGACCGTGCCGGCGCTCGAGCAGCGCGACTTGGTGGTCTGGCCCACGCGGACGGTGTACACCTTCGCCGGGGGCGGTATCGAGTTGACGTTGAGCTTTGTCACGCCGGCGTTGCCGGAGGAGATCGATTTGCTCTCGTGGCCGGTGACCTACGTGACTTGGGACGTCAAAGCCGCCGACGGCCAGAGCCATGATGTGGCGGTCTACTTTGACGCGCACGCCGAGCTCACGGTCAACGATCCGGCGCAGGAAGTGGTATGGTCGAGCGAGCGCATGGGGGATCTACTCGCGCTGAAGATGGGCTCGAAGGACCAGCCCGTTTTGGCGAAGAAAGGGGACGATCTGCGCATCGACTGGGGCTACCTGTATGCCGCCGCGCCGGCCACGCGCGTGGCGCAGCATACCATCGCCGCGGCGCGCTCGTGCCGGACGGCCTTCATCCGGAGCGGGACTCTGCCGGCGAGCCTCGACGAACGCCAGCCGCGCGCGGCGAGCGATGAGTCGCCAGTGGCGGCGATGACCTTCGAGTTGCGCCCGGCTGGGGCGGCGGGCGCGCGGGCGACGTTGGTGTTAGCCTACGACGATCTCTATTCGATCCAGTACATGCGCAAGAACCTGCGCCCGTATTGGCGGCGCAACGGTTGGGAGGCGGCGGACTTGCTGCAGGCGGCCTGGCGGGAGCCGGAGGAGTTGGCCGCGCGCTGCGCTAGGTTCGACCGGGAACTGATGGCCGACCTGGCCCGGGCGGGCGGGGAGAAGTACGCTCAACTCGCGGCGCTGGCCTACCGTCAATGCTTCGCGGCGGGCAAGTTTGTGGCCGACGACCACGGCCAGCCGCTGCAGTTCTCGAAGGAGAACTTCAGCAACGGCTGCATTGGCACGTCGGACGTGTTTTATCCCATGTCGCCGCAGTTCTTATTGTTTGGGGCGTCGCTGGCGAAATCGTTCCTGGTGCCCTTCATGAATTACGCCGCGAGCGAGCGCTGGAAGTTCCCGTTTGCACCGCACGATTTGGGCACTTACCCGCACGCGAATGGGCAGCGCTATGGCGGCGGCGAAAAGTCCGAGGAGAACCAGATGCCGGTCGAGGAATCGGGCAACCTGCTGATCCTGATGGCGGCCGTGGCCCAGATCGAAGGCCACGCCGGTTTCGCTAGTCTCTATTGGCCGCAGCTCGAACGCTGGGCGGAGTATCTCAAGGCCAAGGGGTATGACCCGGAGAACCAACTGTGCACGGATGACTTTGCCGGTCACATGGCTCATAACGTCAATCTGTCCGCCAAGGCCATATTCGGCCTGGCTTCGTTTGCCCGGCTTTGCGAGTTGCGCGGCGAAACGAGTCGCGCCAACGAATACTACGAGTTAGCGCAGAACTTCGGCGAGCGCTGGGCCAACGAAGCCGACGATGGCGATCATTACCGGCTCGCCTTCGACAAACCCGGCACCTGGAGCCAGAAGTACAACGTGGTCTGGGATCGGGTCCTGGGATTCCACTTGGCTCCCGAGGATTTTTGGCATAGCGAGATGGACTTCTACAAGCGCGTGCAGAACAAGTACGGTTTGCCGCTGGACAATCGTTCCGAGTACACCAAGCTCGATTGGGTGGTTTGGACTGCCACGCTGACGCGGGACCGGGCGGACTTCGAGGCGCTGGTCGATCCTGTGTTCCGGTTCCTGAACGAGACGCCTGATCGCGTGCCGATGACCGATTGGTACTGGACGCACGACGGCCGCCGGCGCGGGTTTCAGGCGCGGCCGGTGGTGGGGGGTGTCTTTCTGCCGCTGCTCTACGACCGAGCGATCTGGCAGAAGCACGCGGAGCGGGACCGGACGCGCGCGGCGAACTGGGCCCCGATGCCCAAGCCGCCGGTGCTGCTGAACGTGCTGCCCACGGCGGAGGAGAGCCGGGAGCGTTGGCGCTACACGACCCAAAAACCGGCCGGTGACTGGTTCAAGCCGGATTGTGACGACTCGACTTGGCAGCAGGGCGTGGCGGGCTTCGGCACGCGAGGAACGCCCGGGGCCATCGTGCGCACGGAATGGAACACGCCCAACATTTGGCTGCGCCGGGAGTTCACGATGCCGGAGGGATCTTGGTCGGACCTCCAACTGCGGCTTCACCATGACGAAGACGCCGTCGTGTACCTCAACGGGGTGCTCGCGGTGTCGGTGACCGGCTACACGACCGAGTACGAAGCGGTGCCGATCCTGCCGGCGGCGCAGGCGGCGCTGAAGCCGGGCCGCAACGTGCTGGCCATCCATTGCCGTCAGACCGGCGGCGGTCAGTACATCGACGCCGGCTTTGTCGACGTGGTGCCAGCGGCGGCAGGCAGGCGGTAAGGCGGGAGGGGTTGGCGACCCGAATCCTTAGCCTGCCGGCAACGCCAAAAGCTACCTTCCCGGTCGAGTCTTCCGTTGGGTGAGCTCCCAAAACACCCTTCGATGAGCTTCCCAGACCGTTTTCGCCCACCCAGAGGAAAGTCCAGAGCCTTCCCATGCGGATGCACCGGCGACCTCGATCCACTCGCTAGGGATTCGGGGGAGATGCTCTCTCAAAGAACCTCTTGACTTCTGCCGAGTTTGTGTGTACGGGCGTTTACCATGAAGCTCAATGAAGTCCACCGTTGCGCTCTCCGCCCCAGTCCACCGCTGCGCTCCCTGCGGCGCAGTATCGCCTCGATAGCCCTTCTCCTGTTTCTTCCCTCCCAGGTGCTCGGGGCCGAAGCTCAGGAACCCGCGCCCCGGCCCGAGTACCGGTCTGACCGTATTTTCGTCAAACCGTCTGTCTCGAACCTGACAAGCATACATGCCAGCCTGGGCACGCGCACAGCCCGGAAGTGGCCACGGATTGGCAGCATCGAGGTGATTGCTTTGCCGAAGGGCCTGAGTGTCGAGCAAGCCATTGCTCGGTTCCGTGAAATCGCTCGACCAATCTGGCCAAGGCTACGACGATGACCATATCGAGTGCATCAACTACGCCATCGCCCAGCGCGCCCACATCCTCAACGCCAGTTGGGGAGGCCCCCAATACGGTGAACCGTTGCGTGAAGCGATCGCGGCAGCCCGCAATCACGGAATCCTCTTCATCGCGGCAGCAGGGAACAATCAACTTGAAGGAGGGCCAGGTTGGGACGTGGAACAGATTCCCAACTATCCCGTCTGCTATGACGTTGACAGTATCGTGGGTGTAGTTGCCACAACTCGCAACGATGATCTGGCGTTCTACTCCTGCTACGGCTCAGCCAAGACCCACCTCGCCGCACCGGGAGGCTCTTACCCACCCTCCAGCGATCCGAAAGTCAACGGCGTTTACTCGGCGTCTTACGAAACACAAACTTCGTACGCCTGGAAATACGGCACCTCGATGTCCGCCCCCCATGTCACTGGCGCACTGGCCCTGCTCCGCAGCTATTGGCCGTACGAGTCTGCGGTCGAGCTCATGAACCGGATGCTGCGGTCAACCGACCCATTAGCGAGCCTCAACACCAAGTGCCAGACCGGCGGACGTCTCAACCTCAAGTCGGCCTTAACCGGCTCTTGGCCAGCGCGACCCTATAATGATGGCTTCGCAAACGCCGTTCTTTTGCGCCAGCCAATCCAACCTCCTTATGTACTCACGGCCGTGGGCAACAACGTCAATGCCACGAAAGAACTCGGCGAGCCGAACCACGTGGGGAACCCCGGCGGGCGGTCCGTGTGGTGGACACTGCTACCCATGTACAACTTCCAGGCTGAGCTGACCACCGAGGGAAGCGGCTTCAGCACCCTGCTGGCCGTATACACCGGAAATACTGTGTCCGGCCTCACCCAAGTGGCCGCCCATGCCGGAGCTTGCGGCGCCAGTCAGGTCAACTTCTACGCGCAGAGCGGCGTCGCCTACCGCGTTGCCGTTGATGGTCTCAACGGGGCTGCTGGCACGTTCAAGCTGACCGTCAGATCCGCCTGGCCTCCCACCCCATTGCCCAGCCTTACCTTCAGCCTCGACACCGTGGAAAGAACCGCGGGGCAGTTCCGCGTGCGGATCACGGGCCCCGTCTCGGCACAGGTGATTGTTCAACGCTCTTTGGACCTGCTGGTCTGGCCCGAGGAAGCATATGCGACGGTAACCCTCGGGGGAACCGGGAGCCATGACTACGTGGATGCCAGTGCGACTGCCGCTCTAGGCTTTTACCGTGCCAAGATCCTCAGTCCGGGCCGCCAGAACTCGTGCAACACAGTCGGCTACGTCGATCTGCAGGCGCCGCCGGGCCATTCCTTCATCGCCAACCCCCTCAATGCGACCGATAACCGGGTCATAACCCTGCTACCGGATGTGCCGGAAGGCACGACCCTCTACCACTGGGACGACACCACCGACCAATGGATCATCAACGTCTTCGATCTCGGGGAGTGGTCGCTTCCGGACCTAACCTTGTCGCCGGGCAAAGGCGCGCGGCTACGCAACCCGTTGGCGGGCCCGCTAGCGTTGACGTTTGTCGGTGCCGTGGCGCAGGGTTACGGCGTCAACCCGGTGGACAACGGCTACTGCATCCGCAGCTCGATCATCCCCCAGGCCGGTCGGGTATCTACGGATCTGCTCATGCCCATCCTGCTGATGAACGACGAGCGTCTCTGGCGGTTGATGAACGGGGGCTACGTGGAGTCCAAATTCAGCGACGGAGTCTGGTACACGTTCAGGGATGGGTCCTGGCAGCAGGAGGAACCCACGCTCAATGTGGGCGAATCCTTCTGGAGCTACCGGAACGTCGGCTTGTGGTGGAGCCGCAACTTCCTGGTGTGGCCATGAGGACGCATCGACGTGCTGCCCTGCGGGCTGCGGTGCTGGGCGTAGTGGCGGGGTTCTTTGCGCTCACTGGCGGCCACCTTGGGCGAGCCCAAGAAGCCCCCCGGCCGGTTTACTTCCTCCTGCTGCCCTACACCCATGGGTACCCGCATACGAATCGAGACCAGTCTTGTGTCGTGGCGTTGGTGACACGGGAGCAGGTCGAGCATGCGCGCCGCTTGATCGCCCTGGACGCGGTCAATCGAACCGGGTGGCCTGACGACCCGCGCCCGTCCGGCAGTCTTCTGGCTGGCCGCGTGGCCTCGGGTTCAAACGGCATCAACCGCAACTACTCGGTTCCAGGCTACCCGGCGTGGTCCTGGCACCTGATCGAGAGGGTCGGCTTTGGCGACAGCATCGTGTGGGAGATCATTGCCACACCCTGGTCGGTGGAGAGAGACACCGTCTATTACGTCGAGACAGGTGCCGGATTCATGTTCTTCACCATCGGCAGGGAATTGGGCAGCGTCCCACTCTATCTCGCGGTCGAGCGCCAAGCGGCCCAGTTATGGTTCTATTGGAGCGGGGTAGGGACCAACGCGCTCTATACGCTCGAGAGCGCCGAATCGCCCATCAGCAAGGAATGGACGTTGGTGGTGGGTGGGCTCGCGGAGTCCAAAACCAACCAGTGGTCCATGCCTCTGCCGGAAGGCCCGGCGCGTTTCTATCGTGTCCGGGCGGAAACGCCTCAGTAACTGGTTTGGAATTCCCTTCCCTGGCAGAACGAAAACCGGCAGGCGGCATGCGAGGCGAAGGTCGTCAAACCCGCTGGGCCTACGTGACCGTCCGCGCTGCTTCCTCGCTAAGGATTCGGGGTTGGCGACGACTTCGGGCTTGATTATATCATGGGGAGTCTGCATGAACGGCCTGCATGACTCGGAACCAATCCGTTCGGCTGCGGTCAGGGGCGAGCCGGGCCGCAGATCACCCTTCGGTCAGGACCGGCACGGACACGGGGGTATGTCGGGTTTGTCGTGTGCGGCGCGTGTGCTGGTCGCGTCGGAGGTTTCTGGGATCGCTGGGTGGCGCCTTGGCGGTAGGGGGGGCGGGGTGGGTGTCGGGTT
>VHCO01000240.1 GCA_016871715.1 Verrucomicrobiota bacterium
ACGGAGGGGCGGTGGCCCTGCGCCTGAGGCCGGGCATCCGCTCGACGGTGAACTGCACCCTCGGTGGCCGGCGCGACGGCCGTTTCCAGCCGCTGTCGCCCTCTGAGCGGCCCTGCTGGAGACTGCGGCCACCTTTGGGGGCTGGTGGGCGGCCGTCCGCCAGCCCCCAAAGGCCGACCAGGCGCGTGGCAGCGGACAATTCTGCCGCATTTCGCCTTGAATGGCCACCCCGAGCCAGGCACACTGCAGCCACGTCGGAAAAGCAAAATCCTATTCGTAACATCTTCAGCACGCAGGACCTCGCCGCCGCCGCGATTGCCAAGGCCGGCATCCCCGTCTTCGCCTTCAAGGGCGAGAGCCTCGAGGAGTATTGGCAGTTCACGCTCAGCATGCTCACCCACCCCGGCGGCCAGGGACCGCAACTCATCGTGGACGACGGCGGCGACGCCACGCTGCTCCTCCACAAGGGCTATGAGATGGAACAGGGCGACAACTGGGTGAACACCCCGAGCGACAGCCACGGGGTCGCCGTCGTCAAGAACTTGCTCAAGCAATGCGCCAAGGGACGCCCCGGCTGGTTCACTCGAATCGTGAAAGACTGGAAAGGCGTGAGCGAGGAAACGACCACCGGCGTGCATCGCCTTTACCAGATGCTCGAAGCCGGCAAGCTCCTCGTCCCCGCCATCAACGTCAACGACTCCGTCACCAAGTCCAAGTTCGACAGCCTCTACGGCTGCCGCGAATCGCTGGCCGACGGCCTCAAGCGCGCCCTCGGCGTGATGATCGCCGGCAAGACCGCCTGCGTCTGCGGCTACGGCGACGTGGGCAAAGGCAGTGCCCACAGCGTGCGCGGCTTCGGCTGCCGCGTCATCGTCACCGAGATTGACCCCATCAACGCCCTCCAGGCCGCGATGGAAGGTTTCGAGGTCAAGCCCATCGAAGACACGCTGGGCGAGGCCGACATCTACGTCAGCGCCACCGGCAACTGCGACGTCATCACGCTGGAGCACCTCCTCCGGATGAAAGACCAGGCGATCGTCTGCAACATCGGCCACTTCGACAACGAGATTCAGGTGGACCGCCTCAACACCGCCAAGGGCGTGAGCAAGGTCAACATCAAACCGCAGGTGGACCGTTACGACCTCCCCGGCGACAAGAGCATCTACCTGCTCGCCGAAGGCCGTCTCGTGAACCTCGGTTGCGCCGAAGGCCACCCAAGCTTCGTGATGTCGAACTCGTTCACCAACCAGTGCCTCGCGCAACTGGACCTCTGGGCAAACCGCGACACCTACCAAGTCGGCGTCTATCGTCTGCCGAAGAAGCTCGAAGAAGAAGTCGCCCGCCTGCACCTCGAACGCATCGGCGTGAAGCTCACCAAGCTCGCCAAGAAACAAGCCGACTACATCGGCGTGCCGGTGGACGGCCCGTACAAAGCCGAGCACTACCGGTATTGAGCGATTTCAGACGATCTGCCGGGGATCTTGAACGGCAAAGGCGAACGGAAACCCGTTTGCCCTTTTCGTTTCACTGAGAGGCAACCGGTGTCATCATCCGCGGCGCTATGCTTTCCCGCGGCATCACGACCGCGCTTGAGTTCACGGCGTCGCCGGAAATTGTCCGCGTTGTCGCCGAGGGCGAACGCCTTTCCTTCGGCCATCTGTTCAACCCCGCGTTCGCCGCCGAGATTTCCCAGATTGACCCGTTGCCGCATCAACGCATCGCGGTTTATGACCAGATGCTCCAGCAACCGCGCTTGCACTTCCTGCTGGCTGACGATGCCGGCGCCGGCAAGACCATCATGGCTGGCCTCTACATCCGCGAGATGCTTTCGCGCCGGTTGCTTCGGCGCGTCCTCATCGTCCCGCCTGCCGGCCTGATCGGCAACTGGCAGCGGGAATTGATGACGCTGTTCAACCTCAATTTCCGCGTCATCAGCGGCAGCGACGCGCGGGACGGCAACCCGTTCGTCGGCGGAGAATCCGACCGCCTCATCGTGAGCGTGGACACGCTGGCCGGTGACAGGATGTTCGCTCGTTTGCGCGATGCGCAGGTGACGCCCTACGACCTCGCCATCTTTGATGAGGCGCACAAGCTTTCCGCCGATCGCGGCACCGACATGCGGGTTCGCCGGACGGACCGCTACCGCCTCGCCGAGAGCTTGGCGGGCGTGTCCGGCCTCGACCAGGCGTGGCGGATGCCGTGGCACGCGCAACACCTGTTGCTGTTGACCGCCACGCCGCACATGGGCCGGGACTACCCTTATTACGCGCTTTGGCGTCTGCTCGACCCGCAGGTTCTTTCGACGCCGGAGGCGTTCAGCGCCTACCCGGCCGAGCAGCGCCAGCGCCATTTCATCCGCCGCACGAAAGAAGAAATGGTCCGGCTCGACGGCTCGCCACTTTATCCCGCGCGCATTTCGGACACGCACGGTTACGAACCGACGATGGGCAAAATCAGCGAGCAAACGCTTTACGACGAGACGACCGACTATCTGCGCCACGTCTATAACCGGGCCAAGCTCCTGAACCGCTCTGCCGCCCGGCTGGCCATGAGCGTCTTTCAGCGGCGTCTCGCGAGTTCCACCTACGCCCTTTTCCGTTCGCTTGAACGCCGCCTGACCAAGTTGCAGGCGCTCATTCAGGACGTGCGGGCAGGGCGGCTGACGATGGAGCAACTGACGTTGCTTCAGCGCCAGATTGCCGATGAGCAAGACGACGTTCTCGACGCGAAGACGGCGGACGAAGAAACGCCCGCCGGTTCCGCCGAAGAGAACGAGCGCGCCGAGGAACGCCTCTTGCAAGGCGTCGTAGCCGCTTCGCTCGCCGACCTTGAATCGGAATTGGAGCAAGTGACCGGACTCCGCGACCTCGCCGAAAAAGTCTATCGCACCGGCACGGACTCCAAATACGAGAAGCTTCGCGACCTGCTCACGGCGCCGGATTACGCCGACGAGAAATTCATCGTGTTCACGGAGCACCGCGACACGCTCGACTTTCTGGTTCGTGGTTTGGAAGGCATGGGCTACACCGGCCAGGTCGCGCGGATTCACGGCGGGATGCACTACACCGAGCGCGAGGAACAGGTTGAGCATTTCCGCACGCCGGCCAGCGCGGGCGGGGCGCGCTTTCTGATTGCCACGGACGCGGCGGGCGAGGGCATCAATCTCCAGTTCTGCTGGATCATGATCAACTACGACATCCCGTGGAATCCCGCCCGCCTGGAGCAACGCATGGGGCGCATTCACCGCTACGGCCAGAAACACGACCCGGTTGTCATCCTGAATCTCGTCGCCCCGAAGACCCGCGAAGGCCGCGTCCTCAAGACGCTCCTCGACAAGCTGGAAAAGATTCGCAAGGAACTCCGCTCGGACAAAGTTTTCGATGTCATTGGCCGCGTCTTCGAGGGCGTCTCCATCCGGCAATACATGGAGCAGGCCGTCACTGAGGACGGCGCGGAGGAAGTCGCGCGCCAACTCGACGGGCGCCTGACCAAAGAGCAAGTCGCCGCCCTCGCCGCCCGCGAGAAGGCGCTCTACGGCGCCGGCGGCGACGTGGCGCGCGAACTCCCGCGCTTGCGCGACACGCTTTCACACGAGACCTTTTGCCGCCTGCTTCCCGGCTACGTCCGCCAGTTCGTGGAATCCTCCGCGCCGCTGCTCGGCTTGCGGGTCGAAGGCGACCTTAGCGGCGCATTTTCCTTCCACCCCGCCCAGCCCGGCCTGCCTGCGCCTGCCCGCCCCCAGGCAGACGGGCCGCGCTCGGCGCGGCAGGCAGGCGCGCTCGAGGCCCTGCTCCCCGCGATTGAGCAATACCCGCCGCCGCAGTGCGAACGCTTGATGATCGAGCGGCCCCAGGAACGCCGCGCAGCCATCTGGTTGCATCCGGGCGAACCGGTGTTCGAGCAATACCGCGCCGTCGTCGCGGAACGGCTTGGCCCGGCCGCGCGGCGCGGCGCCATTTTTGTGGACCCGACCGCCGACCAACCTTACCTGTTCCATCTCGCGCTCACGTTGCTGGTCCGCGACGCGGACGCCAGTTTTGCCGACTTCACGCAACCCGCCACGCTGGATTGCCGCCTGGTGGGCCTGAAACAGGATGAAGCCGGCGGCATGGTGCTCTGCCCCGTCGAACATCTGCTCCTGCTCAAAGGCGGCACGGGCCTGGCGGCCGATGCGCAACGTCTGGCCGCAACCGCCGAAGCGCATCGGAAGCGCGCCCTCGCGTTTCTCAGTGACGAACTCCGCACCCGCGCGGCCGTCCGCCAGGCCGCGCTCAAAGACACGCTGCCTGAACGCGAGCAGTTCCTGCGGCGCGGCTTCGACTACCAGGAAGCCGACCTCGCCGCGACGCGCGCAGCCCTCACAACCAAGGCGCGCGACGGCAACAAGGGAGCGGCCCTCGATTTGGCTCGCGTGAAGGAGCAGCAAAAGCAACTCGCCGCGCGGCGCGACGCGGCCATGGCGGCGTTGCGCCGCGAACCGGAACTCATCGTCGCCGCGCCCGTGCAGTTCATCGCCCACGCGCTGGTTGTGCCGACCACGGACGCCGCAGAGAAACAACGCTACGACGCCCAAGTGGAGTTGGCGGCCATGCGAATCGCCCGCGCGCACGAGGAAGGCGAGGGGGCGAAGGTCATTGACGTTCACACGCCCGAGCTCGCCCGCGCGGCGGGACTGCCCGACCATCCCGGCTTTGACCTGCTTTCGCGCCGGCCCGACGGCGCGGAGCGCGGCATCGAAGTCAAGGGCCGCGCCGGCACGGGCGAAGTGGAAGTCTCGGCGAACGAGTGGGCCAAAGCCTGCAATCTGCGCCACGGCTACTGGCTTTACGCGGTCTATCACTGTGCCACGCTCAGCCCGCGCCTGGCGCGCGTGCAAGACCCCTTCGGAAAGCTGCTCGCCAAAGCCAAGGGAAGTGTTCTAATTGGCCCGCAGGAAATCCTGTCGGCAGCCGGACAGCCAGGTGAGCCAGCGGCGCCACCCGCGCGGATGGACCAATTTAACCGAAAGCCACAGAACGACTGAACCAGAGCGCAACCATGAGCGAACGCGGATTCTTCTTCGACCTCACCGATCAGTTGGAAAACAATTCCAACATCCACCGCCAACTTCTTCAAAAGATCGAAGCCACCACCGGGCGCAATCTCATCTGCTATCTCGCCAACGCCAGCCACCCGGCGGGGGCCATGCAGGACCACGACCCGGATTTCCTGGAGAATCTACTCCGCAGCATTGATCTCGACCGTTACGGCCGGAAACTCGACGTGTTGGTGAACAGCCCCGGCGGATTCCCCTACGCGGCGGGCAAGATGGTCAAGGTCTGCCGCACGTTCTCCACCGAATTCCGCGCCATCGTGCTCGGGCGCGCCTTGAGCGCGGCGACCTTGCTTTGCCTGGGAGCCCGGGAACTCCTCATGTCCGAAACCGCGAGCCTCGGCCCCACCGACCCGCAGATGCTCATGCGCTCGCCCAAGGGGGACCGACTCGTGCCGGCCCACGTCATCATTCAGTCCTTCGGGGAGATGCTCGGGGCAGCGCAAAAAGCCATCGCTGCCGGGCAGCCGCCAGACCCCTTTTTCCATGTCCTCGATTCGCTCGATGTGACGGCGGTGTTTGAGAGCAGCAAAGCGCTGAGTTCCACCAACGTCATTGCCAAAGACCTGCTGAAGGATGGACTACTCCGAGCCACACCGGAGCGCATCGACACCGCCGTCAAGGCGCTCATCACCGAGGGCGAAAAGGAACTTCACGGCAAGCACCTTTACCCGGACATCCTCCAAAACCAGATCGGCTTGCCCGTGAGCGTCCTGAAAGTGGGGTCGGACGCAGACCTCAAGCTCCGCGAACTCTTCGTACGAGCCGAGGCCTACCTGAACAACAAGGGGATCGCGAAATACTTTCTCAGTAGCGCTGGCGGCCTCGACATCAACGTGCAGCTCCGCCGCGCGTGAAGCTTACACCGAATGAACCACGACCGGAAAATTCGGTTCCGAAAAAACTGCCCGCTCCGGCTCGCCCATGCGCTTGCGGACCTCGCGGTAGCGGCTCAGCGTTTCGCTGGCTTCGATCCCCTTCTTGGCGAATTCCGCCAACCGCTTCGCCAGCGGCACAAAGTCCTCAGACTCCGCAGGCGTTTCCAGCAGTTCATCGACCAGACTCCGGCCCGCTTCACCCGTGAACAGTTCTTGTTGCGCGGTCATCCGGGCCAAGATAGCCGGGCAAAGCCGCCTTGGGAAGCCCGAAATGAAAAGACCCCCCCGGCATCCGAGGGCCTTTTCACGCTGGCCCCTGCGGGCCATCCACCTGCCATCAGGCATTGGGAAGAGACTGCTGGCCAAACATGATTTCGCAAAGAACAGACTTGGGAGAACTGGCAACGCGGAAACTCGGTTGACTCCGGCCCGTTCCCAGACTGGCTGGCCATTTCATGAAACCGCAACTATCCGCAACCATTTTTCCGAGAAAGCTGAACCATGTATTTCTTCTACTTCGACGAATCGGGCAGCCGCGACCCGCAAGTGACCGGCACACGTCAGGACGGCACAACCTTTTCCAAGGATCATCTGTATGTTCTCACCGCATTGGCCCTGTTCGAGCGGCGCTGGCACGCTTTCGACCGCGCCGTCGCCAATCTCAAACTGGAATTGGCGGACCACCTACATCGGACCCAGCAACTGAAACTGACGCTGGCCGAGTGTGAAGTGAAATCCGGCTGCCTGCGAATCCCCGCCAAGCGCGCCCAGGAAAGCCCGTTCCTCAGCGCCCTCGGCGATGCCGACCGGCACCGTCTCAGCGAGACGTTCTTCGAGCAGGTTCCCGCCCAGCGCATGATCCTGTTCGCAGCGGTGATGGACAAACGCAAGTTGCTTTCCCACATGGACGCCGAAACCATGCACAAAAAGGCCTACGAGCTTCTCCTGGAGCGCATCGAGCACTACCTGTCCGAGTTTCACCCAAAACACCAGGGGCTTATCGTCATGGACGACACCCAGCGCCAACTCAACCACGCTGTCGCCATGAAACACGCCTTCTTCCAGCGGGAGGGTAACCGCAACGTCCAGTTCCGCCACATCGTGGAATACCCCTTCTTCACCGACAGCAAGCTCTCCAACGGCATCCAACTGGCCGATCTCTGCGCTTACAACGTCCATCGCGCTTTCCGCACCCGGGATTTCAATTATCCCTACTTCGCCCGCTTGCTGCCCGCCCTCTATTGCTCGCGGCGCACTGCGTCCGACAAGCTCGATGGCCTGAAGGTTTTCCCTGACGATTCGGAACTGGTCGCGTTCGCCGCCGAAGGCGCGCGGACGTGGCTCCAGTCGGCTGCGGTCCAAGACAAACGGCCCGCTCTGCAGAGCGGGCCGAAAGACTGACGCCGGGCTGGGTGATCCATATCGAGCCTGCGAGAGGCACCCGGCGCACAGAATATGACAGCGACACCACCTGACATCAACAAAGAAGTGCGTTTCTCCCTCAGTGCCTTCAGCGCCTGACGCCATGCCCGACTTCCCCCACTTCAGCCAGTTTGCCGGAAAGCCGCCCGCCAAAGGCCAAAGGCTGCGGCCTGCTCAGCGCGCACGCGGTGTTGGCCGCCGCCAGTTCGACACCATGAATCCGCAACTATCCGCAACCACTTTCCCCAGTATCCGCAACCCGGTTACGCCCGGCCGCGCCGCCCTTTCGCGTCCTTTCGCGTGTTTCGCGGGGCACCACCTATGAGCGACTTCCCTCGCCTCATCGAATTTGCCTTCCCGCTCAAGCAGGCGTCGCTCGATTCCGTTCACGAGAAAAACGTCCGCCACGGCCACATTTCCACGTTGCACATCTGGCCGGCGCGGCGACCGCTCGCCGCCTGCCGGGCCGCGCTCATCGCCACGCTCCTGCCAGACCCCTCTGCCCAGCCCAAGCCGGACGGCATGACGGACAAGGCGTGGGAAGAGGAACTCCAACGTCAGCGACGTGAGTTCTGCGAGAAAATCGGCGGCACGGTCGAGAAGGAAATCGAGAAGAAGAAAAAGCCCGACGGCTCCATCGTCGAGCGCGAGAAGGAAGTCACCAAAGGCGGCATCCTTCATTGGGGCCGAGAGACGGAGAACGCCGCCACGCTCGAATGGTTCCGGCAGGAAATCCGCAAAGCCTACGGCGGAAGGGCGCCCAAGGTCCTTGATCCGTTCGCCGGCGGCGGCGCGATTCCGCTGGAAGCGATGCGGCTCGGTTGCGAGGCCACGGCCATAGACATCAATCCCGTCGCGTGGTTCATCCTCAAATGCACGCTCGAATACCCGCAGAAGCTCGCCGGCCAGACCCGCCCGCTGCCGGCCTTCATCCTCAAGGACCGGGAGTTCATGCAGGCGTTCCTCAAAGCCAAGGGTCTGTCCAAGGCGCAGATTCAGCGCCGCCTGGAGAAGCTGGGTCATCTGGAGGACCAGATGAGCCTCGCGAAGCTCGAACTCGCGGAAGGCGATTTGGAGGCCAACGTCGCCTGGCACGTCCGCGCGTGGGGGCGCTGGGTGCTGGACCGCGCCCGCCGCGAACTGGCCCGCTTCTACCCGACCTACGCGGAGCTTGAGCCAATCAAGAAGAACTTGCGCCCCTACGAGCCGCAACCGTTGCGGTTGGTCCCCTTGAAGCCAGACGCCAAGCCCGACATTGACGCGCTCAACGCCGAGTTCAGCGCGGAATACCTGGCCGACGAGGGCAATCCGCGCTGGGTCGCCAAGCCGACGGTGGCCTACTTGTGGGCGCGCACCGTGACGTGCAAGAACTGCCGTGCCACGATTCCGCTGCTCAAGACGCGCTGGCTCTGCAAAAAGGACAACAAGCGCGTCCTGCTCACGATGGAGCCGAACCCGGACAGAACGGGAGTGGTATTCGGGGTGCAGAAAGACGTGCCTGCCGTTGGCGGCAACGCGGCGCAGAAAAAAGCGAACGACAAAAAGCTTGGGGCAGGCACGATGAGCCGCTCCGGTGCTACGTGCCCGTGCTGCGGCACCATCATAACAATGGAGGATATACGGCTCGAAGGGCAAGCCGGGCGTCTTGCCGCTGCGGTGACCGCCGCAATCGTGGACGGCCCGAGCAGCAAGGAGTATCGTCACCCAACCGAAACGGAGGCCGCATGCCTTTCCGAAACCACTTGCGAGCTTGAATCCCTATTTGCTCAGGTGCCTTTTGGGAAGCCCTCGGAGTCCACCCCGAAAGGGGGCGGGAGGGGCGCTGGAAGAGCCTTTTCAGTTCAAGGCTATGGCCTGATGCGCTGGTGTGACCTTTTTACCGCGCGACAGTTGGCGGCACTTGCGACCTTCGTCAAGCACAGCCATTCAGCGCGCACAGAAATGCGTGCCAATGGTTACCGGCCCATCTGGCTTGAGGCGATTTCGGCTTACCTGGCCATTCCCGTTGACAAGGTTGCCGCTTTCAATTGCACGATTACGCGGTGGTTTTCGCATCGCGAGGGTATGTGTCCGATCTTCTCCGGCTATCGCATTGAGATGATGTGGGACCACGGCGAAACAAACCCGCTCTCTCAGAGCACGGGAGCCTACGGCGAGGTTCTCGGTTGGCTCGAAAAGGCCATCACGTTCGTCTGCCAGGCGGCGTCAGCGGGGACGGAGAACGTCGTTCAGCAATCGGTTCTCCGAGGCATAGGCTCTGGCGAATATGACCTCGTGCTGACCGACCCTCCTTACTACGACGCGATTCCCTATTCGGACCTGATGGATTTCTTCTACGTCTGGTTGCGGAGGACTTTGCACGGCCTGTCGCCAGAGATGGACGCTGTATTCTCCGAGCCGCTTTCGCCAAAATGGAATCACACAAACAACGACGGCGAGCTCATCGACGATGACAGCAGACATGCCGGCGATTCCGGTCGCTCCAAAGCGGTGTATGAAGACGGCATGTTCCGCGCTTTCGAAGCGTGCCACCGCGCCCTGTCTGCGAGCGGGCGACTTGTCATCGTCTTCGCTCACAAGCATCCTGACGCCTGGGAGACACTGGTTTCGGCCATTATTCGGGCGGGGTTTGTAGTGGATGGCAGTTGGCCAATCCAAACCGAAATGGGAGCCAGAGCTCGCGCTCTGGCTTCCGCGGCATTGTCCTCGTCCGTCTGGCTCGTCTGCAAGAAACGTCCCGAAGCCGCGCGCGCGGGCTGGGACAAGGATGTCCTGCAACAGATGCGCCAGAACATCCGCGTCCGGCTCAATCAGTTTTGGGACGCGGGCATTCGGGGGCCGGACTTCGTGTGGGCCGCGACCGGCCCGGCGCTGGAAGCCTACAGCCAGCATCCGGCGGTGTTGAAGGCGAACCAGCCCAAGGAGCGCATGAGCGTGTCCGAGTTCCTCACCCATGTCCGCCGGCTGGTCGTTGACTACATCGTCGGCCAGGTCCTCTCCGGCGGCGACAGGAGCGCGGGCAGCCTGCCCGCGAGTGGAGCTTCCGACGAACCAGGCGGGCAGGCTGCCCGCGCTCCTGACAGTCTCGACCGGCTCGACGAAGTGACCGCCTACTACTTGCTGCATCGCCACGATTTCGGCTTCAAGGATGCCCCATCCGGCGCGTGCATCCTTTACGCCGTTTCGTGCGGCCTGTCCGATACGGAGTTGGTGAACACATGGGATTTGCTCGCCACCACGGGAGGAGGGGAAGACGCGGAGATGGGGAGACGCGGAGACGCGGAGTCGGACGAGCACGAGAACGAGGACGAGGACGAAACGAGTGAAGAATCCGGCGGCAAGGTGAAGCTCAAGCCGTGGACGCAGCGCAAAGGCAAATCGCTCGGCTACGAAGCGCCCGCCGGCCGGCCCGTGCCCCTGATTGACCGCATCCACCGGCTCATGCACCTGTGGCGCGCAGGCGACGTTCACAAGGTTGACGAGTATCTGGACGAGCACGGGCTGCGCCGCCACGAGCTGTTCAAGCGGCTGCTGCAATCCATCATCGAGCTTTCCGAGGCCGGCGGCGAGGAGCGGTCCCTGCTCGAAAGCCTCAGCAATCACCTCGGCATCAAAGGCGCGGTGAAAGAGGACCGGCAGGCGGGGCTGCATTTGGATTGAAGGCCCGGATGCAGCGGTTTAGGCTGTGACAGCACAGAACGACGATGGAATTATGAGCGCGCAAGAAATCATT
>VHCO01000241.1 GCA_016871715.1 Verrucomicrobiota bacterium
GTTGCTTCAGGCCGTCGAATCCAACGGCCAATGGGTGGCTCTGCTCGATTGGGGGCCGGCGACCTGGAAGCTGGCCGACCGGGAAGAATGGATCGGCTGGACCCCGCAGCAAAAGGCCCAGCGGCTACGTCGCGGCGCGGCGGCTCACGCTGTATCCGGCGCAGGAGGAGGCGGTGCTGGAGTTGTTCGAGAGCAAGAACGTCGTCCTCAACACGCCCACCGGGTCGGGCAAATCGCTCGTGGCGATGGCGCTGCATTTTGCGGCGTTGGCGCGGGGGCGGCGCTCGGTCTATACCTGCCCGATCAAGGCGTTGGTGAATGAGAAGTGGCGCGACTTGTGCCGCGAGTTCGGGCCGGGCAACGTGGGCTTGTCCACCGGCGACGCCACGGTGAATCGCGACGCGCCCATCCTCTGTTGCACCGCCGAAATCCTCGCCAACATCGCCTTGCGCGCGGGCGCGGCGGCGGGCGTGGACGACGTGGTGATGGACGAGTTTCATTGGTATGCCGATCGCGACCGCGGCGTGGCGTGGCAGGTGCCGTTGCTCACGCTGCCGCGCACGCGTTTCCTGCTCATGTCCGCGACGCTGGGCGAAACGGAGTTTTTCGAGGAGGAGTTGGCGACGCGCACCCGGCGGGCGACGGCGGCGGTAAAGTCGGACACGCGGCCCGTGCCGCTGGAGTTTGCGTACTCGGAAATTCCGCTGGCGCAAACGCTGGAGAAGCTCGCGGCGGAGGGCAAAGCGCCGGTGTATGTCGTGCATTTCACGCAAGCGGACGCGGCGCAGAGGGCGATTTCCCCCGCCTCAACGTCTGCACGCGCGAGGTGAATGCTGATGTGGGGAAAACTGTCTCCTGCTCCGCGTGACTTTGCCGAATCGAAAATGAATTCTGGTGAAAACGTTTTGCGTCCGAGGCATCCTTCCTCCGGCCGCATCGCCCTAAAGGGAGCACGGTCGTTTGAATCGCATCCTTCGAGGATCACCCACAGCTCACCGGCCCCTTTGGCGGCGCCCGTCCTAACGTCTGAGAGAACGATAGCCCACGAGGCTCCTTATATCAGGTCGACGCATGACGGCGCCACGATGCATGGCAAGAAAGGCCACCTCATGAAAGAATGGAAATCAATCAGCCACTACGCTGGCTTCGACTGGGCTCGCGATCATCACGCCGTTGTCGTTGTCGACAGGGAGGGAAAAATCGTGGCCGATATCGAGTTCAAACACTCGCAGGAAGGTTGGAAGCAGTTCCAGGAACAAACCAGTGGCTGGCCGGACTTGGCGGTCGCCATCGAAACGAATCGAGGAGCTGCGGTTGATCAGCTCCTGCAACGGGGCTACGCCGTTTATCCGGTCAACCCAGTTGCCTCGGAGAGTTACCGCAAACGCAAAGCCCCCAGCGGTAACAAAACCGATCATCTGGATGGCTGGGGTTTGGCCGATGCCTTGCGGGTCGACGGCCACGGTTGGAAGCAACTCCAAGCCATGGATCCACTGACTCAGCAACTGCGTTTGCTGTGCCAGGATGAAGTGACGTTAATCGAGCAGCGCACCAGGCTGGTGAACCAACTGCAGCAGGCCTTAGTGGAATACTATCCAGCAGCGCTGGAGGCCTTCGATGATTGGACCAGTCCTTCGACCTGGGATTTCGTCATCGCGTTTAACACCCCGCAGGCTTTGGTAAAGGCGGGCAAACGTCGTTGGGAAAAATTCCTTCATACCCACAGACTGTGGCGGACCGAAACAGCCGAAAAGAGGCTCGCTCTTTTTGCGCAGGCCGATCAGTTCAAGGGTTCCGATGCGATCACTCAGGCCAAGAGCCAATTGGCTGTAAGTCTATGCAAACTCTTGCAGACCCTTCAACAGCAGCTCGACGAGTATCGCAAACAAATCGAGGCTCTATTTAAAAGCCATCCCGATCATGACATCTTTGGCAGTCTGCCGGGAGCCAAAGCAGTGTTAGCCCCTCGTCTGCTGGCGGCCATCGGTAACGATCCCCAACGCTATGGAAGCCAAGAAGTGCTGCAATCCTTCGCCGGCACCGCACCGGTGAGCTTTCAATCCGGCCAAATCAACAAAGCCAAGGTTCGTTGGGCATGCGACAAATTCCTACGCAGCACCGTCTATTTATGGGCCAACTGCTTTCGGCGGGCCAGCAATTGGGGCCAAGTTTACTACGAAAAAAAGCGCGAGCAGGGGATGAGCCACGCCTGCGCGTTGCGCTGTCTTGGACAACGTCTCCTCAAAATCGTGTTCAGAATGCTCTGCGACAAGAAGCCCTACGACGCCGAACTACACGCTCGCAACCAGCGCGCACATGGTTCGTGGGTTTTGACGTTGGGCAATCCAACCCTCGCTCCGAAACCCTCTGAATAACCTCCATGAAAAAACACTTGACAGCCCAGAGAACAGCTGTGGGGAGTCGCAGTGTCGGTCAAATGGAGCCGCCGAGGAGGGCCCCACGGATTCAAGAAAGCCCACCGAGGGGACCACCTCTCGGCTCTGTGGGCTCGTTAAATCTGCGTCGGCGAGGTCACAGACAACACGGCGCCTTTTGAGCTTGCCTTAACCTTGCGGGAAGTGAGACTGGCGCGCACCGACGACAGGCATGAGCAGGTGGGTCAGTGCCGACGCGTAGAACTGAGCACGATGGACTCGATCTCCTCACTGGTCAGAGCAGGACCGTTCGAGGGGTCGCCTTGACCGCCGCCGATATGAACGGCCAAGAACGAGAACGCGACAAAGCGGAACTATGGCCTGAGGGCACCGAGGCGTTGACCTTGCGCGAGGAGACGGTGTTGGGACACTTGGCCAGCGGCTTCTGCGACAAGGAGATTGCCAGTATCATGGGCATCAGCGAGGGGACTGTGGGGCAGCATCTGGACCACATTTACCGCAAACTTGGTGTCGACAACCGTGTGGCTGCGGCGATGCGTTGGGTCAAGCGCCGAGTTCCGCCCGATGCACCCGATTCTGCGGCCGGCGCGGGGGGGGGGGGGGAAAAGCAAGTCTTGAGCCAGCCCAACTCTAACGTTCGTTCTATAGACAGCGTTCCTCAACTCGATATACTCCGCTCTACTACTAAGAACGACCGGAAATGACGACGCGCAACGATCTTCCGCGCAAGGCGACCTGGCTCCGGACCTTCCCGAAGGAGGGTGCGCGGGCAGCAGTTGCTAGCGTCGCCCCGCGCCACCAATGAGCTTGTCCGAGGTCCTGCCCGCGAACGGCGCTCGCGCCGAGAACCTGCGGCGCGACGAGGTGCCACGACTTGCAGCGCGCCCCACCCGGCGGGAGCCGTGGCCGACAGTGAACCTCCAAGCCAACCTGGGGCCGGCGGCGGGTGCCTCCGGCGTAAGGGCTCAATCCGGAGGAGCCGGGAGAGCCTCGAACGCGAAAGGGGATAGGCTCTACTCGCCAGAATCTGAGCCGAATGTCTCTCAGATTCCCAAATCCGAAATCGCAAATCCTGAATCTCATACCTGTTTGGTTTGTATTCCGCCCTGTGATCGGCCCGGCAGAACGCTCCCTTCGCAGCAGATAGTCCACGGCCAACTCCCTACAACGAGATCACCACTCCTTTTCCTTGCCCGCTCGGTGATGCTGGTGTGCGCGCTCTGGAGCACGACACGGATCGCCGTGGCGGCTGGCACCGCACCAGCGGACACTCCCTACGTCGCCGCCTTCAAGTCATTCCTGGCCGAGCCGCAGCCGAGCGGGAGAGTGGTCTTCCGTTACACCAGTGGTCAGACCGCGCCTGTCGACTACGAGGCTGCTTGGTTTGGTGCCGACATGTTCCTCGGCGTCCTGAACACGAACCTGCCTCTAGCGGAGCACCCGGCTCCCGAGGAAGCCAGGGGAATCTGGCACAACAGGTACTGGAGCTACTCCTTTCAGACTCTTTACGACTACGCAGACCTCCCGGAGGAGCTCCAGGTGTCCCTTCGTCGACACGGCGGCCTGGGCGACGAGCGCGCTCTCAGGGAGCTCTTCTCGATGGGAGTCCAGCGTCTCGCTCCTGGCGCGCTCCGGTGGTCCGGCGACAAATTCACCGGCAGGCTACGCGACGCAATGAAAATCGAGGGCAGCCTGTCAGTCGACGATGCCGGCCGCGTCAGGCAGCTTGAGTACGTGCTGGTGAACACTCCAAGTCGTTTCCGCGTCTCTTACGGATACAACCGAACGTTGCCGATGCGCATCCCAAGTCTGATAACGACGCACAGACTATTGTATACAAACCGTACGGAACAGCTCGAACAGTTCTTGAAGCTAGAGATCCTCGAGTGGCAGCCAATCCTCAATGAAAGCCAGTGGCGCCAGTACGATCCCCATACGCTATTCCCGCAAGCGCGCACAGTCGTTGAGACGAAAACCGGGTCGTTTGAAAAGGTCGGCGATAGACTCGTTCCTTTTGGGCCCCAGCAGCGACCAACCGCCGCAGGGCGAAAGCCGCGGCGGTTGCTGGTAATCCTCGTCATGGCCACGGCAGTGCCGGTTTTCTATTTTCTCGTAAAGCATCTGCGTAAACCACAACAAGAGCAGTCGTCACCATCGAAAAGCCTATGAAGAGCACAGCACCCTACCTCCTTCAGAATTGGAGGGGGCTCCTATCGCGGCTGGCTGCGACAGCGTTTGCGGCGACCGTCGCGGTCGCAGCCTGCTACCTTATCGTTAGCTACCCCTGCACTAGGGCTGGTACGCTGGCTGGGGTCGAGCAGAACCCTTCGGACGGTTGTTCGGACCAGTTCTTCTGGAACAGCAACAGCAACCACCGGCGGGCCTACCAGCTCAGCACGTCAGGATATGGCCAGCCCCAAACCGGCAAGACGAACTACATTCACCGGACGCAACAGTATCTTGGCACCTGGCAGCACGACTACTGGTACCCCTTTCCGTGGGGCGGTTGCTACTTCTCTCACTCAGCTAATGAGACTAAGACGTGGACGTGCGATGACGACATCCTCGACCCGGACGCCCCTGACTGCCAGGGCTACTACCCATAGTCGGAGCGGCTTCCGGCGACTCGTGGGTAAGACCGGAACCAGGCAACCCACTTGGGCCAGAGGTTGTGGGTGTGCTGGGAGGGCTCCAAGGGGGGCCCGGCGCGATCGGCGAGAACGTATGCGCGGCGGTGGTGAAAGCGGTTGCCACTGCTGTGAGCGTCCGATCACATGTGGTCTTTGGGTTTGCTGGATGAGGGCCTTGTCGCAGTATCGGCCCCGTTAGTCGTCATCGTGTCGGGTATTCCAGAATGGGCATCGCCTTTCGAATTGCGCGTGGGTTCTTCTTGTCGGCAGGCCTGATCCTGCTTTTCACAGGAACACTGAAGCTGGCCAGCGTACTCTGGGATGCTAGTGAGGCTCAAAGGATCGATGCGATCTTCGGTGTTCAATACAGTTCGGTGCTGTTCGTGGTAGGTATGCTGGAGACCTCGATTGGCGTTCATTGCCTCTTCTCGCGGAGAACTGAACGGAAGCTTACCTGCGTACTGGCGTTTAGCTTTGCCTGCGTTGTTTACCGCCTCGGCCTCATTTGGATTGGGGAAGTCGCCCCATGCAACTGCATGGGAGCGTTCCGAGCTATTCTGTCGTGGCTGGCGAAGCATGAGGCGAATCTTGCCGGGGGGTTCCTTGCGTTTCTTGTGCTGGGCAGTAATGGATGCTTGTTGCTGAGACTGCTGGAGCGGAAGGACCGCGAGCGACCGCCGCTCAAGAGACCGCGTCCACTTGCTAGCCCAGCGTCCACGCGGACAGGTCGGCTCCCAACCGACTGTCTAGGAGTTCGAGATGATCGACCGGGCTGTCAGCCGCGCTGACTCGGGGCTTCAGGAATGGCATGGAGCCTGTGACGCTGACTGATTGCGCGGTTTCTTAGCTTGCTGAGCGGGCGGATGGGGCACACCCTCGCGATATCTGCTACAGTTCGATGGGTACCTTAGTCAACCAGTCGGCGTGCAACCTATTGTGGGTAGTAGTGAAAGCACGCTTAAGGCGAGAGAGAAATGTGGCTTAGCGTGTGCACGGTTTGGGTACTGGTCCTTTTCAAGGGAGCATATGTGCTATGCCTTACGCTCGCTCTGTGCCATTGGCCGCAGCTGGAGGTAGCGTCCTTCTTTGGCGTTAAGCAGCACTGGCCCCGTGAGGGCGGCCCGGTGTTTTCCAGCCACTTCGCCACGTGGGATGCCGCTCATTACTTGCACCTGAGTGGGAGTGGCTATCAGGCTGGCGACCCTTCCTGCGCGTTTTACCCATTGTGGCCGTTGCTCCTATGCGGGTTTTCGCCGGTCGTCGGGGACAACCATGTTTTGGCAGCGTTGGTGCTGGCCAACGCCTTGTCCCTTGCCGGCTGGGTGTTTTTCCACCGCGTTGTTGCCCGTCGGTGGGGTGAATCCGCAGCAAGCTGGGCCCTGGTTTTTCTGGTGGCGTTCCCCGGCTCGCTGTTTTTCCAGTTCAACTACAGCGAGAGCGTGTTTCTGTTGCTGGTGGTCCTGTTGTGGTGGGCGCTGGAGGAAGGGCGCCCTGGGTGGGCGGCTCTGGCAGCAGGGCTGCTGCCGCTGACGCGTGGGGTGGGCATCTTCGTAGTGCTGCCGATCGCTTGGTACGCGCTAAAGCCCGTCGCGCCCTGGCTCAAGGCGAGAGCAGCAGCGGCTTCTGGCGGGGCGGGGGCAAACTGGAAGGCCGCGCTGGCCTGGGGCCAGTCCGGCAACCGTGGACCTGGTCAAGTTTCAAGTCCGGGTGAGGGAGTTCCCGCAGCTTTTCCGTTGGGCGACGCGGCTGGGCGGGCGTGGTTGCTGGCCCCGCCGTTGCTGGGTTGGGCTGCATACCTGGCCTTGATGGGCGCCTGGACGGGCAACCCTTTCGAGGGTTTCGCTGCCCAGAAACACTGGGGCGTCCACGCGATCGGCAACCTGTGGGATGTCCCGAAGTTCGTGGTCGGCTTTTTCACGCCCTCAGAGTGGCATGCGTTTCGGGGGTCGCTGTTGGACCGGTGCGGGTTTGTGCTGGTGGTGTATTGTCTGCCAGTGATTTGGCGGCTGGACAAAGGCCTGCTGGTGTGGATATACGTGTTGGGGGTCTTGCCGGCCATGAGTGGCACGTTCACGTCGTTTACGCGGTTCGCGTCGTGTGCGTTCCCGGTGTTCATCGCGCTGGGAGTGGTTTTTAAGCCGGAGCAAGGAGGTGCGGGCTGGAGTATCCGTGCCTGCTTGCGTTGGGTGGTGGTGCTGGTGTTCGTGGTACTGCATGGCCTGCTGGTGTGGCGTTTTGTGAACTTCCGCTGGGCGGGGTGAAACGGGGTGCGGCGTGATCGAGGCGGAGGCCAAGTGTCAAACCGAGGACGCGCGATGAACAGTGAATGCCCAGTGGATCGCGAAGTAGGCTCCGCGGGTCGAAGACCGCCCAGGATGGCCCTGGACTTTGGCGGAGCGCGACCGGCCTGCCTACGCCGTACCCGACAGGCCCCTCGGTCGCAGCCGGAGCGGACCTCGAGGGGGCTGCGGGCCGGGACGGCCCGCGCTCCGACAAAGCGCCCAAGGAGAGCCAGCCCCTTCGGCTTCACCCTGGTTGAATTGCTGGTGGTGATCGCCATGGTTGGGGTGCTGGCGAGCCTATTGTTACCGGCCTTGTCGGCCGCCAAGGGGCGCGCGCACGCCACGCGTTGCTTGTCGAACCTGAAGCAGTTCGCCGTGGCGCTGCAACTTTACGGCCAGGATCACGAGGATCGGTTGCCGCCCAACGCCGACGGCCGCGAGGAAGCCCTCGGAGGCAAATGGGTCGAAGGCTGGCTGGGCCTCCCTGGTCCGGACTGCACTAACACGCTCTACCTCGAGCGCAGCCTGCTGGCGCCGTACTTGGGCGGGGAGGTGGGGGTGTGGCGTTGTCCGGCGGCGCGGCCGGTGACGGTGGGGACGGTGACGCAACCGCGCGTGCGCACGGTGTCGTTGAACTGCTTCCTGGGGTCGCCGGTGGAAAGCCCGGTGGCCAGAACTTATCGGCGGTTGGGCGAGATCGCCCAACCTTCCCCCGCCGAGGCGCTGACCTTCGTCGAGGAGCGGGTCGAGACCATCAACGACGGCAGTTTCGCGCTGCAATGGGATTTCCGGCTCGAGGAGCCGGCCGGGTGGGTGTTGCGGGACAAGCCCGGGGTGCTGCACCGGGGCGGAGCGCATTTGAGCTTCGCCGATGGGCATGTCGAGCTGCACCGGTGGCAGGATGCGCGCACGGTGTCCCCACCGCGCGACGACGCGGTCATGCCGGGCAACGCGGACATCCAGTGGCTGCAAGAGCGCAGCACTTGGCGGGAACGATGATGACGAGGTCTGGAGCTTCCGGCACTGGCTTGCTGGCCTGGGTGAAGGTCGGGCAACTGCTGCGGCGCTATGTCCAGTTCTGCTTCGTGGGCGGGAGCGGTGTGCTGGTAGACATGGGCGTGCTTCACCTGTTGGTCTCGGGGCCGGGGTTGGGGTGGAACCTGAGCTTGAGCAAGGCGCTGGCGGCCGAGGTGGCCCTGATTAACAATTTCATCTGGAACGAGCTCTGGACGTTTCGTGGCTGGGGAGCGCGGGGCGAGGGGTGGGCGGGGCGGCTGTGGCGATTGGCCAAGTTCAATCTGATTTGCGCCACCGGGATTGGCTGGAGCGTGCTGCTGCTCGAGGTGCAGGTTCGCTGGCTGGGGATGAACCTGTACCTGGCCAATCTGATCGCGATTGTGCTGGTGAGCGTGTGGAACTTCTGGCTGAGCCTCCGCTTCGGGTGGAGGGGCACATGGCGTTACTCATGAGTCACCGCGATGGCCGCCGATTACGTCGAACAATGGTTGAATACATGTGACGCCTTCAGGCGGTGACACCGCGAAGGCCTCCTATCGTGCGAGCCCTCCGCAGCGGCGCTGAAGGAAAACGAGCGGGTTCTGCCGTGGTTGATCCGGTTCTCCCGCCTGATGCCCGGGCAGATGCTGGACCCCGCGTGGCCGCATCCGCAGTTGGCTCGCCCCGTGGCCGCCACACTCCGCCAGTTGGAGGAACTCTGGGAACTGACGCACTAACCCATCCCCGAAGCGGAAACGGACGCCCTCCTTGCCAAGTACTTCCCAGATGCACCCGGAGCTTGAACGCTTGGTGCGAGCCTACGATGCCGCCAGCGAGTCCACTCGGAACGAGGCGGCGCAACGCTGGGCGGAGTTTGACAGCCTGATGGACAACACCTTGGCGCAACGTCCGGCCTCAGCAGTGAGACGCTACTGAGAATGATCCGCCTTGCCTCCATCCGTCGGATCCATCGTCAGGGAAGACCGCCCACTCTCCCGTCCAAGGCGTAAGCGCTCAGCGACCGCGCGACAGAACGGCCGACCGCGACGGGAATGGGCAAACCGCAATCCGGTCAGGGCCGTTTGAGGAAGCCCTGTTCTCCGAGCCAGAAGAGGCAGTCGCCGGCCCAGGGGTGCGGATTCTCGAAGGGCGGCTTGGCCGCCAACCCGATGCCGTGCCGGCCCTTCTGGTACACATGGAGATCGAACGGCACCCCGGCCCGGCGCAGCGCGGCGGCGAACTGCAGGCTATTCTCGACCGGCACGGCAGTGTCCTCGAAGGTGTGCCAAACGAAGCACGGGGGCGTCTGGGCGGTGACCTGGAGCTCGTTCGAGAGGAGCTTGACCAGGGCCTCCGGCGGATCTTTGCCGAGCAAGTTGTTCTTCGACCCCTGGTGCGTGTAAGTGCTCAGGGTGATGACGGCGTAGCAGAGAATCCCCAGGTCCGGCCTCGAGCTCTGGCGCTCGACCGGGTCGGCGGCGTCCCGTTGGCCGGCGTCGAAGTGCGTCAGGAGGGTCGAGGCCAGATGGCCGCCGGCCGACGACCCCATGATCCCCACGCGCCGCGGAGAGATGCCCCAGTCCGCCGCCCGCGCGCGGGCCAGACGGACCGCCCGGGCGGCGTCCCCGAGCATGATCGGATGGCGATAGCCGTGGGAGCCGAGGCGGTATTTGAGGACCAGCGCCGTCACGCCGTGTTGATTGAGCCACAGCGCGTAATCGTGGCCCTCGTGGGCCGCCAGTCCGCCGTAGCCCCCGCCGGGGCAAACCACGATGGCCGCGCCGCCGGCGGTGCCTGGGTCAGCCAGATAGGGAGTGAGCGTGGGGATGTCCTTGGCCTCCGTGCCAAGCGCGCCTGGTGCGCCGTCGGGCCACAGGGGAACGGGCGCTCCGGGGTCGGCGTGGAGCAGCACGCCCGTGGTCACCAGGCCGGCCAGAGCTTGAATCAGGTTGGCCCGGAAGCGGGCGGAACGTGGCCTGCTCGCCGCGTCGGCGGTGACCCGGGAAGAGGTTGCTGGAGTGTTCATGCGCGGTGCTTCCCAAAGGGATGTGGGAGGGCGGAATCGCCGTCTATGGATAGTTGCGAAAGCAGATGCACAGAACCAGGACGTGGAGCACCCCCTCACCCCGTCCCCCCCGCTCCGAGCGGGGGAGGGGGTGCCCGAAGGGCCGGAGAGGAGGAATTCAATCTGCACGCACTTTCGCAACAACACTTGATATCAGCGGCGGTTCCGTTCTCCATCGGGTTCAAAGGCCATGTCGACCCTGCCACCCTACGCCAGGAGGATGGCTGCTGTCCAACCCAAGAAGCGGCGATCGCTGATGGCGTTTCGGCTCACCGAAGGCGGCCTCTCCCGGCCTCCGGGGCTGCCCCGGCGCGTGCCGGGGCGGTCATCCGGCACAGCGCGCCTTTGAAGGCAGCCTGGGATTCCGCACTCGACGCTGAGGGTGTGCGAGCCGGGCCGGCCCGGGCACACCCTGCGCGGATGCCGCGGCGTCAGTTGATGCAGATTTGGGGATCGTCGACGACGAGCTGAGTGCCCCCAAGGAGCAGCACCACGGTATAGGGATAGGCGCCGGTGAAGACTGATAGGCATTTGCTTTTTCGACGCGGCTGGAGTGTGCCTGGCTCGGGGTGGCCATTCAAGGCGAAATGCGGCAGAATTGTCCGCTGCCAAGTGCCTGGTCGGCCTTTGGGGGCTGGCGGGCGGCCGCCCACCAGCCGCCAAAGGTGGCCGCAGTCACCAGCAGGGCCGCTCAGAGGGCG
>VHCO01000242.1 GCA_016871715.1 Verrucomicrobiota bacterium
CTTCTTCGACGGGTTCCGCAGCGAGCGGTTACCGGCGAACCTGCTTCAGGCCCAACGCGATTACTTCGGCGCGCACACGTACGAGCGAGTGGACAAACCGCGCGGCGAGTTCTTCCATACCAACTGGACGGGGACCGGCGGGCGGGTGGCGTCGAGCACGTACACGGTTTGAGGTGGGCAACGGTTCGGGCAATTGCCCAGCGGATCGGTGTTGGCTAGCGCTCGACGCCGCTCAATCGGTTAGGAGCGACTCGGCCAGGGCCAAGAGACCGAGGACCTGGTCTTCCTGTCTCTTGTGCTCCCTGATGCTCTCGACGAGCGTCTTCGGAGAGTCGATCCAGAACCCAGGAAGGATCAAGACCCACCAAGTGGGATTCCATTCCCAGCCTTTCTTGGCCAAGGGGACACCGCCAATGCGTTCCCATTCGCTGGTGGCATAACTGACACAGTTGTTCCAGACGACCCCATAGCCTGGGGTCACCGTCGGGGTGAAGCCACAGACCGTCTCGCAGAGTTCCTCGAATTCGGACCGCTTCAGGTCGTAGTCGACGACGACCCCCGACTGGGATTGCCCACCGTACCCTGCCATATATCGGCCATATGCATGCTCGGTGCCTTGATGGAGGTCCTTGGTGTAGATCCATCCGTGGTCATCGTTGGCGCGGATGCACGCCTTAACGAGCGAAAGGATTTGTCCGTCCTGGCAGCACTGGGTCGCCGGGGCGTAGGTCTGGCCGTTGCAGCATCCTTCCACGCCCGCCTCTCCCTCTAATCCCGTGGAATCGGTGCGGCCGAATGGGGAGTTATTGGCGTAGGCGACGCCGTTGCCGTAGTTATCCGGGTCGTGCCACGCGCCCAGCGGATCCCGACTCAGGAAGACGCCGTAAGTCGGATCGTAATACCGTGCCTTGTAATAGTAGAGGCCGGTCTCGGGGTCGAAGCGTTGACCGGTAAACAAGTATGGATTGTGGCGTGTGCTGCGGGTGGTGGGTGTGCCGGGCGCTTCGTAGAAGGCCGGTCGACCTCGGTAATCATAGGAGTAGAACTCCTCGGGTGCGCCGTTGCGGCTGACGAGTTGGATGGTGTTGCGGTTGTGATCGCGCAAGTAGAAGTGCAGGGAGTCGGGTCGGCCATCGTGGTCGGTGTCGCGGTCCAGGGCGAGCACCTCGTCGGCACGGCGGCCGAACAGGTATTGTTGGGTGACCTGTTCGCCGAGGGGTGTGAGGGCGGTTTCCTCGATGGCGTTCGGGCCGTCGTAGTAGAACCGCGTGGTACCGTCGAGCGGCCCGCTGTGGGCGACGGTCTTTTGGACGCGGCGACCGTTGTGGATGGCGGGCCAAGCGTCGTAGGAGTAGCGGGCCACGACCAGGTCGGGATTGGCGCGTTGGCGCACCAGGCGCAGTCGGTTGAGGCCGTCCCACTGGTAGATGAATTTGGCGTCGCGGGTTCGATTGCCGGTGCCGGGGCTGGCGTCGTAGAGGTTATGGCCGGCGGGGTCAAGCGGTGCGAGCGTGGGGCTGTGGGCCAGTTGCTGGACCAGTTGGTTGGCTTGATCGCGCACTTCGGGGACACCTTGAGCGCCATCGAAAGACAGGCGCCGGAAGGACGAGGTCACGCCGGGTGGACCGTTGAGGAAGGCGTAGAAGAGGGTGGGCCGGCCCAGGGAGTCGAGGGTCTGGTTCAACTGCTCGGTGAACCGGTTGGTGCCCGCGCCGACGCCGGCTAGGCGGCCCCAGGAGGTGAGGGCATTGGCTCGGTTCCAGTTGTAGAAGGCGTAGCCGACCGAGCCGGTGCTGGCGCTCAGTTCCCACTGTTGCAGCGGAAGGCGCAGGGCGTTGACCTGTTGCGTGACGGTGAGGGCCGGTGACTGACCTGCGACGGCGAAGGTGGTCAACGTCGGTGGCGGGCAGTGTGCGCCCAGCAGGGTGAGGTTGATCGCGACGGCGGTGAAGTTGGAGATGGAGACGCACTGGTCATGGGCGTCGTAGCCGTAGTGGAGGACTCGGCTTGCCTCGGGATAATGGAGGGTGACTTGGCGGTCCGCGACGTAGCCGCGGCTGACGGTCCGGCCGTGCTGGACTTCTTCGACCACGCGGCTGAGGGAATCGTACCGAGCCTCGACCGCCCAATCGTCGTTGGGGTCGGTTGGGTCGTTGTTGTCGAGGCAATGTACGAGCCGCGACACGCCGTCGTAGCGGAAGGTCTGGAGGGTGGTGCCCACGAGGAGCGGCAGTCCGGCGGCGTTGGTCCGGCCGGCTTCGGGCTCGAGTTGCCAGCGGGTGCGCCGGTCCAGGGCATCGTAGGTGAACCGGTGCACGGTACGATTCTCGTCGGACAAGGCGGTGACCTGGCGGTCGCGGTTGAACTGCCACGAGCGAACGCCGCCGTCGGCATTGGTTTGGGCCACCCGACGGTCGAGCGCATCGTAGGCGTAGCTGGTCTTATTGGTGAGGTCGTCGGTGCGCCAGGTGACGCGCGAGTTGGCGTCGTATTCGGTGGTGAGGGTGACCAAGCCGTCCGGGTTAAATCGGTTGGTCAGGTTCAGGGGGGCGCCGCCCTCGCCGGTGGTGGTGAGTTCGAGGACCTGACGCCAGAGCCGGCTTGAACCGTCGTAGGCATAGCGAGCGGCGTTGCCGCGGTCATTGATTGGGCCAGGGAAGAGCCCGAGTGGATCGGGGCGCAGGGGCCCGCGGGCGTCGTAGGTCGCCACGAGGTTGTCGCGGCTGTCGTAGTCGCGGTACTGGGTCTGGCCGAGGGCATCGGTTGTCCTGACCAGGCGGTCGAGGGCGTCATAGACCAAGAGGGTCGTCTGGTTGGTTGGAGCGAGGGTGCCGTCGGGGGTGGTATGCGTGTCGAAACGGCGGGTTAGGTTACGGTTCGCATCGTACTGGTAGGTGGTTTGGGTGGGATACGGGCCCCCGGGCGTGGCGGTATCCGCCAGGGGCAAAGTCTCGCGCACGAGTCGACTGGCGCCGTCATAGACGTAGGCGTAGACCGCGGCGTCATCCTCGAGGCGGAAGGTGCGGCGGCTCAGGGCGTCGAATTCTGCGCGCTCGGTGAGGTAGCCATCGTCGGGAGTCAGGGGACCGTCCCGTAGGGTAGTACTGACGCCCGGGGAGATGCCCGCGGCCAGAAAGAGGGCGCGATCGGTCTGAAAGCGGCGTCCGAGTTCATCATGCTGGAACCGGGTGAGCCGCAGCAGGAGGTTGGTGGATGCACCTGTGCCCGTGGGGCCATGGAACTCCTCACGGACCGTGTGGCCGGCTGGATCGTACGCGAAGCGTTGTTCATGGCCGGCCCGATCGACGATGACGCGGCGGCGGTCGTAACCGTCATAGGCGGTGGTTTCGGATTCCGGGCCTGGGGTGGCGTCGTTGTCTTCGGCGTCCGTCCAGCGGGCGAGGTTGCCGTTGCGATCGTAATCGTAAGTCCAGGTGGACGCTTGCGGGGAAGCGCCGCCGCGGGTGACGCTCGCCAATTGGTCTCGCTCGTCGTAGGTGAAGCTCTCGAAGTTGTCCGGTTCGACGCCGCTGGCGGCCAACGGCGAGATGTGGCGGACGCGGTTGCCATTGGGATCGTACCGATACTGGGTGGTGAGGCGCTCGGGTTGGGGCGAGGGCGGGATGGCGGGGTCGCGGGTGGCGTCGGCGGTTCGCTCGATCAGTTGGTCCAAGAGGTCGTAGCTGAAGCGGTGTTGGAAGAAGGGGTGGGAAGGGACGACGATAGGGAGGTGGTTGGTGGGGTTGGTGGTGACGTTTTGGAGGTCGACGCCCACCTGGTTGTTGTTGGCGTCGTAAGAGTATCGGCGCAGGTAGCCGGTGGGTTGGCTGGGATCGACTTTGGGTTGTTCCTCTTGCACGACCTGGTCGAGGGCGTTGTAGGTGTAAGTCGTCGAGTTCCCCCGCCCGTCGGTGAAGCGGGTCAGGTTGCCCACCCGATCGCGTTGAAACCGGTTGGTGACGGCCACCGGGGGTCCTGGATCGAGCCGGCGAGGTCCAAGGAACGCATCCCGGACGGTCTGGGCGAGGTAGCCGCCCGTAGTGGGGTCGCGTTCCGGGACGAGGTCTCGGCCGTCGCCGTCGGGATCGTTTTCTGGGAAGTAGACGCTGGTGTGGACGTTGCCGCGGGCGTCCTCGAGGTGGGTGAGTTGGCCAAAGTCGTTGTAGGTGTAGCGGGTGATGATTTCCTGGAGAAGATCGCCCTCGGCCAACGCCTGGTTCGACTCGGGCAGCAGGTGCACGGTGGGGTCGGCGTGCCGAACGCGGTTGCCCAGGGCCTGGTCGGTCCGGCCGTCACCGTTGAGATCGCCGAGACCGAGGAGGGCGGGTGGGATGGCGATGCCCCACTGGAGGGCCTCGGCCGGTGGTGTGGCTGCCTCCTGGTAATCGAAGGTTGTTGAGGTGGTGTAACGTTCAGGGCTGCGAACGCCACCCTGGGGCGGTCGGTAGGTGGGATCGTGGCCGCGCGGGTCGGTGGCGGTGCGCACCTGATTGAACAGCGGTTCGTAGGTGTAGGTGGTGTCGATCCGGGTCTGGTCGCCGCCGCGCGTTGCATCGGGCCACCGGGTTGCCCGGAGCAGGTTTCCTTGTTGGAAGCGGTCGGGGTTGGCGTGGTCATAGGTGTACTCGATCGAGTTGCCCTCAGGATGCCGCACGCGCGCGATCTCGCCCTCGGCGTTGTAGTCGTATTGGGTCTCGAAGAAGTCGGGTTCGGCGGGCCGCAGATTTCGGTTCGTGAACTCGCGCACGCGGGCGATGTTGCCCAAGGAGTTGAACTGGTACTCGGCACGATTGCCGTTGCGATCCAGGACGGTCGTTTCCGCCACGGGGGTCTGCAGGTCGCCCGCGGCCGCAGTCCCGAGCGCTCGGAAGCTGTAGACGATCGTCCCCCCAGCGGGCACGCGACTGGTGTTGGTCCCGCCCAGCGTCAGTGAGCGCACGCGGCCGGCGTTCGCCGAGCCGAGTTCGGTGACGTACTCGACTTTCAGTCGGGGCGGTCCGTCCCGGAAGACCTCATTGGGGGCGACGATCTCGAGCAGACCATGATTGAGTCGTGGGTCGGTGAAACCGCGGCTGTAGCGGTAGCGGGTGGTCTGGCCATTCGGGAAGTCGTTGCCGTGAGGGGTGCCGGTCACGGCTGGGCCAGTGGCTGCGACCAAGTCGCCCTGGGCATCGTACTCGAAGCGTAGCCTTCGCCCGGTAAAGTCCTCGAGGCTGGTCAACCGTCCGGTGGCGTCATGATGGTAGACGATCGTTCGGCCGAAGGGATCGATCGCCTCGGCCAAGTGCCCGTCCGCGCTGTAGCGGAATTCGAGGCGGTTACCTACCCGATCCGTTAGTGCGGTCAGGCGTGCGATGCCGCGCGCGTCGGGTGCGCTGTAGGCGGCCTTCGCCCCGTGCCGATCGCGCTCGAGAAACGAGCCATCCGGGTGTCGGAGCAACCGGGTGTAGTAACTGCGTGGGGCCCGATAGTCGCCGTCCACCAGGGTGTAGCGGTCCGCGCGTCCGAGCCCGTCCAGGCGCAGCACGTCGCCGTCGGGTTCGAGGTAGAGGCGGCGGTTGTGACTGTGGTCCCAGTTGTGTCCCAGCGGTCCTGCGAACAAGATACCGCTGCGGTAACGGCGTTCGAACCGGAAGGACAAACCCCGGCCCTTGATCTCGAGGTCCACCGCGCGATGCACGAGTTCGCCCGTGTGCAGGAGGACGCTGCCTCGGCCGGTGTCTTGTGCGAGCCCGGTATAGCCCGGTCCGCCTTGGCGGCATTCGGCGCAACTCTCGGCTGCGGGCGCAACGCCTTGGGTGTAGACGGTGTCGCCGCGGCATCCGCACGAGGGGTTGGCCGCGTCCTCCAAGCCCAAGGTGTAGACCGGTGGACCATTGAAGAAGGTCGCGGCGAGCGTGGGCACGAGGAGCGCCCGATAGAACCGCATGGGCAAATCCCGCGCCTCTGGGTCCTCGATGCGCACGGGTGTTCCCGCTGCCTCGACTACCGCCAGGTCCACCCACTCCAGCCAATCGGTCGAAGCCTCGACCCGATAGCGGCCGCCGCGGTTCCCTGTGTGCAACGTCAGTTCCGCAGTGCCGCCGTCCCCGAGGAGGCGCAGCTCGAGCCGCGGCCAACCGTCGCCCTGGCCGAACAGGCGCACGCGCCGGCTCGGACGCGGGCGGGTCGAATCGGGGCTGACATCGGTCGCTTTACCTTCACCCGGTAGTCGCTCGAAGCCTACCCATGGCCCGGTAACGGTCGAGTCGGCCGGCGGCGCTTCCGGCGCAGCCGCCGTGGGCCACCCTGAGGCGGCTTGTGCGAGTTGGGGTTGGGGTGAGAGGTCGGAGGCTGGCGCCAGGAGATGCGCCGCCAGAGTACTGAAGGCTATGATGGCATGCATCATGGAAAGTGTTTACATCCAACGGGATGGTTGTGGGTTGGGCCATGGACTTGTAGCGCCGATTTTCCAACCGGCATCGGGCGGACTGGAAGTCGGCGGTACGGCCGGTTCATGGCGAGGGAAAGGAGAGGGACATGGAGGGGAGAGCGGCTAACGGAGTTGGACCGGCGAGGGTTGGCCCCGACGGGCCGGTGGGCGCCGGCCAGCGCTATCGCTATCGAAGCGACGCTTTCTCATAGGCGATTATGGGCATATGACAAGGCCTGGTGGATATGTCAAGCTTCAGTGTGACTTAGGATGAGCTTATCGATAGCTCGATGGGTCGGTCGGAGGAATCGGGAGCGATAAAATACCCAGGCTTTCTGCTTGATCGGATCGGTGTTTTCTGATAGTGAGCGAGCAGCAAATCACCCAGAAGCTCAGCCCAGCCGTGTGTGTGGCTGGCCAGGCCGGTGCACCCTCTTCGCGGCGGACTAAGTTGATTGTCGTTGGGGCCAGCGGAGTTAGGGACGGAGTGAGAACGGGAGCGAGGGGCCGGGGGCCGGAGCGATCGTGCCTGTGGTTCTGCAGCGCGATTGTGGCGGCGGGGATTACACTCTCGTTGCGCCGTCTGCACGGTCCGGGTCGAGCGCTGCGCCCGTTGGGAGTCGGCGGTCTACCGCCGGAATCCACGGAGGGTGCGTTCATGCACGGAACGCCTTCAACGAATGGCCGTGCGGGGCGTGGTTGTGTGAGTCGCGCAACGACGCCAAGAGCCTGGGTGTACCCATGGGTCTGGAACGCTGCGAGTGGCTGGGCTCGCTCCGGACCTGGCAGCGTGGCGGGCGCCCCCACACCAACCAACCCCACGGTCACCCCCCTCCTAAACGAACCACGAACCATTAGCCATCCAGCAGGTTTATTGTACTTATGAACAACAACCGCAGCAGAGATTTAGGATTTCGGATTTCGGATTTAGGATTTGGCGGGGGGCGGAGGCTGTGGCGCGAGGCCTGGGGAGAGGAGCCGAGGTGGGGGGATTTAGGATTTAGGATTTCGGATTTAGGATTTGGATGGGGGCGGAGCACCGGGCGCAGGGGCTGGGGGCTAGGGACCAAGGCATCGTTCTGTTTAGGTGCGGCCGCGCTTCTAGGGGCGAGTGGGGGCGCGCTGTTGGTCAGCGGCCAGGCCGCGGTCACCTGGACCCAGCACACACACGCGACCTCGCCGCACGCGGTGCATCACGACATGACCTACGACAGCCAACGCGGTCGATTGGTGTTGGCGACGCGGGCGGGGTTCGAGCCGGGTGGGTCGGTGGACATTTGGTCGGGCGCCCCGGACGGTTCATGGTCGCAGTTGCCGTCGCCCATTCCACCGCCGGCCGGGCACGATGTCGAGGTGGCCTACGACTCGCACCGGGACGTGGTCGTGTTGTACACGGACTCGGGTCCGGAGGTATGGGAGTTGAAGGACTCGACCTGGGCCAAGATCGCGGCGGCGACCACGCCGATCCAATGCAGCGACGGCGCCCTCCTGCAGTACGACCCGCTGCGGCGCAAGACGGTGTTGGTGGGCGCCGACGGTTGGCCAGGCCCGGAGAACCCGAACGAGACCTGGGCTTGGGACGGAACGGACTGGTCGTTGTTAGCGGACGAGAATGCCACGCCCAGGGGAGCGGCGGGGGGCGGGATGGTGTTCGATTCGGGGCGCGGCCAGATGGTGTGTTTGACGATGATCCACAACGATACCTGGACGTTCGACGGGACGACTTGGACGCTGCTGCCGGAGGCGGGCGGGACGGATCTGCGGCGTTGGGTGTTTGACTTGGCGTACGAGCCCAAGAGCCAGTTGGTGGTGTTGTTCGGGGGCGAGATCATCCAACGCGATGGTCCGCCACTGTGGCCTGGGGACACCTGGGGCTTCGATGGGAGCCGCTGGTCGGTGCTGAAGCCGTCGGTCTCGCCTCCGCCCACGATCGACTATGCGCTGAGCTATTTCCCCGAGATCGACCGGTTGGTGATGCATGGCGGTTGGGCGGACCCGGACTGGGCCTGGCGCAACAGTGTCTATTACTTCGAAGCCAATGGCGGGCCGCCTCCGGAGATCCGGATTACCGGGTTTCAGCGGGTGGGGATGGACCTGCAGATCACCTCGACGGGCCGGGTGCAGGCGGGCAAACCGCAGCACCTGCAGGTTACACCCAGTCTGCCGGGCGACGGCCTTTGGCGAACGGTGCAGACAATCCCCGAGCCTGGCGCGGTCAACAACTGGGAGGCGCCCATGGACGCTCCGGCTGGGTACTTCCGCGTACTCGAGGGGCCGTAGTCGTTGTGGCCCCGGCGGCGTTGCGAGTGTTGGCTAACCGATGAGAGCCAGGGATAGACTACAGTCTGCCGGTAGGGCGCGCGGTCCTCTGCGCGCCGCAAACAGGCGTCGACACTGGAGGCCGCGGCGCGCAGAGGACTGCGCGCCCTACCGCCGGCTTGTGGTCCGTCTCGGTGACTCATGAGTAGGGGCTGCCCGCCTGATCGCCAGTCGGGCGGGTGGGGGCGCGGGAATATGAAAAGGGAGAAGACTGGGCGTCCGGATGGGGCGGGGCGGCGGTGAGCGTCCCGAAATGAAGAATGCAATTGGCATGACTGACCTCGCGTGGCGTTGGCGGCGGGCGCCGCACGAAGAAGGCAAAGGATCATGAAGACGAACTGGGGCAGCGATTGGCGCGAGGATTGGACCCCGAGGTATGGGTGGGGCAGCCGGATGGTGGCGTTGTTGGCCGTTATCGGGCTCGACCTGTGCTCGGCCCTGACGCAGGAACACCCGGTTTGGACCTGGACCGCGGGCAGCTTCACCGACGGCGTTCCGGGCAACGACAACCATCGTTGGGATAACCCGGCGAACTGGAATCCGGCGGGTGTGCCGCCCCCTCATGCCGTCGCCGTGATCAACTCGGGCCAACCCGATGCCACCGCCCTGGGCGAGTTCAACCAGTACGGCGTGGACCTGAACGGCGGTAGGTTGACCTCGGCCGGGTTGACGGTCGCGGTGTTGAACCACCAGGGTGGCGAGTTGGCCGGCACCAATAAGATAGCGGCGCTGGGCGGGGCCTGGAATTGGAGCGCGGGGCGGCTCTATGGCACGTGCCGGATCGAAGCGGGCGCCACGCTCAATTATGCTGGGGCCGGGGAAAAGGCCATCATGGATGGGGCGGTCGTGGACACCTACGGAACCGTTAACTGGCTGGGACCTTTCCCATTGTGGGGCCGGTGTTACAACGGATCGGCCGCGCTCAACGTGCGGGACGGTGCAACTTTCCATCTACTGGCGGGTGGTGCCGCCTTCGACCGGCAGTACGCGAACCGTGACTTCAATGTCTTGATGTCGCCGGCCGCGGTCTTGCGCAAGTCGGCCGGCACGAACAGCATGATCGGTTCGATCGTGCTCGACCTGCGTGGGGAGGTGCGCATGGACATGGGCGAGTTGACCTTGAACACCCGCACCTACCTGGCCGATGGCGCGCGTTTCACGGGTCAGGGCACCGTGCGCCTGGTGGGAAACCAAGTCGACCTCGACGGACAGCTCGTTCTCGAGGGTGTCCGGTTCCACCAGCAAGCCGGCAACTTCTCGATGACGGGGGACGGCGGTTTTCTGACCACCAGCGGCGGCGGCCTGTACGAATGGTCCGGGGGGTGGTTGTATGGCAGCCTCACGTTAACCGCCCAGTCGAGAGCCTTGTTCACGGGCACCGCAGACAAGGTCTTTGCGGACTCAGCCTCCCTACAGAACTATGGCACGATCGCTTGGACGGGCGGGTTGTTGCGGGCCCGGTGCTATAGCGGGCCGGCTACGTTGCGCAACTACGCTGGCGCGCGCTTTACGTGCGAGGGCGGAACGGCCCTGACCCGGGAATTCGGCAATCGGTCCGCCACGTTCACGGTGGACGTGGGTGCGGCCTTCACCAAGACCGATGCAGGCAACGTCAATGCGGACTGGGTGTTCAACCAGAATGGGACCTTCAGTCAGGGGGGCGGAGCGCTGTGGCTGCGGCAAGGCGGGTCCAGCTCGGGCAGTTACACCAACCTGAACGGGGCGGTACTGGGTTTTGGCGGGGGCACCCATGTGTTGCAGGGGGACCTGCCGATAGTCGGGGCGGGCGAGGCGCGCCTCACGGCGGGCGAGGTGCAGTTGAACGGCACGCTGCGCTTGCAGGGGGTCAATCTGCGGCACAGCGGAGGGAACCTGAACGGGACGGGCGCGGGCGGCACCGTGGAGACGACGGATGGGGCGGTCCACGAATGGTCAGGCGGCTGGTTGCTTGGGACCGTTACGTTGACCAACGACACGACGGCTGTCTTCAGCGGCGGCGGCGAGAAGCGGTTTGGGGACTACGCAGTGCTGCACAACTACGGGACGATTACTTGGACCGGCGGGTTGTTGCGAGCCCGGTGCTACAACGGCCCGGCCACACTGGCCAACCACGCGGGAGCGCGTTTTGTGTGCGAGGGCGGGACTGGTCTCACCCGGGAATTCGGCAATCGGTCCGCCACCTTCACGGTGGACGCGGGTGCGGCCTTTACCAAGACCGACGCGGGCAGCGTCAATGCGGACTGGGTGTTCAACCAGAACGGGACCTTCAGCCAAGAGGCCGGGGCGTTGTGGCTGTATCAAGGCG